>CAISPV010000020.1 GCA_903887485.1 uncultured Desulfobulbaceae bacterium | reverse complement strand
TGCCGATGATCCATCTCGGTGATTTGAACTAACAATTTAGAAAAGGACTCGTTCTCCATGGTTCCCTCCTTCTTGTGATATATCAAAAAGATAAGAACCATTGCTTATTTTTCAACACTTAACGGGAACAGAGCCTTAAAATTTACAAGGGGTTACTCTTGTTCCTATGCGTCTTAAGGTGCGGCGCAGGGGGAAAAACCATCCTTCTATACTCTCACTCACCTCACCCTTCCCCTCGCTTCCTTCTGCCGTCGGCATCTGGCCATAAACCCCTCCGCCCATTCCGGGGTTCCATCGGCATGGACATGGGTGTACAAGGCCAGGACATTGTTCATGGTCAGGCCGTCACGACCGGACATGAATCCCTGGCCGCGGGTCATCTTCAGGGCCAGCTGCTCCGGCTGGCCACGCCACTCCAGGATGGTGGAATAGCGAAATTCATGGCCCTTGATCTCGATCCCCTGCGCATAAAAAGAGTTTTCCCCTTCCACTTCAAAGACCGAATAGCCGTGGGCCTGCGGCTTTTTTGACATCCCGAAACGAATGGGGAATACCCCGGCCAGCGGGTACTCCTGCCCCTCCAGGACGATTGATTCTCCCAGATAGATCAGCCCGCCACATTCGGCATAGATGGGCAGCCCGCTCTCGGCAGCCTGCTTGATCGACTGGCGGAATTCCTTGTTGGCGGCCAGCTCTCCGGCACTGGTCTCGGGGAAACCACCCCCGATATACAAACCGTCAAGCGGGGGAAGGACGCTGGCGGTCAGGGCATTGATCATGACCAGTTCCGCGCCCAGCCGTTCGAGGGCCTCAAGATTTTCCGAATAATAAAACTGGAAGGCGGCATCCATCAGGATCCCGATCCGCAGCCGAGAAGGATCCTGTCGCAGGATCTCCTGACCCAAAGACAATGGCCGGCCAATCGGGGCCATGATGGCCTCAATCCGCTCCAGATCAAGATGCTCGGTCATGGTTGCCGCCAGAAAATCCATGGCGGCAGCGCTGCCCTCATACTCCTGGTGCGGCGTGACCCCCAGATGGCGCATGGGAAAGATGTCGCGCTTCATCCGCGGCACGGCCCCTACGACCGGCAGGCCTGTATATTTTTCCACCGCCTCGGTGACAATGGCGCGATGGCGCTCCGTCCCGATCTGGTTCAGCACCACCCCCCGGATATCCACCCGCTCATCGAGCTTCTGGCAGCCGAGCACCATGGCCGCCACCGTCCGCGTGGTCTTGGTGCAGTTGACCACCAGCAGGACAGGCATGTTTAGAGACAGGGCCAGTTCGGCGGTGGAATACCCCCCTTCCGCATTGACGCCGTCATATAACCCCCTGTTACCCTCCACAATCACCCGATCAGCCCCTTGGGAATGGACAAGGAATGAGCGCCGGATGACCTCTTCATCCATCAGGTACGGATCAAGATTATAGCAACTGGTGCCGGCCGCCAGCTTCAACCAGCCGGCATCAATATAATCAGGGCCCTTCTTAAAAGGCACCACCCTCTTGCCCTGCCGGGCCAAGGCCGCGGTCAGGCCAACCGAGACCACACTCTTGCCCGATCCACCGGCAAGGCCGGCTATCACAATTCCTTTTGTCTGCATCTTTTTTTCCACTTCTTTTTTCACTATTCCCCGGCGGTTTTAACCTCCAGGATGATTGTCTAAATATGAGCCAAATCGTTGGGCACATGCAGGTTGGGCATCAACCCGATAATGTCTACGGTCACGCCATCCGTCGGTACTGGATGGCCTCCGCCACATGCCCCAGTTGCAGGGATTCACTGCGGTCCATGTCGGCAATAGTCCTGGCAATTTTTAAGATCCGGTGATACCCCCTGGCCGAGAGCCCAAGCTGTTCGACGCTTTTTTCTAAAAGGCGGGTTGAAGGCGCGTCCAGGACACAATATTTTCGGATATCCTTGGGCCCCATCTGGCCATTACAGAAGACCGAACCATGGCGCGTGTACCGCTTCTTCTGCACCTCGCGGGTCTGATCCACCCGCGCCTTGATGTCTGCCGATGATTCGCCCTGGCGCTCGGCGCTCATCTCCTTGAACGGCAGGGCTGCCACCTCCAGATGGAGATCAATGCGGTCAAGCAACGGGCCGGAGACCCGGCTGGTGTAATTATGAATCTGCGCGGGATTGCAGGCGCACTCCTTGCGTTTGTCCCCGTAAAATCCGCAGGGACAGGGGTTCATGGCCACCGCCAGCACCACTCGTGCCGGAAACTTCAGGGAGAGATTAGCCCTGGCAATGGTCACGGTTCCATCTTCAAGGGGCTGGCGCAGCACCTCCAGCACATGCTTCTTGAATTCCGGGAGTTCGTCGAGAAAAAGCACCCCGTTATGGGCCAGCGACACCTCGCCCGGCCGCGGGATCTGGCCGCCGCCGATCAGTCCGGCATCGGAGATTGTATGATGCGGCGACCGGAACGGACGGGTGGCAATCAGGGGCATATCCTCGGGCAGCAGGCCGATGATGGAATAGATCTTGGAGGTTTCGAGTGCCTCGGCAAAGCTGAGATCGGGAAGGATGGTGGGCAGACGACGGGCCAGCATGGTCTTGCCAGACCCCGGCGGGCCTTTGAGCAAGATATTATGGCCACCTGAGGCGGCAATCTCGAGGGCCCGTTTCACATGCTCCTGACCCTTGACCTCATCAAAATCAACCTCATGGCTTCTGGCCCTGGCAAAAGAGGTGGCCGGGTCCAGATGAAAAGGAATGCATTCGATAATACCTGCCAGAAACTCCACGGCCTGATGCAGGGTAGTGACTGCAATCACCTCAATCCCATCGACCACCGCCGCCTCCATCTTGTTGGCATCCGGGACAATAATCCCCTTCATGCCCAGATCGCGGGCCGCAAGCGTTATCGGCAGGACACCGCGCACCGGACGGACGACGCCATCGAGAGACAATTCGCCAAGGACCCAGTACTGATCGAGCTTGTCGCTCTGCAGGGTCCCGGTGGCCGCCAGGATACCAAGGGCCATGGGCAGATCAAAGCCGGCCCCGCCTTTTTTCATATCCGCTGGGGCCAGATTAACCGTGATCCGCCGATTGGGAAATTCATAGCCACAGTTTCTGATCGCCGCCTTGACCCGGTCCTTGCTCTCGCGCACACTCCCATCCGGCAGGCCGACAGTGGTGAAAATCGGCAGGCCGAGGGCAATATCCACCTCCACCTCAACCGCCAGGCCATCCACCCCTACCACCGCCCCACTCTGTACCTTTGCCAGCATGAAATCGTATCCTTTTTAAAACATATCCGAACGCATCATTTCACATCACCTGACAAGCTCGATACCACTGGAATCGATAGTGATCAGTCTTTTTTTGTAGAGGGCGCCGATGGCCTTTTTGAAGGTCTTTTTACTGATTCCAAACAGGGAATAGATCTCTTCCGGCTGGCTTTTATCGGTAACGGCAATCCTGCCGCCATGCTCTTCCATGGTCGTCAGAATAGACTGGGAAACAGCATCGACACCCTGATAACCTGGCCGCTGCAGAAGAAGGTCAATCTTGAGGTCTTCGCGTACCTTCCTGATATAGCCTTTCAGCTCCTGGCCAGGGCTCAGTTTCTGAAACACCTCATTTTCATAGAGCATGCCCTCATGGGCCAAGTTCACCACCACCCGGTAGCCCAGATCTGTTTTCTCATAAACAATCAGATCCACCTCTTCGCCCTCTTTATAGTCCGGAGGCTGCTGGGAAAGAAATTTATCAAGCCGGGACGAGGCTGTGATGCGTCTGGTTTTTTCATCAAGGAAGACAAAAACGCCATACGATCTGCCTTCCCTCATCCTCTGCTTTTGTTCACTGTGGGGCACAAAAAGATCCAGCTCCAGCCCCCAATCCAGATAGGTACCCGAATCCGAGTTTGACACCACCGGCAACCGGGCAAACTGCCCGACTGTTACCGTGGGCCTTTGGGTGGTTGCCCGCAGCTGATCTTCCCGGTCAACATAGATAAAGACCTCAACCTCATCGCCAACCTGGCAATTCTCCGGGACATACCGTGTCGGCAGGAGGATATCCCCTGACTCACCACCATCAAGGTGGACGCCGTAGTCCCGCCTGCTTTTCACCGTAAGCCTGTTTATCCTGCCGATCTGTGCCATTTTTTTCCCTGTATAGTGTTACGCAATACGCGTGATCCGCCCTCGGCACAGTCACCCTCTGTCCCAATCTTCAACTCCGTTTCGTACTCCACCTCTAACCGGCTCGATATCCTTGTTCCATCCCTTCACTTCGTGGGCCGTGGTGTCTGCACGGTGCTGACCGGCAGGATCGGATATGTGATCTCCGGCTGGTGACCGGTGAGCGTCTGCAGGAAGGCAACGATAGCGGCGACCTCCTGATCTTCAAGTCTGACGCCCAACTGGCTGTCCGCCATGACCTCCACCGCTCCGGCCAGCGTCCCGGCAGAGCCGGAATGGAAGTACGGACCGGTGAGCGCCACATTGCGAAGCGAGGGCGTCTTGAAGACATAATCCTCCGTAATGTTAGCAAGAACGGTCCGGCAGCCGTGATCTTCGGGCGGCAAATAACGGGAGTCCGGCTTTTTCTTTACCCCGAACACATAGTAGCCATTACCACCGATGTTCATACTCATGTGGCAATCGGCGCACCCCTTGCTCATGATGAGATGAAGTCCTTTTTTTGTCGTTTCATCCAAGGCCTTGAAATCTCCGCTGAGAAATCGATCAAAGGGTGCGTCCGGGGTAAGAAGTGTGATCTCAAAGGCCTCCAGGGCCTTCCTGGCGTTGCCGAAGCAGATGGGTTCCCGATGGCCGGGAAAAGCCTTGTCAAATGCCTCCACATATTCCTGGATGCTGGCCAGAACCTTGCAGATTGAGGGGTCGGAAGACGCCATTTCAGTCAAGCCAAGCAGCGGACCACCCGCCTGTTCAGCCAGGTCGCGGGCTCGGCCGTCCCAGAACTGGGCGACACTAAAGACAGAGTTCAGCACAGTTGGGGCGTTGCGGGTGGTGCTCTGCCAGCGATGACCAAGAGATTTCTCCTGCAGATCGACACCACCCAGTCCCAGATTATGACAGGTATTGCAGCTGACGACCTGGCTGCTTGACAGTCGCGGGTCGAAGAAGAGCATTTTGCCCAAGGCTATCTTCTTCTCGGTGAGCGGGTTTTCCGGATAGGAGGGCGGGCTATGGGGAATGGAGTCGAACCTGAATTGGGCCTGGCGCAACAGTTCCGCATCGTCAGGGATTTCTTTCCCCGTCGCCGCGACAGTATGCGCGGTATCGGATTTATCCTCCTTGGGCATGTCAATTTTTTCAACCGTCGAATCGGGGCGCGGCTGATGGATCACAAAATCAGCAATATCGTAAGCCTCCTGATCAGTCAGCGTGCCGCCTGCCGTGAACGGCATCTTGCGTTTGATGAAGGCGGCGGCCATATTCAGCTGGGCCATGCCGGCGGCGACGTTAAAGGACTTATCACCCCAAATGGGCGGAAAACCGTAAGGAAGGCGCCGGGGCTCCTCGTCGAGCCGGCCACCGCCGTCCTCTCCGTGGCAGACGGCGCAGCGGTCTTGAAACAGTTCTTTTCCCCGCTGTCGATCGGGAATTTGGGGATGCTCAAGGTTTGGAAAGCCGAAACCTTCCACCTTGACGCCTGACGGCACATCCCGAGACAGCCAGGCCATGTAGGCAATGATCGCCTGCATGGGTTCACTGTCTTCGGCCGGGGCAACGCCATTCAGGCTGCGCAGGAAACATCCCTGGATGCGCTGAGCAAGGGTAATATTCTTGCCCGAGCGAGGGCTGTACTGGGGATAGCGGGAGATGACACCGACCCAGTGAGCGGCATAGGCCACCGTGCCCTCCTTGAGATGGCAGTTGGAACAGCGTAGCGCGCTTAAGGCATATTGGGGCAGCTCGCGTGGAGTTTGAGTAACCAGCAGCCGCCCCCGACGAATCATCTCGCCCTCTTTTCCACCGGGAATGGTGGATTCCTCGGGAACCTTGAAGAGATAAACCGCTTCGTCAGCCGCCGAGGCGGGCTCGGACGGCCATAGAAGGCTCAAGACAGAGAGACAAAACGACAGAACAACGAACCATATTTTCATTTCATTCCTCCATGGATAAGCTAGGGGAAACTGGTAAATTGTCAACAAGGGCTCCTGATTATTATCTTTCAAAGATTATCATTTTTAATTTATGAAGTCACTCAAACAGTAATATTCCCTTTCGAACTCACTCTACCATTTCCCCTGCACCAACCTCTTAAACTCCGGTTCATAGCCCACCGTAAACTGGCTCGATGGGTTATTGCGGAGGCTTAAGAAATGGGCATTCTTTTTAGCAAAGGGGCAAAGAGGCTGGGCGCAAGGCGCAAATCCAAACTTCTGATAAAAACCGGGTGCCCCTAAAACAAAAATTGTGCTCTCTTTGATGACCTCCTGCCGCAAGGCAAAGCGCAGTAACTCAGAGCCTATCCCCTGTTTTTGAAACTCCGGCTTCACCGCCAGCGGCGCCAGATGCAGGCCACAAACAGCAGTGCCGTTATAGGCATTTGAAAAGGCGATATAGGCGATGACCGAATTGATATGAATACAGACCCACTCATGGACCGCCTTGCCGTTCTTGTGCAGATTTTCGACTAATTGCACTTCATAGGTGCTGCCGGGGAATGCCTGCTGCAACAAGGCGGAGACCTTGGCATAATTTTCCGGGGTGAGTTTGCGTATCTTCATTGCTTTACTGCTCAATAATCAATTGGATCCGTTGCCGAAGGTCAAGATTAACGGCAGATCTGGTCGACAAGTCGTTGCAGGCGGACATGGGCTGCATCGATATCGGCAAGGCAGGCAAAGGCCTTGAGATCCTCGGCCTTGGCCGGATCAAAACCGCTGCGCAAGGGGTGACGGCCGAGCAGCGCGGTCACAAAGGCGCGCTCCAGCCGATCGCCTGACTCATACGACTGGTTCGTCTCCGCCAGGTCATACCAGGCACGAAACCGGGGCTCAGACAAGGCCTGCCTTGCCTCCTGCTGGAGACCGAGGGTCGCGGCAAAACCGTGCCGGAACAGATCGGTTATGCACCAGACTTCCAGCAAGTGGGCCGCTCTGACTGCGGCTGTTGCAGCATCCAGCGGGCCGCCCTCTTCCTCCTTTGCCAGCAGTGATTCCAGCCCCAGAGAGACGGTATCCCGCACCCGCTCGGCAATATCCGTGATCTGCTTGATATCCTGTGTTTTCTCGCCATAGGCAATGATCGCGCTGTTGATGGCCCAGACAATTTCCTGCTCCAGACTGGACAACCGTTCCTGGTCACTAATCAGGGACAGGGCCTGCTGCAACAGGGTGGTTTCTCTTAAAGGGCCGGCATACACCGACGGCAGCCGGGTAAGCGCGCTGTCTATCGGCCTCTGAGACCGGGGCAAGGGCTGATGAACGGCTGGCCGGGAGAAGAGAACGGCGGCCTCCTCTGGCGGCACAAAGCCGATATCCTGCATCCGGCCGTTGCGAAAACGCAGTGCCTCTTCTTCAATCTGCGTCGGCAGATCGACGCGGACATCGCTCAAGAGTCGGTGCGCCGCGAGAGGATCGTATTGGTACAGGGCATCCAGCACCGTAAAGGGATGGACCTTCAGCGCCAGATCGGTCTTCACATCGAGAAGATAGAAGCCGTCCGGGGTCACGGCCCGGGGCGTTTCTTTTCCCTCGTCCTCTGGCGGGACCTGATCAGTATCAGGATCATAGACCGTGACGGTCTGGGCCAGAAAGAGGAGCTGCACCACATAGTCGAGGGAGAAAAAGGCCCTGGCCATGGCTTCAGGGCCATCCAGCGCAAAGGCAGTCAGCCATTCATCAAGACTGTCGACGGCAAAGTCGGAACGGCTCCAGCAGTCCAGGTCGACACAGGTCTCCAATTGTTCGGGACTGAGCTCGATGAGAATGGGCAGGGCCTGATCTAGGCCGATCTCCCTGACGATATAGTAGGCCTCCAGGGGTTCGAGGGCTGCGACCGCAGCGGCGAGGTCGCTTGCGGCCAGAAGTCGCTCGCCCCGGCGGGTCAGGGCACGGGTCAAGTCGGCGCGGAACGGGGTTAATTCGATGATATTGTTGTCGGTCATATTCTCTTTTCAATCGGAGGTGATCGAAACGCCACGCACCAAAGGGCGCGGCATCTTCGTTTGTAACGGTTTCTCGTCCTTGTTGGCAGACGACCGTCCAGGAAAGGTCCAGCGTTTTGACAGTTACATTCAGGGTGCGGCGCCGAGCGCAGACAGTGGGGATTGCATCCTTCTTCATGCTCTCTATTCTTAACAGAAGAGAATAAAGATCGCAAAAAAATCGTACGATGAAAGTTGTTATTGCAGGTTAAAGCCGTTCAATGAAGGCTGACAGGCTGTCATCAATTGGCATATTTATATTTTGACGGCGCCGCACCTACCTGCATCAGGCGTTCAGCCCTGAATGAGCCTCTCGCTGAAGCATTGCCAACATATCAATATTGTAGAAGCTTAGATATGATCTGACAGCTAGGGCGAAAGCCGCCACACTTAATCTGATATTCACAGTAGTAGGGTTAACCCGAAGGTAGTTGGATAAAATCAGATATTCGATGTGGCAATATGAGGTAGGTCGTCTATAGTGGACACTAAATCAATTTGCCATCAGTCCTCTGCTGAAATGGCTCAGCAAATTCTCAAATATTTTGAGCTAACTCTTCCCTTTTCATTCGTCGCATGGCCGCATCACCCCAAACGCCTCCGTCGGTAAAACGGCGAGCCGCTCCGAAACGCCCGAAAGCCCCAGGTTCTGTTCGGAAAAAGTCCAGCCCCAAGAAGAGCAAACCGCAAATATCCCTGTTGCATGGTTATTTGTTGATCGGTTTGGAGTATCTTGGCTTGATGAGTATCGGAGTGGCCACGGTCATTGTCGTCCTTGGTTATTCCGCCAACCGCTTTTCCGGTACTAGATTTTTCAACAGTTACTTACCTTTTGCAGCTGTAATTATAGGGGTTATTATCCTGGGAGTGATCCTGCTGGGCCTTTGGCAGAGATTGCGGAGGTGGTTGCGGGAATATTCTTCCCTTTTGCCCCCGGCAGTTGTCCTCGGATTGGCGTTGGTGATTAGTGGTCTTGCCCCGCCGGAACTGTTCAGCCGGGCCTTCCTCTATTACCGTGTCCTGGTGGGTGGCAAAGAAGAGGCCAGTCGGGTCGCCCTTACGCACCAGGTCTATGCTGCCTATCGTCGTCTGAATACGGCGCAGATGACAAAGATGATCAGACTGTCCGGGCCATATACTGCAGCAATTGAGGAGGCGGGAGCGGTTTATGGCATCGATGGCGATCTCCTCAAGGGGCTTGCCGCCACGGAATCTTCCTTCTTACCCCGCGCGAGTATCGATGGCGGCCAGGGACTCTTTCAGGTCACCAAGGTACCGGCAACAGTGACGATGGCGGTCAACCGACTTTTTTCTACGGAGCACCGCGTGGTCACCGATGCTCGCTATAACGCTTATCTTGGGGCGGCGACACTCCGCCATTATCTCACTGAGATGAAGGATGATCTTTTTCTCGGTCTTCTGGCCTATAATATCGGGCCAGCCAATGGCGGGCTGCGCTTTATTATGGATCAGTATGGGGCCACTGATTTTATCACCATCCAGCCCTATCTCATGCAACTACCCCGTGACTATCCAATCCGTGTCCTCTCCAACTCCCTCGCCTTTCGCATAGGGCGTCAGGAAGGCCAGCTTCTCGCCTATGAAGAGGGAAAAAATGCCCTGCGAATCCAAGCCATTGGCATCCCCGGACTGCGGTAAATAGAAACAAATACCATTCAACCAGTGGTGAATCGAGTCTTGACTACGCTCTAGAGCCCTCATGGAGATGAAAAGATGACCTTTGAATCCTTCTACTGATCTAAAGATGAATAGTTATCCACTAACAGTAGTAAGGTTAATCCGAGGATAGTTGAGATGTAATCTCAGATATTCGATGTGGCAATATTAACGAAAAGATCAGCGGCGCGGCTTTTTGCGTTCGTTGAAGCGCCATGTTCGGCAATTTGTGCCGTTTGATAAAAGCAATGTGCGCTTAAATAAATCTGGCACTATTTTTACTACTTATTGACATAACTAACTAAAAATATTCCGCAAATCCTGTGGTAGGAAGTTCCTTTTTCGAAACATTAAAAAGTTCTTCTGAATCCATCGCATTATCTGGTAGGCGACCTTCCATAATTTCACAAAAACTTCCCCTGTCTTTTTGGTCAATTTGGATAGAGGCACTGCCGGTTTCTTTCACTACAAAAATGTGTTTCGACCCGGAAATTGTAATTTCGGTCCCTTCGTCTAATGGGTTTTCATTGATTTTTGCTGTCTTGTAATCTACAAAAACAGGCTCCTCTCCAAGTTGAATCTGAAGGAGTCTGTTTTTTGTAAGAAATATCTGTTCCTGATCTTGTGAAATCTGCCATCCATTACCTTCAGGAGAAAACCTGAGCAGCTGCTTTTCCAATGCTTCAAGCGGCATGGTAATCCCTTGTAGGCTGAGAATGCGAATAAAACCGTTATGGTTGATCTCTTCCATCCCATTGAAAACAAAAGCAGCAGTTTTTTTGCGGAAGGCAGCTTTTTGGTAATGGCTTTTGTAATGAAAAGAACAATAATTAACTGCTAATTTAAGTTCATGCTGAAAAACAAAGTTGATGATTTCTAGTGCAGTTAATTCCGATTCCAGAACCGTGATTTTCTGGCCATGTAAAAAAGTATAATCCCGATTGAATAGATTTTTAAAATTATAGGGAGTAAGCCTCATTTGGTGGAGATTGAGATAGTTTACGCCAAGGCTGTCGAGTTCGACAACCATGTTTTTTAACTGTGCTATGTCTTCTGGAATTGCAGGTATTTCAACGGTTACGTTTGGGATTTTCCCCAAGGCAAGTTTCAAGTTTTTGGTGTTATACTCTGTAGCAGAAAGGTCGAAGCGGATTTCATCCAAGCCGGTTTCAGCTAATTTAATTGCTTTTTCTTCATCTAGAAGTGTTCCGTTGGTGTACATCCAAACATAAACCGAATTTCCTAATTCTTTTTTTATTTTTGACAAAAAATCAATGGTAGTACCGAAAGTAAGCAAAGGCTCTCCGCCACTCAGCCCAACTCCTTTAAATCCGAACTTTTTAATGTATCCAATATAATTTTCAGGATTATCGAAAGTAATACCCTGAGTCTCAGGTATTGATGTATCTACCTGGGGCGTCGGGCAATAAAAACACTTGCAGTTGCAGCGGTTATTCACGAAAAGGCACGACCAATGCCCTTCTCCACAAAGCCTGCACCCCGGAGAAACAGCATGTGCAAATGGTTTTGTTCCATTACAAAGGTAACCGGCCTTGCCTTCGATTTCGGCGATGAGACGAGAGCGTTCTTTATCGGCCTCAATCAAACGGTAATATGAAATTTTTTTTAGTTGATCATAGTAAATGCCGTATTCTTTCCGATTTGCTGCAATTTGATTTTTTTGATAGTTTATGAGTGATTTCAAGCGTGTCTTTCCAATGTAAGATGATAGCTATTATTAGCAGAATGAGCCAATATTGTGCTAGGAAGATTCTGTCTAGTATTTTTCTTGAATATTGAGCCGTCCGTGTTTTTCCAACATATTCAGTGCCAACCTTCTTAACCCGTTAATCAAACACTGACTTTTAGATTTTTCCAAATCCCCCTTATCGTCATAAAAACGAAAGTTGCTTCATTCAATCACAGGTGAAATATTTATAATAGGAATTTTTGGGAAAGAATTAAAAAGATGCTAATGGCAAGGTTAATAATTTAAGCAAAACTGCGAGTTGAGCTTCTTCCTGATTATCAAATAAACAAGGTGTCTGGTTAGCTCGAATCTTTCTCTAAAATTATGTCAGATTAAGTCTGAACCTCTACATATCAATTTATTGGTTGTTGGGGAGATATTCATTGATCTCCAGACCGTTATGTATGGAATTCCCCGGTGCTGCCCTTCTTGAACTTTCGGCTCTGTTTTTCGGCTGCTCTCTTCCCCTCCCCCTCAAGGAACCTGCAGAAATCCATCAGGGGCTAAACTGGTTGCCTGCATTACCATATTGATGGCACGATGCTCCATCCAGGTGTCTCCCTCTCTGTGGGCCTCATCCTGCCAGAATCTTTCAATTTGTTCTCCCACCTGCTGGTAGCGCATGAGCTTTTCGATACGTGCAGAGAGGGCAGCACTCTCTTTAAAGGAGTCTGTCTCCTTCAGCATCAACCCCTGAAGCCTTTCAACCGCATGCAGGCCAATGGACAGGCCGAATTCCCTGAATGCGAGACGGTAATGAGCGGGAAGCAGCAAGGTGTTGGTCTTGAGATAGGATTCCAATCCCAGAAGGGAGGAGTCGAGCAGGTCCGACAGCAGCTTGTCGTGACCGGACCTGTCTCTAACTATCAGCTGTGCCAGCTGGAGCCCATTACACAAGAGGCCGCCAATGCCCAACGGGTCATCGGTTGCCCAGTTCCTTCCTCTGCAAATGTCAGCCAGCTCTCTGATCTCCCGCATGAGATCCAGCCTGGGCGATTCCTCCGGCCCATCGCCCCTGTCTGCCTGCAGTCGGCTGTAGGTGATGAATCCTTCAAGCGGGTCGTGCAGGCCCATGGATGGGACCAGGGGATGGGAGAGGTCGATGCTCATCTTCCAGTGGATATGTTTCCGACCGTCAATGGCCGAGGTAAAGACAAAGGCTGCATGTACCTTGCTGGCAAGCTCTCTGGCCCATCTGCTGTAGACACTTTCAGAGGTGGCCGCGGCCACACATTGGAGGGCGTGCATCCATTTGATCAGGTAATGATAGTACTGTCCGTCACGGTCCCATTCCCTTTGCTCGTCAAAAGGGTCGGCCGGGCCCCGTTCGTTCATCTCCTTGCCGATGCGTAAGCCTCCGGCGGTGGGATGCAATCTCCCCACGTCCTCGTCCAGACCGCTGATCCATCCGCTCCGGGTGTCATCCTGACGATGGCGGCCGAGGGTCTCATGGACCTGATCCACCAGGGAGAGGGCCAGGGATTTGAAGCTGTCATCACCGGTCCGGCGATAAAGCTCAAGGAAGTTGCAGACTCCAAAGGCGTCGGTCCACAGGTAACGGGATGGCGGCCTCCTGACCGATGACAGCCCGGTCTGCTCGGCAAACTCCGTCATGATCTGCCGGACAAGAGGTAATGGCAGGTTCTGTTGCATCTTCCGTCCTCCCGTTCTTCAGGGGCATTGATAAAAGGCCCGCAGCCGGGTGTCGAACTGTTTACGGGAGAATGGCGGGTTTCTTTTGTTTCTTCTCCATCTCGGCAACACAGTTTCGACAAAAGCGGGTCGCCGGCAGGATTTCCAGCCGCTCCAGGGCAAGTGGTTTATGGCATTTTTCACAAATCCCATAGGTGACATTCGCCATTTTCGTTAACGCAAGCTCAATATCCTCAAGTTTCTGCCGATCCCGTTCCTCCAACTGGTCAAAAAGGCTGGCCAGATCTGCTTTCTGCGCCTCTTCTTCCCGCTCGATGTCACGCTCACTCAAGGTCTGCCAATCCGATTCAAGTCCCTGCAACCGGTCAAGAATTTCCCGACGCTGCCGTAAAAGCGAATCCTTCAGATGTGTTAACTCATTTTCACCCATACCTTCCTCCCTGTTTACAATGGTTTGGTTTCAGGCGTTCATTGTGTGGTGTGTAAAAAATGGAGTCGTTTTATTATTAAAACTGCGGAATTGTAATTGGTTGAAGCCATCAATGTTGACGTGGCCAACTGGCATAATACACAGACAGCCGAACGAAGATCCCTGATGTTTAATTACCTCAAGAATAAAAACCTTTGTCAAACAAAAAAATCCACAGGGCAAAAAATCGTGGATCAATGTCCAGGCAAAACCGGTTCAGAATATTCCCCTGGAATACAACTTCAAAAATGTGATACTCTCTTTAAAAATGGGGATAACAAGAACGGTGGAAGAAAGTGTCGGGTGCACAAACCGGGCGTATGTAGCCGCTCACCAACGTATCGGGAGGAATCGCCATGCCTATTGGAGAACTTTGCAACCGGGCAGTAGTGTTTGCCACGAGAAAAACCAGCATCACCGAGGCAGCGCAACTCATGCGCCAGTATCATGTGGGTGACCTGGTGGTTATGGACCTGATCAAGGATAAGCGGGTGCCGGTCGGCATCGTCACAGACCGTGATATCGTGATCGAGATCATCGGGGAGTCCCTGTCGGTTGATGATTTTACCGTCGGTGATATCATGAGCCAGCAGCTCATCAGCGTGCCGGAAACAGAAGGAGTGATTGAAACAATTCGGCTCATGCGTGCCAATGGCATACGCCGTATTCCGGTGATTAATGAAGAGGGAGGGCTTGCAGGCATTATATCGGTAGACGACATGATGGACCTTCTGGCTGAGGAGCTGACAGAACTGGCCAAGGTTGCCCCGCGCGAACAGGCACGCGAAGCTCAAACCAGGGTGGGCCTCCGGCCTTGAACGGGTGCAGGGACAAGATGTTCATCCGGATGCTCACCGCTTCTCTGTACGCCTTCTTGCAAAAACATGGGGGTAAAAGAGCCTGAAGAATACACTTTTCCAACAACAGCGTTGCTTATGGCAGTCGAAAGGGTGGCAAAGGCGGCTGCCCCACTCGTCCGCTCGCTGATGTTTTTCGCTGAGAACCTCCGCAGGACTCAGACAAAGAGGTCGGTCAGTTCAAACCTCTCCACGTCAAAAAGACCCTGGTCGGTGATTTTCAGCGCTGGAATCACGGGCAGGGCCAGGAAGGACATGGTCATAAAGGGTGTCTGCAGCAGGCAACCCTTTTCCCTGACCATCTGTTCAAGTATGCTGTAGCTGGCAGCCATCTCTTCGCAGCTGCCAAGGCCCATGAGGCCGGCTATGGGCAGCTCCATCATCTTTTCCTCCTCTCCGTCGACAAAACAGATGCCGCCGCCGCTTTTTTGGAGCAGGTTGACGGCCCGGGCCAGATCGAGGTCGCTAACGCCAACCGCAATGATATTGTGGGAGTCATGGGCGATGGAAGAGGCCATGGCCCCATCTTTCAATCCAAAGCCGCGGACAAAGCCGATGGCCGGCGGTGCAGGCTGATAGCGGTTGTGGACGATAATCTTCAACAGGTCTGCCTGCGGATCCGCCTCGACAACGGTGCTCTCTGCGGGTACGGGGTGGCGGCCGGTGCCGGTGACAATCTGGCCGTCAGTCACCTCAATCACCTTTATCTGCGAACCTCGTGCTCGGACCTGCAACTGCTCAGGCTTTAGCGGTGCGGCATGGAAGCGGTTGATCGGCATGGCCTGCGCCGCCTGAAAGAGGGGTTGCCCCTTGCTGCTGACCATCTCTCCATTGATCCAGGTGGCACTGACCTCAATGCGATCAAGGTCGTTGACCAGGATGAAATCGGCCGGATCGCCCTTTTGCAGCAGCCCGACTCCGAGCTGGTAATGGCGCACCGGATTGACGCAGGCACATTGGAGGATGTCAAAGAGATCATGGCCCAGGCTGAGGGCCTTCTTGATCAGCAGGTTGATGTGGCCGCAGGTCAGATCGGCCGGTTTCAGGTCATCGGTGCAGAGCATGCACTGGCCGCTGTGGCTGGTGATCAGCGGGTGCAGATCATCGAGATTGCGGGCGCTTGAGCCCTGGCGCAGCTGAATTTTCATGCCGAGTGCCAGTTTCTCATAACACTCGGTCAGGCTGAGCGATTCATGATCGGTGCTGATCCCCGCCCTGATATAGGCCGCAAGGTCAAGACTGTGCAGGCCCGGGGCGTGGCCGTCCACTTTTTTACCCATCTTCGCGGCGGCCTGCAGTTTGGCCATGACCTCCGGGTCCTGGCCGATGACACCGGGGAAATTCATCATCTCGGTCAGAAAAAAGATATCATCGCGCTCAAGCAGCTTTGTTACATCATGGGCCGTAAGTCTGGCCCCGGCGCTTTCAAAAGTGGTGGCCGGCACACAGGAGGGGGCGCCGAAATAAAACTTCAACGGTACCTGCCGGGCGTTCTCAATCATAAAGTCAATTCCGGCAATCCCCAGAACATTGGCGATTTCATGGGGATCAGCCACCACAGCCACGGTGCCGTGGGTCACCGCTTTTTCGGCAAAGGCGGCCGGGGTCAGCATGGAGCTTTCAATATGGATATGGGAATCAATCAACCCAGGCAGGATAAAGGGGCCTCTGGCTCCGGCGTCAGGTTGAATATCAACAATACCTCCCTGGTCAATGATCAGGGTCCCTGGGAATTGCCTGCGGGCGATCGGGTCAACAATAATGCCGGATATCTTTTTCATCTGTTCTCCTGAGAATGGCAAAGGCTGGTAAACTCTTGTCATTGTAGAGAGCCGGCGGCGGGAATGCAACCTTTTCTCCGACAGGCCCCTGCCCTTGCGGCAAATAGAGGCGAAGCCCTGGACCAGGGGGGGCGGTTTTTCGGTTGCCGTCATATCTCTTTGAATCCGAAGGTGAATATGGTTTAATAAGCCGTCTGGACAAAGACAGATCGTTCCAGAAAAACCTGGTGCCTTGAGCATGACCTTATCCCCACCTTCACAGGAATTCGATGACCCTGCGCCCCCTTTCCCTTGATGACCGGTTGTTTGTTGCCGAATATCTCCGGCATTTCCCCCCCGAGATCTCGGAGCTGACCTTCACCAATCTCTATGCCTGGCGGCACACGCGGCCGATCTGGATCGACAGCTTCAGGGAATCGCTCATCATCTGTGCCGAGACCAGGACGGGGCTGGTGCTCCTGGGCAGCCCCGTCGGGCCGGTATCCCTGGCCGAGGTCTTCGGTGAGTACGGCAGCCGGATCAGGGGCGCGGAACGTTTTCCCAGGGCCATGATTGCGGACCAGCCCCTGCCGGCCGGAGCCACGGTGGTCGAGGACCGGGACAATAGCGACTATGTCTACCGCCGGGAAGCCCTTGCCACCCTTGCTGGCCGCAATTTTACCAAAAAACGCAATCACATCAACCAGTGTCTGGCCGCCTACCCCTGCCACTATGAGATCATCACCCCGGAAACAGTTCCCGAATGTCTGGAGATGCAGGACCGATGGTGCGCCGCCCGGGATTGCCGGGACGAACCGGGGTTGGACGGGGAATATCAGGCCATCGAGGAAACCCTGCGCCACTATCAGGACTTTGGTCTGACCGGCGGCGCCATCCGCATCGAGGGGACCATCGAGGCCTTTACCGTGGGCGAAGCGCTCAACCCCACCACCGCAGTCTGCCATTTTGAGAAGGCCATGCCTCAATTTCAAGGCCTGGGCCAGTTGATTAATCAGTGGTTTGTCAAAAACAACCTTGCCGCGTTTACCTATGTCAACCGGGAGCAGGATCTCGGAATCCCCGGTCTGCGCCGCGCCAAAGAGAGTTACTTCCCCGATCATCTGGTCGAAAAGGTGCGGATCATTCTGCCCGGTGCGAGCAGCGAAAGGCCGGATGATCCGCAGCGACGTGAATAATGAATTGATTTTTGATTTGATTGACAGGAATGACGTATTGTTCCCCGATCAGTCTGATCTTAGTATTGAAGAGACCTTGGCGCGGCAACTTCCGCACTTTCTTTCCCTCTCTGTTCAGGGCTTACGAAAGAGACTAAAAGTTAGATCTTCGTATTGAAGTACGTGGGTCGGCAGGTCTAAGAAAAAACAAATAATGCTATCCCCTTTTCTTATGCAGGAACAAAGAGAAACATTGATTTTTAGCAGACAGCAGTCCACCTCTATCAAAGGTGTGGCTATCGTTATGTTGATTTTACATCATCTATTTCTGTTTCCTTCACAAAATCATTTACTTACCGGTTTTTTCGGTGGCAGCGGAGGTGTTTTTGAATTCTTTCTCTCATCCGTTGGCAAGCTTTGTATTCCACTTTTCTTTTTTGTTAGCGGTTATGGACTCTGGCAGTCATCCCGTGGTGATTGTCATTTGTGGCAGAGTACACTTCGCCGTCTGCAGAATATTTATACTATTTACATCGTCACAGTGCTGGTGACCGTATTGCTCCTCTTTCTCTGGACCGGAGTCTTGCCCCTGAAGTCTTGGCGGTATGCGGTTGAGACCTTCCTGGGATTTAATGTGACCATAAACGGTTCCTGGTGGTTTTTTATCATCTATGTTGAGCTGCTGCTCCTAACACCCATGGCGGTGTTGTTTGTCCGTCGATTTTCCTGGGGTCCTTTGCTGTGCCTGTCTTTCATCCTTTATCTGTTGTCAGCGCCGGTAAGCGGTTTCCCCTATTTTGCCCAAGCAGTTGAGAGCATGGGCTTGACATCTCTTTTGTACAAAACCTTCCCGGTCAATCTCTTCTGGCCCAACCAGCTTTATTTTTTTACCGGGTTTTGCCTCGCTGTTTCGGGAATCTTTGAAACGATCCTGCAGCGATCACTCAACATGCTATATCCTCCTTTTTGGCGCTATGTTGCTGCGTTAGTCCTGATTGCTGCAGTTTTGTCGTTTCGTTATTTATTTATCGATATTGGGGAGTTTTTCGGAGTACTCTCCAAGCATGACATTAACATTTTTCAATATATAACGATCAATACGCGGGCAGATTTCATTCTTGCTCCCGTGTTTATTTTTGCTCTTGTTTTACTCTCGTATCGGCACGGGAGTCCCATCCTCTCCTTTCTTGGAAATTATTCGGCCGCAATCTGGCTTATTCACGGCAGTATCATTATAATTGTGTCCAACATTCTGAAACCGTTTCACCCATGGTCACCGCTTGTCTTTTTTGCAGTTCTTTTCTTTTGCGTATTGTACGCCCTGGCCTATACAGGCATCAGGAATTTATGGGCCGCTTGGCTTCCAAGCAAGGTATTAAAAGTTGAAACATGCAAATTCAGGCCGAAAGATGGAAATTAGTCCCATGGAATTGAGCAAACTTGGATTGGATCCCTGGTTTCAGGAACAGGCCGTTGAACTTTGTCAGCCTGAACAGCGCATTGCCCGGGTAACAGCGGTTGACCGGGGCTGGTATGTCGTCAGGAATGAGGAGGGAGAGGTACCTGCCAGGGCAACTGGCAGATTTCTGAACGCTACCGGATCAACTATGGATATGCCTTGCGTCGGTGATTGGGTCTGTGTCCATTACGACTCTGCAGATTCCGCGAGCATCCATACGGTTCTGCCCAGAAAATCGTTTCTCCACCGGAAATCTGCCGGCAAGAATATCGAGTATCAGATGATCGCCGCCAATATCGATGTCGCCTTCATCGTTCAATCGTGCCACTACGATTTTAATGTGGCCAGACTGGAACGCTATCTGGTGATGGCCAAGGAAGGTCATGTCGAACCCTTGCTGGTGCTGACCAAGACCGATCTGGTCAGCACCGATGAATTGGAACAATTAATCCTGCAGATTCGGCGTGGCGGGATCAGCACCAGGATTATTGGCCTCAGCAATGTAACCGGATCTGGTCTTGATCAGATCAAAGGGCTTATGGGCCCCGGGAAAACATACTGTCTCCTTGGCTCCTCAGGGGTCGGCAAGTCAACGCTCATCAACCGGCTCACCGGCCAGGATACCTTGAAAACTAGAACAGTCAGTGACTCCGGAGAAGGACGACACACGACGGTACGCCGTCAACTTGTTGTCCTTGATCAGGGCGCCATGTTTGTCGATACACCGGGAATGCGGGAGTTCGGTCTTTTTGGTGCGAGTGAGGGAATCGGAGAATGCTTTGATGATATCCTGGAATTATCCCTCAGTTGTCGCTTCACCAACTGCAGCCACACCAATGAACCTGGATGCGCAGTTGTGCAGGCAATCGCAGGCGGTAAACTGCAGTCTGAGCACTATGGTAATTATGTGAAGCTCAAGAAGGAGTCGGAGCTGAATGAGACGGCCTATACGGAGAAGCGGAAAAAGGCCAAAACTGGTGGTAAAGTTGGTCAATCGGCGATAAAAAAGTCGAATAAACAAAAATAAGATTTTAGTCCTTCTCCCTGAGGGAGAAGGTGGCCGAAGGCCGGATGAGGGGGAGCAGCGGGGGATTAAAATTAGACTTTTCCCCCTCACCCTGGCCCTCTCCCTCAGGGAGAGGGGACTATCCCGATATTTTTGCTAAATCTTCTCATATTTGAATCTCAAACTTTAAGGAAACGGAGTTGATCATGTTGTGTCAAAAAGAAAATTGCCGGGCCGAGATTGAAGATGGCGAGGAAAGAGAATTCCATGGACTTTTTTTGTGCGATGACTGCTACATGGATGCCTTGTCCCCGGCGCGAACATGCGATCCCTGGGCGGTTCGCAGCGCAGGCCTGGCCAAAGAGCATGGTGATACCACAGAACATGGTGGCGGCCTCCAGCAGAAGATCATTGACCTGATAAAAAAATCAGGTGGATTGAGCCAGACCGAGCTTGCCGAAAAACTGTCTGTCCGTCCGGGAGATATCGAACGGGAAATTGCTGCTCTGCGCCATATGGAAAAGATCCGCGCCGCCATGCAGGATGGGAAAAAGGTCATCGTTTTGTGGTGACATCTTTGGACTTTGGTCCTGGTAGTCAATGACCTGCTGTGACCAATAATGACACCTCACTTTTAAATGAGAGATTGCAGAAGATATCACGCAAACAAAGTCAAGAGAATCCAGGAAGTGCCATTTCAAGTATGGTGGGGAACTGAAAATCTCTTCAGGCCATCCACCTTACAACACCTAATACGAGGAGACATCCAATGTCTGACAAAAGTAGACCATCGTTTTACAAGAAGATCAGCAAACAGTTTCCGGAGGTTATGAGTGCCGCGGCAGCTCTCGGTACAACTCTGCGCACGGCCGGCCCCCTCGATGAAAAGACCACTCATCTGATTCAGTTAGCGGCCGCAGCCGCGATGCAGTCGGAAGGATCGGTATCTTCCCATACCCGCCGGGCACTGGAGGTCGGAGCAAGTCCCGAAGAGATCTCTCAGACCCTGCTGCTTCTGATTACCACGATAGGCTTTCCCCAGGCCATGGCCGCCCTGTCCTGGTCCCAGGAAGTAATGGAAAAGAAATCGAAAAAATAGAAAACGAGTGATTTTGCCCAAAGGATGACTGAATTGAACGAGACGTTGGCGGCTAAACATGAAGAACGAACTGGTAACGGATGAAGGGAAAGCGGTGCTGGAGGTGGTCGGGCAGGTATGTAAGATCCTTTCTCTAACTGACAGGAAATTTGATTCCACGGGCCGGAAGCGGAGGGGTAATATTAAAGGGTTACAGACCGAAACCTGTAACCCTTTAATATTTTACTGGTGTAAAGGGGATTTTTTCTGAGCGGGTACGATAACGGGTGCGGTAATCGCATTCTTCTGCAGAGTGACCGCAGTCTGCGCCAACAGTCTGCCGTTGACCGATGTTCCCGTATTCACTGCAATCATGGTTTTATCGAGGATGATACCCTCAAAGTGGGCATTGGTTCCAAGAGTCGTCGCGCCGGCGACCTGCCAGAAGATGTTCTTGGCCTGGGCGCCGCCGGCCAGCGTCACCCGCGTAGCGTTGGCCTGGTTCAGGGTTCCCGACACCTGCAAGATCCAGATATCGTCCGGTCCGCCCGAGAGCGTGACATCCGTGCTAATCAAAAGATCCGTAGTCCATTTGTAGAGGCCGGGAACGAGGGTCAGCCCACCAATCTCACCGGCGCCCAGTTCAGTGAAATTGGGATCAGGTCGTCCTGCAGCGTCGTCGTACGCGAAGCCCATGTCGCCCACAGCCGAAGTCAGGAAGGTGTCGTCAGTTACCGAGCAAGGGAGAGGACCAGCCGCGTCGACGGTGTATATATTCCCCGTCACTTCATTGCATGCGAGAAGGAGAGCCGCCCCGGTGATGGGGCTCGTTCCAACATCCCCAACAATAGCGGACCGATAAACGTCGGTGATTCCGGTTTGGCTCAGAATCGCGAAAGTGCCGGCCTGCCCAAGGCTTACCGGCGTTGGACCGCTGCCGGCGATTGCGCTCCCTGCCATAAAAATGCCGCTGAGTAATACTGTCCGAAACAAGATGTTTGAATATCTTTTGGTCATAACGTGTCTCCACTCCTTGAAGGTTTATAAATCTAAAAAAGAAATTAGTGGCAAATCCGTTTGCCTGCCACTTTCTGAAAAGAGTTATTGCAACTAACGTGCCAGAGAATAGTTGCGGATGCTGCGGGAGTAATGATCTGATTATACAGGATAAAATTTATGGTATGCAACTGAGTTGAAGGATAACCGTCAACTGCAGGTATCACATTTAACAGAACCGCCAGATATGACGGCCTATCGATGAAACAATAAAGGCACTCCTTATTCAGCGTTGGCACATTGCTGACATGTCCAACGAACAACTTTCATATTTATCCTCAATGCCCGGTTTTCCAAGGAATTCTGCTACGTTTTTGGACATTTAATCAGAATAGTGGTATTGGATGAAGATCAATTACTACCAAAGGCCTGGTGGCAGGATTCTTTCGTTATCTCACCAAACCGATCAAGGTCAACGAGTTTATGGATACTGGGCTGAAGCTTGAAGACTGTGAGGAATTTCCTGTGAAGAAACAAACAAGATGATTACCAAGTCCGATATTCTTAACGCCAACCTCCTGATCGTTGACGATCAGGAGGCCAATGTCCTTCTGCTTGAGCAATTGCTGGGTGAAGCCGGCTACACCCGCGTTACCTCAACAACGAATCCCCGGGAGGTCTGCGGGCTGCATCGCAAAAACCACTACGACCTGATCCTACTCGACCTGCAGATGCCCGGCATGGATGGATTCCAGGTGATGGAAGGCCTCAAGACCGACAACCAGGACGATTATCTCCCGGTCCTGGTGATCACCGCCCAACCGGACCACAAGCTGCGTGCCTTGCAAACCGGCGCCAAAGACTTCATCAGCAAGCCGGTCGATGTGGTCGAACTCGAGACGCGTCTCCACAACCTGTTGGAAGTCCGGCTGCTCTATAATAAACTGGAGAATTCAAATAAGGTTATGGAACAGACGGTGCTGGAGCGGACTGGAGATCTGTTCAAAGCGAATGTGCAGCTCACGCAGGAAATAGACGAACGCAAGAGGGCGGAAGAGTCACTCCTGACTAAGTGTGCGGAAATAAAACGGTTGCAACTCCGCCTCCAGGCTGAAAACATCTACCTGCAGCATGAGGAAGCCCGGAACTACAACTTTGGCCAGGTCATCGGTCAAAGTAAGGCCCTCGCGGAGGTGTTCCTCCGGGTCGAGCAGGTAGCGCCCATGAATGCGACCGTCCTGCTCCTTGGGGCGACCGGTACCGGCAAGGGCGTGATAGCCCGCGCCGTCCATAGTCGGAGTACCCGCAAGGAGCAGTCGATGATAACGGTCGATTGCACCTCACTGCCGGCGAACATCATCGAAAGCGAGCTCTTCGGGCGCGAAAAAGGTGCCTTCACCGGTGCTGATACCAGGCAGATCGGGCGCTTCGAGCTGGCCGACGGCGGCACCATATTTCTCGACGAAATCGGCGAGATGCCGCTGGAGCTGCAAGCCAAGTTGCTCAGAGTTATTCAAGACGGCGAGTTTGAACGGCTGGGCAATCCTCGGACCATAAAGATCGATGTGCGGATCATCGCGGCCACCAACCGCAATCTTGCGGAAGAGGTCAGTAAGGGCAGGTTCCGGGAAGACCTGTTCTACCGGCTCAATGTTTTCCCCATCACCCTCCCTCCCCTTCGGCAGCGCAAGGAGGATATCCCGCTGCTCGTCAATCATTTCGTGGCCAAATTCAACCAGAAAATGGGCAAGAAGATAGAGAGCGTATCGAAAGACACCCTGGACCTCCTGCAGGAATACCACTGGCCCGGCAACGTGCGGGAGTTGGAAAGTGTCATTGAGCGGGCAGTAATCATCAGCCAGGGGACCTCACTCCAGGTGTTGGACCGGTTTACTGACGATCTGAAGAAGACCGGGGAACCGGCAGGGCAGGACGTCCAAGCCCTCGCCGAACTGGAACAAAACCACATCCTCCAGGTGCTCCGGAAAACCAGTTGGCGAATCGAGGGAGAAAAAGGAGCGGCGACACTCCTTGGCCTCAACCCCAGCACTCTTCGCGCCCGTATGCGGAAACACGGCATTTCCCGTCAATAAATAAGATTCGCGTCTGCAAAAAATTTCAGCGAATTTATGGGGGAAAGGAAAGAGGAGTATTTTGCGGCAGTACGAAAAGGGTTGGACAGAGACTACCAGCCCATGGAGAAATTCTTTAACGCGGTGATTTCACGGACTCTGCAGGCTTACGAGAGGAAGTAACCGTTACCCTGGAGGTCATGGTTACTTTTTCTTTCGCGACCCGGACACCTTCAATCGCTGAAGATGAGGACACGGTAGACCAAAGCCCTCTTTCTCGTATTGTAGGGTCTTCCAGATAGGGATTGGTTTCTTTCAGGCTTTTATTTCTCATGATTTTAATATATCACAAGCGAGACAAGAATACTCTCTTTGATTAAGATATGCCCTTATTTACCAATTGAATAAGATATTGGCGGCTGAACATGAAGAACGAACAGGGTGAAATAATCATCTATCAGACTGAGGGCGGGCAGAGCCTGCTCGAAGTCCACCTCGGGAAGGAGACGGTCTGGTTGACTTTGAATCAAATGGCCGATCTGTTCGAGCGGGATAAGTCCGTTATCTCAAGACACTTGCAAACAATTTACTCCACGGGGGAATTGGAAAAAGGTGCAACTGTTGCAGAAAATGCAACAGTTCAAGAAGAGGGCGGGAGAAAGGTCTCCAGGAATATCAAATGGTACAATCTGGACGCTATTATCTCCGTCGGCTACCGGGTTAATTCCAAACGCGGCACCCAGTTCCGCATCTGGGCGTCCTCCGTACTGAAAGATCATCTCCTCAAGGGATACAGCTTCAATCAAAAGCGGCTGGCCGAAAAGGGGCTTGCTGACATGGAACAGGCGGTTGCCCTCCTGACCCGGACGCTGCAGCGGAATGAGCTGGTAACGGACGAGGGGAAAGCGGTGCTGGAGGTGGTCGGCAGGTATGCCAGATCCTGGTCGCTGCTCCTGCGCTACGATGAAGACCGGCTGGAACTGCCGAAGAACCGCCATCCACCCAAGCAATCCCTTGATTATGGCCGGACCGGAAAATCCATCAAGGCGCTCAAGGACGATCTCCTGGCGCGGGGCGAGGCCTCCGGGCTGTTCGGCCAGGAGCGGGAGCATCATCTCCAGGGGATCCTCGGCAACCTCGACCAGACCTTCGGCGGTCAGGAACTCTACGGGAGCGTGGAAGAAAAGGCGGCCCACCTTCTTTACTTTGTCATCAAGGATCATCCCTTCAGCGACGGCAACAAACGGATCGGCGCCCTTCTCTTCCTGCTGTTCCTGAATGAAAACAACCTGCTTGACCAGTCCGGCATCAACGATAACGGACTGGTGGCCCTGGCGTTATTGATTGCCGAGAGCGATCCCAGACAGAAGGATCTGATGATCAGATTGATT
The DNA here is from genome assembly GCA_903887485.1 of uncultured Desulfobulbaceae bacterium. GTDB lineage: Bacteria > Desulfobacterota > Desulfobulbia > Desulfobulbales > Desulfocapsaceae > UBA2270. The sequence continues at coordinate 10,552 of CAISPV010000020.1, read as the reverse complement.
ATGAACCTCCTTGTCGGTAATACAAAATAATTTGCGATCATATTGGCGTTAACCGCGGTATTGAGGCAAACGACTCGTTTTATTAGTGTTGTAGAGGCATAGAGATTGATTGACTTCTTGTTGTAAGATTGATTAGTTATGATCTGGTTGCCGGTTATTAAGAATTGTGATCCCGAAATTGACGTTGATGAGAACAATGTTGAATTACTACAACCACAACGCCAAACAGTTATTTGACAAATATCAAAGTGTTGACCCGGACAAGGTTCATGCAAGCTGGCTCAGACATTTACCTCAAAAACCGGGTTTGGCGTTGGACGTTGGTGGGGGTTCCGGCCGCGATGCTGTTTGGTTGGCCAAAAGGGGATGGGAAGTAATTGCGGTTGAACCTGCGACGGTATTGCTTGAGTTGGGCCAGAAAACCACTGGGGGCTATCCGGTTACATGGATCAATGATTGTTTGCCGACCTTAGCTAAGCTTCAAATGTATCAGCACGGTTTTTCTTTAATTTTGGTGAGTGGGGTCTTGATGCATCTATCTTACCAACAGCGCGTTGATTCCATGGAAACACTTGCCGGGTTAATGGCTAAGGATTCTCTGCTGGTTGTCTCTCTCCGCCAAGGACCGGACTCTGAAGGAAGAGAATTTTATCAGGTTCCGGCTGATGAGATTGTTCGATTTGCCGAGAATAAATCTTTACAGGCTGAAGTTACTAATACTCTGGAAGATGTGCTGGAAAGAGACGGAGTTACATGGCAGACCATCATAGTTGAGAAAAGAGTGTTCAAATGAGCTTAGAGTTTTACGCCGAGAAATTTAATGCACTGAACATGAACCGCCAGAAAGGGGGCGTCAGCCCCCATAAAGTTTGTATGCTGTTGGCGGTAATGGATCTGATCGCCAATAAATCAATTAATAATAATCGGATTTTCTTTGACCAGAACTTACGACTGAGCTTCAGCCACAACTTCAATAAATATCGCACTGAATCCGATCGCGATAGTCCACACCTCCCATTTTTCCATCTTCGAAGTGAAAGTTTTTGGCATCATCAACCTAAACCTGGGCGAGCCTCATCTTACCAAAGATTATCCACAGTGAGCGGCCCAGGCGAGCTCAATAATAATGTCGCTTATGCCTATTTGGATGAAGCGCTGTTCCAGTTATTGCATAGTCCGGTTGTTCGAGAATATTTAAAATCTTCTCTCTTGGAAAATCTCAATGTCGATTCGCAACGCACATTGTTAAAACTGGGTGATGCGTGGGACTGGCTGGAGTGTGAAGCGGTTGTAGCGGATTATTTAGCAATGATGGAGCTTGAGCTAAGAGGAGAACGGTACAACAAGAGCCAGCACAGGCGAGAATTGCAAACAAAGTTGAACAACCGTTCCGATGGCTCAATGGAATTCAAACACCAGAATATCAGCGCCATCATGATTGAACTGGGATACCCATACATCTCCGGGTACAAACCCGCGTTTAATTACCAACAGCAATTAAAAGATGTCATACTCATGCGTCTTGTCGAAGACAGGCATGTACTTGAAAAACAAGTGGATTCCTTTATTGAACAGGAACCGCCACAGTTCAACGAGTTTGTCTGGAGGGATGTGCTCGAATCTGCCCCTGAAAGGACTATTTTACCGGCTCAAGCCGAGACCCGGGAGTTTACGCCCCGCTTTTATGATTTTGCAGAAAGAGAGATCGGCAATCGACGGATGGGTGAACGAGGTGAGGAGTTTGCGCTCCAATTCGAAAGAAACCGACTCACTCTTTTGAACCGCAACGATCTTGCTAAAGAGGTTGAGTGGACAAGCAAAGAGAGGGGCGATGGCGCTGGTTATGATATACGGTCTTTTAATCCGGAGAATGAAAAAGAGTTATTTATAGAGGTAAAAACTTCAAACTGTGGGAAATACCAACCATTTTATATCTCTGAAAATGAAGTTGCTTTCTCGAAAGATTATTCAGAGCAATATAGCTTATACCGGGTATTCAATTTTAAGCGAGTGCCCAAATTATTTATGTTGCCAGGTGATATTAGCCGAAGTGTGCAACTTGTAGCCAACACTTACAAAGCTTTTTTTTGAGCCAGTTAAGATATGGAGTTCCCCGAACTTATAACTCATAAATTCAAGGGCATTTTGAGCTGATTGATAGTAATTAAAGATGGGTTCCCGAAAATTTAAATACTTTACATTTACTATATCATTTGTATAGGTCAGAAATGATAAAAAGCGATAAAGATAAAAATATAGTTGTCTTTGATTTTTTCTGTGGTTGCGGCGGGACAAGTAGGGGGTTTCAGAACGCCGGAATAGATATCGTTTTTGCTCTGGATGTAGACCCAGACGCTAAAAGTACCTTTACCAAAAACTTCCCTGAGACCATTTTTTGCGACAAAAGCATCACAAAACTCACAGCTTCTGACCTGCAACCGACGCTAGACAAATACAAAAATAGTTACAAACTATTCTGCGGATGTGCTCCTTGCCAGCCGTTTACCAAACAAAATACGGAAAGCCCTAAAAGTGATACACGCAAAAGGTTGTTATCCCAGTTCGGTATTATCGTAGAAGAATTCAAACCAGACTTTGTCTTTGTTGAAAATGTTCCGGGTTTACAGAAAGTTCCCAAACGCAAACAGGGGCCATTCCCAGAGTTCAAAGAACTTCTACTAAAAATGGGCTACTACATCACCTATGGGGTAGTTGCCGCCCAAGATTATGGTGCACCCCAGCTGCGTCGACGTTTTATATTGTTGGCAAGCAAACACGGTGAAATTAGCATCCCAGATCCGACCCACGGCAAAAATCGTGATAATCCCTACAAAACTGTTCGCAAAGCAATTGTAGACCTTCCAGCCATTGCCGCTGGAGAGACATACAAAGAATCTAATGTACTAAACCACCGTGCCGCTAAATTATCCGAATTAAACATGACGAGGATTAAAGCATCTGAGCCTGACGGAGGAGGACGCAACAACTGGCCCAAGAAACTCTGGCCTGATTGTTACACCCGGACCAATGAAAATGGTGAAGCTCATTCCGGGCACACTGACTGTTATGGCCGCCTCTGGTGGGATAAACCGGCAACAGGTTTAACAACTCGCTGCATCAGTTATTCCAATGGAAGATTCGGACATCCTGAACAAAATCGGGCCATAAGCATTAGGGAAGCAGCACGTCTGCAGGGATTTGATGATGCTTTTGAGTTCACCGGAAACTTGAACTCTATGGCAAGACAAATAGGAAATGCTGTGCCTGTTGATCTCGCTTTTGCGATGGGAAATCATTTTGTCAAACACATAGAGGCAATTAATGGCTAAATTTAAGACACGAGCACGAGCGGTTGACATGCTCGGACGTCAACAAATTGCTGACGTTTCAACTGCCATAAGTGAACTCTTCAAAAATGCCCATGATGCGTATGCCGATCATGTAGAAGTTGACTATTTCCGCTCAGACAATCTACTCGTCATTCGAGATGATGGTATCGGAATGACGAAGGAGGAGTTTGAAAACCGCTGGCTAGTGCTAGGCACAGAGAGCAAGCTTGATTCAGCATCGCATAATGAAACGTTTAGACCGTCTAACAAACTCAAACGGGCGATAATGGGGGAAAAGGGAATTGGGCGTTTGGCCATTGCCCTGCTCGGTTCGCAAGTCCTTGTTCTAACCAGAGCCAACAGGGGAGACAAGTTAAGTGATTTATCCATGTGCTTCATCCACTGGGGGCTTTTTGTAATTCCTTCACTGAATTTGGACGATCTTGATTTTCCGGTAATTACGATTCCAGGCGGATCTTTACCAAGCGCGGAAGATGTTGATGCTTTGGTTCAACAAAATCAGCATCTTGTTGAATCTCTGCAAAAGAAATATCCGAAATGTGATTTCAAGGCTGTTCTGGACGAAATGCAAGATGTTCAAATCGACCCCGAAGATTTGGCCGATTTCCTAGAGGGCTTATCCTTAAAAGGTGATGGTGCCGGAACTCATTTCCTAATTACCCCGGCCAATGAAGAGATACGGGCGGAAATTGAGCGGGAACGGGAGACCAAAACAAAAGACTTCTCAAAACTCCTGCTTGGATTCTGCAACTCAACTTTTTCCACAAAGACGTCACCACCGATGGAAACAGCTTTCCGATATTGGCCTTCTGATACCGTTCATGAGGATCTAATTGGTCCAGGAGAGTTTTTTACAAAACATGACCTTGAATGTGCCGACCAATATATCTGCGGTGAAATCAACGAATACGGCCAGTTTAAAGGAACCGTTCGCGTTTATGAGAAAGAATACGAGAATCATGTAATTTCATGGAATAGGGGTGCAGGGAAGGAAACGTTATGCGGCCCTTTCAATATAGAATTTGGTTATCTCCAGGGCAACAAAAGCGAAAGTAACGCTGACCCGGACGACTACGGTAGGATCAATGCTAAGCTCGATCAGATAGGAGGTATCTACGTCTATCGTGATGGAATCAGGATACTGCCTTACGGTACTACTGATTTTGACTGGCTAAGCATTGAAACCCGACGAAATAGAGGGATGACACACTATTTCTTCTCGTACAGGCGCATTTACGGTGCAGTGTGCCTGACACGCGAAGAGAATGGACGTTTGCAGGAAAAAGCAGGACGCGAGGGATTTCAAAAAGATAAGGTATACCGACAGCTTAAAGATATAGTGGAACATATCTTTGTTCAGCTGGCAGCGGACTTTTTTAGAAAAGACGCCGATTTTGGCGATTACTTTCGTGAAAGAAAAACCGAGTTGGATCGGTTAGATAACGCTCGCAGGAAACGGGACAAGCAAGTCAGCACAAAAAGAAAAAATCTGTCAGCGGCGCTGGATTCGTTCTTTCAGAGTACCTCGCAAAAGCTTCCTGAAACAGAAATAGATTTTTTGCGCTTGCAAGTCCATGCGCGCATGAAGTCCGCATCCAAAATGGATAACCAAGACGAAGCAGCCGAAGAACTTCTCGAAGCTGAAAATGAGGCCAATCGCCGTTTAGCCGAAATTCGACGCAGCTATCAGATTGCTAAACCCCGAGGTGTCGGGCTCACAAAGCAACTTGATCGTGACTGGTCAGCATATCAGCGGGAACAAGAACGTCTGGAATTAGAACTCTTTTCGCCCCTGTCCAGGGAAGTCGCGGAAAGCCTGGGCATAATGGCTGAAGAGGCACGTATCTATATCGATCAGCGCCGTCGTTTGAAAAATCTGATCGATCAGGTTGCGAAGAACCGAGAGTCGGAAGTTAAATCAGAAGCCGGCATGCTTGAGAAAGCAGCAGCCGATACCCGCCGTATTGCAATTGATACAGCCAGAAATGCGATTCAGGAATTCAGGAACATAGTGAAAAAGGTTGAGATCGATTTTGCAGAGCAGGATTTTGCAGACATATCTTCTCAACATGCCGAAGAAATCCGGCAAATGTATGAACTTCGAATTGAAGAGGTTGGACAAAGAAACACGGAATCACTTGGGCGTGTTCGTGAAATGCTCACGAGTATTTCTGAAAACATGGAGCAAACAGCAGAAATTGGCCATCTCGACATGATTGAAGCCATGGATACGGAGTTGCAAAATCTCAGGGAGCAAGCTGATACCGATGCAGAGCTTGTCCAGCTAGGTTTAGCTGTTGCCGTAATCAACCATGAATTCGTTGCCGCAATAAAAGGGATTCGGCAGAAACTTCGTGAGCTCGGCTCTTGGGCAAGAGCAAATGATGATCTAATTCCTCTTTATCAGGAAATTCGAACTAATTTCGATCACCTTGATGCGCATTTAAATTTGTTCACTCCTTTACAACGTCGGCTACAACGTAAGCAGACAATAATCAAAGGTAGCGAAATTAACCATTATGTCAGAACATTATTCAGTGTTCGATTCAAAAGGCATGATATCGAGCTGAATGTTACGCAGGCCTTCCTTGACTCTGAGGTCCCCGGCTACCCTTCCACGATATATCCGGTTTTCGTAAACATTATTGATAACGCAGTATTTTGGCTTAAAGACATTCAAGGCCAGCGAATCATAACCTTGGATTTTTTTAATAATGCTTATCGCATCGGCAACAACGGGCCGACTATTTCCAACAGGGATATAGAAACTATTTTTGAGCAGGGTTTCTCTCGTAAACCTGGAGGGCGTGGGCTCGGCTTGTTTATCTCCAAAAAAGCTTTGCGAAAAGAAGGCATGGATTTGAATGTTGCATTGCCTGAAAACGAAGCACATGGGGTGAATTTCGTAGTTTCATGTCCTGGGGGAGCTGATGAGTAATATATCGACGATGGATAACTTCTTGAGAAATGCAGTTGAAAACTTTGTGCAAACCGTAGTCTTTGTTGATGATAAAATCTATGCACCATCTCCATCTGGAACAGTTATAGAAGAAAAAAAGGTATCTGCTCCAAAGACCAGAAAACCTTCCACAAAAAGTGCAGAGAAACAAATTTCCAATGCTTCAGATGTAGTTGTCGAAAAAACTGAAGAAGAGGCTTTATTTTCTCCTCACGATATCCAAGCCAGTTTTGCTAAAAAACGAATTGTCTGTTCCTTACACCAACCACCTAAAAGAACTACAGTTGGGGTCGAATCCGTTACATATAAACTGTGCACATGTGCAGATATTATAATTGTTGATTGGGATCTTTACGGAGATTCTGGTGTCAAAGCTAAAACTCTTGTTGAAAATTTGGTTATCCAAAGCTTGGAAGAAGATCCGCACCAACTACGACTTGTCTTGATTTACACAGATACCCCAGACCTTTTTGATATCTCCAATCAAATATACGAGAGGCTAACTGCGAAAATCTCTCATAAAATTGAATATAAAGCTGCCGATAAGGGACTTGCCTTTCACACTCTAAATGCTCGCGTTGTTGTGCTGGGCAAGCCTGCCCAAAGGCGGGATGAATTCAAGCCGTTTGAAGTAAGCGAAGCAGAATTAGCAGACAGATCCGTTGACGAATACTGTAAGTTGGCTGATGGGATGTTACAAGGCGGTATTCTGGTGGGTCTTGCTGCAATTAGGAAACAGAGCAGGAAAATTCTGACAAAGTTTCATTCGGGATTGGATGCTGCTTTTCTTTCCCACCGCGCACTGGGGCTTCCGCATGAAGAAGCATTTGACCATATAATACCCCTGCTTGTTGCAGAAATTGAAGCCGTATTAGAAGACAGTTTGCCAATACCATTGATCAGTGACACGGTTATTAGTAACTGGTGTAAAGAAAAATGGAAACCTGCCAGCCATGCAACTAAATTTGTCCCTCAAACGGTGAATGTGCACGAGTTTGCTGCAGATTTTTGTACAAAAGGGATGGGGATAGCTGGCAGCTACACACATGGAAATAACTCCGACCTAGAGAAAACCATTAAGAAACTCAAAGAAAATCCTCCAAAATGGCCTTCCGTAGATGCACCGCACTTCAAAACATTAACATCCTACCTCAGTAAAGATCTTATTGGCACTGATCTTCGCGAACTGTCAGTTCTGCTGAGTCAGCGTACTTACTACGGAGATAACCGGCACCTCACCCTAGGGGCTATTATTCGTGAGACTGAAGGAGACAAACGCTATCTGCTCTGCCTCCAGCCGACTTGTGACTGCGTGCGTTTAACTAAAGAATCAACCTTTGTTTTTTGTCTGCTACAAGAAGCAAAAGGTGATAAAGCAACACATGTAGTGAAAAATAGCAAAGACTTTACCGATCTGATCTATAAACCTAAAAGTGAAAACTGCGTCATATTGATGTTCAAACCGAGTAAAGGATTTGTTGCCGCAAACAAACTTGAGTTTGCTAATCACCCAGATGGTCGGGGTTACCAGTGGATCGCTCAGTTGAAACCCCAACATGCCCAACGAGCAGCGGAACAATTTGCTCGGGAGCTAAGCCGGGTTGGTCTTACTGAGTCAGAGTGGATGCGATTAAAAGCAAAATAATGAATCGCAACTGGACAGAGTATGAACTGCTGATTGTAATGAATCTCTATTGCCGTCTAACTTTTGGGCAATGCAACAGTAGAAATAAGCTTGTTAATGAAGTTGCCAGCAAACTGGACAGAACCGCAGGTTCTATCTCTCGGAAACTTGGAAATATCGCTTCACTTGATCCGCGCCATCAGGCCCGCGGAGTAGGGGGGCTCCCCAATAGCAGCAAACTAGACCGCAAGGTATGGGCGGAGTTTCAAAAAAACTGGTCGGCTATGGCAGAGAAGAGCGAAGCAGCATTCGGGGTTTTGATGGGAAAAACAGCTCAGGAAATACTTGTTCCCGAGTTTGAACAGCCACTTGGGCCTTCCGAGGTTGAGCGGATGGTGAAAATACGCCGGATTCAAACCTTTTTCCGCAACGCTGTTTTATGTAGTTATGAAAACCGCTGCTCTTTGACAGGAATAGCCGTTCCCCAGTTGCTTGTTGCCAGCCATATCATTCCGTGGAGCGAAAACGAAAATCGCCGTGCTGATCCAACTAACGGAATTTGTCTAAATGCTCTTCACGACAAGGCCTTTGATCGTCACTTGATCACATTCGACGAAAATTACAGACTGGTGGTTTCCTGCTTCTTGAAGAAACAGGACGTCCCCGAGTTTCAATCGGTAAATTTTGGTAATCTAGAAGGTGTGAAACTCAAACTTCCCCATCGCTTCGCACCAGACCCTCAAGCGTTGGAAAAACACCGCGATTCATTCATTACATAACAGTCCTTTTCGCTTTCAGCGGATTAGCGATTATATCATAAAAGTCTGAAATAGATTGAGGGGGAATATCATTTTCTATGGCTGATATCATGACCCCCAAACAGCGTAGTTGTTGCATGTCAAAGGTTAGGGGCAAGGATACAGCCCCGGAAGTTTACCTGCGTAAGGCGCTTTGGGCCGCAGGTTTTAGGTATAGACTTAAATCTGAGCTCCCTGGCAAGCCTGATCTTATTTTGCCAAAATACAAGGTTGTCATCTTCGTTAATGGCTGCTTCTGGCATAGTCATGACGGATGTTCAAAATCTAAGCTGCCAACAACACATGAAGAATTTTGGGCCGACAAGATTGCATTGAATGCTGTACGTGATAAACGGAATATAGCCGAACTCAAGAGGAGAGGCTGGAGAGTGGCTGTGGTGTGGGAGTGCTCCATTAAAAACCGAATGAATAAAAAACACACAGTTGATAAACTCTCAAGTTGGATAACATCCGACACAAAATGGTTCGAAACAGCTTTAGTATCGGTCGTTATCACATAAAGGAGATGGGGTCTGGCCGCGCTAACTAACTTAAAACATTTATGATCATTGTCGAAAGTAGGCATTTTTTCGGGGCTATAATGAAGTTTTTAAGGTCAAAAACGCAAATATAGAGTTACGCAACTCATGGTCAGGGCTGGCTCAGAATGAGCCCGTATCTCAATCAAGGAGGCGGTATGACCAATATTCATACTCTTGAAGACATTGCCACCCTTTCTGAAACCCTTGGTCTGGAATGCAAACTGGCAGCAGGACGGGACGGTAAAGGACAGCTTCCTGTCGACTTCTGGCCGACATACAGCGCCTTTGCCAACAGCCGTGGCGGCATCATCCTGCTTGGCGTGCAGGAAAAACAGGGCCGTTTTTCTCTCCAAGGTGTGAACCAGCCTGAACGGGTCATCACAGATCTCTTCAACACCGTCAATAATCCGCAGAAGGTCAGTATTAATCTGCTCAGTGATCAGGATGTTTCCATCCTCACCATTGAGGGAAAGAGCCTCATCACGGTTTCCGTACCTGCGGCCCACCGCAAACAGAAACCTGTCTATCTGAACGGCAATCCCTTTCAGGGTACCTATCGTCGTCTGCATGACGGTGACCGCCGCTGTGACGACGAAACCATTAAGCGCATGCTGGCCGAACAGGTGGAAGACAGTCGGGACAGCCGCATCCTGACCGGCTTCGGCCTGAAGGATCTGGATCTGGACAGCCTGCACGCTTACCGCAACATGCTGGCGGTTCACCGGCCTGACCATCCGTGGATAGCCCTTGATGATCAGGAGTTTCTGCAGGTTACCGGCTGCTGGCGTCAGGACCGTTTACAGGAGGATGCCGGTCTCACCTTGGCCGGGCTTCTTCTCTTTGGGAAGTGGCCTGCTATTCAGGAAGGAGTTCCCTTTTACTTTGTTGATTATCAGGAGCAGCCGGAAGACAAGACCTCTCAAACCCGCTGGCTGGACAGGGTGGTTCCTGATGGAACCTGGTCCGGGAACCTGTTTGATTTTTACCGCAAGGTGTCGCGCAAGCTGGTGGCTGATCTGAAGGTGCCCTTTGTCCTCAAGGGTAACTTTCGCCAGGATGATACCCCCTGCACCGTGCCCTGCGTGAGGCGCTGGTCAATGCCCTTGTTCATGCCGACTATTCAGGCCGGGCTTCGATTCTGGTGATAAAAGACCCAGCAGGTTTTGTCTTTCGTAATCCGGGGATGATGCGCGTGCCTGCAGAACAGGCCTTGCGCGGCGGGGAAAGCGATTGCCGCAATCGAACGCTGCATCAGATGTTTTTGATGATCAATCTCGGTG
>CAISPV010000019.1 GCA_903887485.1 uncultured Desulfobulbaceae bacterium | reverse complement strand
GATTTGAACTAACAATTTAGAAAAGGACTCGTTCTCCATGGTTCCCTCCTTCTTGTGATATATCAAAAAGATAAGAACCATTGCTTATTTTTCAACACTTAACGGGAACAGAGCCATTTATATATTGTTCACCTGTTCAGGACGAGGGAACAAACCTTTATGGCCAATACCCATTCAAGCAATCTTGATATTGGGTTGTTTTCTGCTGTTAATATTCTTGCCCTTACTGAAGGCCAATCAGTCCGAAGCACAATTTCTCAAAGATATTCGCTCCTCCGTAAGCAAGACCTGGAACGACACCGATACGGATGACTTGCAACCCCGGCTGAAAAAGGTCGTCAAGACTATCGAAGAAAGTTTCACTCTTGGCCTTCCTTTCAAAATCGATCTTGTCAATCTGAATGCGACCATCAAAATATTCGGCTTCGGTTTTTCGCCGACGCCAAAAGCTATTCTGGGCAAGGACGGTATGTTTTTCGAAGGCTACGGCAGAGAACGGGTCGAGGCGGACATCATCGGTTCTTTCGACAGTGTAACCGACTATATGGGATTGACCCCTTTCAGCGAGGAAGAACTGGAGGCATGGCGGGTCTGTCTGGAAGAGCGATATTACTGGCTGAAAGAACAGGGGAGCGACTATCTGTTTGTGCTGGCCCCAAGCAAGGCCCTGATCTATCCTGAAAAACTTCCATCCCGTATTTACCGGATGAAAAAGAAATTGAATAAGCCGACACGATACGATCAACTGGTCGCCTATTTAAAGAAGAATTCCGTTACTCCGGTGGTCGATTTAAGCATCCCTTTATTGGCAGCAAAGCAAAAAGCATCAGAACAACACACAGAAGAGAACCTGCCTCTTTATTACAGGACTGATTTCCATTGGACCTATTATGGCGCTTTTATTGCGTATCAGGCCATTATCGACGCAATCAATCATACCTACCCCAAATATCAGTTCCATGCTGCGCAACTTGAGGATTTTATCATCGACAAAAAAACTGACTGGGCCCACATTCCATTCATTTACGCGCTTGGCCTGAAACCTGACCAGCACATGGATGAAACCTATCTGACTTTTTTCCCAAAACAGGAAACAAATTATGCAACAATTGCCAATTTTTTTGAAAAAGGAATAAATGACTACAGTTTACCTGAGCCGACAACGCGAAGTTACGACCCGCAAGCCATTCGCCAACTTGACAACAAACATGGCAAGACGCCTCTCATCTACGTTATCGGGGATTCATTTTCTAAGAAATATTTCAGTTTTTTCAGCACCCATGCAAAAAAGACAATCAATTTCAGAGTGGTCAACAATTTTTCCCCGCAACCGTATCTCGAAGATGCCCCTAATCTGGTGATCCAGGAAGTGTTGAATATGTACCTTCTGCAACCTCCACCCACCAATCCTGCAAACATTAAAGACGCACGAACAAGAGCTTTGGCCGCACACCAGAATTCCTCCTCACCCGGAGAATAATAGTTGTGTCAGACCACATACCCACTTATAATTTCTTCAAATGTTGAATCGGAGCAACTGCTGTCATTTGAGCATAATGGGAAAAGTCGTTCCCTCTACTCTCCAGCTACTTTGAACAGCCAGGACACGGCCGCTTCCGGATCACCAGCCTTACCCTTTATTGATTCTGCGAGGAAAATATGCAACGCAATCTGCAGCAACTTGTAAGTGAACATCATGACATCCTGGTGATTGGCGGCGGCATCACCGGTGCATGCATTGCCCATGATGCAGCCCTGCGGGGACTATCAGTTGCCCTGATCGAAAAGAATGATTTTGGCGGCTATACATCTTCGGCCTCTTCCAAATTACTGCATGGTGGTATCCGTTACCTGCCGAAGGGTCAGGTCTGGAAAGTTCGGGAGTCTGCCCGGGAGCAGGCCATCTTTCAGCATCTGGCACCACACCTGACAAGATGGGTGCCCTTCCTGATTCCCACGGATAAAAGCGCAGTGACAAAAGGGAAGAATGCCCTGAAAGCAGCTATGCTTATTTATAAACTTTGCTGTGCAGGATTGACCAGATTGATACACGATTCCGGTAAACAGGCACCTCCTATGAAGTTTTTTTCTCCAGAGGAGGTGTTGCGGCAAGTACCCATGCTCTCAGCGATTCAGGGATTAACCGGTGCGCAGGTGCTGCAGGAATCGCATATGCACAGCTCTGAGCGGATGACTCTTGCTTTTTTGAAAACGTCAGTGGCCAACGGCGCCCGCATTGCCAACTATCTGCAGGCGGAAGCATTGTTGATGGAGGGAGGGAAAGTGGTCGGCGTCCGGGCTCAAGATCGTCTGACCGGCAATGAAGTTCGGATCCGAGCCCGAATTGTTATCAACTCTGCTGGACCGTATGCACAGGCCATTAATGAATCTGTGCCCGGCTTGCATCTGCATCATAAATTGACAGGATTTTCCCGAGGCGTCCATCTCGTTACCCGGCAGCTTGAGCCTCATTATGCAATGGCGTTAACAACACAGAAAAAGACGGAAGGGTTTATCTCCCGGGGTGGCCGCCATTTTTTTATTATTCCTTGGCGGGATTGTTCCCTTATTGGAACCACCAACGTGCCGCTGACTGAAAAGCTTGAAAACATTCGGGTGACGGCAGAGGATATTTCTGATTTTCTCAAAGATATCAACGAAGCCCTTCCCTCTGTCCAATTGACAACCTCAGATGTTCGTTATGCCTTTACCGGGATTTACCCCATCATTGCCCGGGAAATAAAGCCTGATACCTACCAGGGGACAGGTGAATTCCAGATTGTCGATCATGCAAAAGCAGACGGAATCCCAGGAATTGTGACTGCGCTGGGCGCAAAATTTACTACCGCCAGAAATGTGGCTGAACAATGTGTCGATCTGGTTGTATCCAGGCTAGGCCGCAAGGTCCCGGGCTGTAGAACGCCCGACACCCAGCTCATGGAAGGAGAAATCCCAGACATCAGAAGTTTTACCACCCAGTGTATCGATAAATATTCCAAACTGCTGGCGGAGAGTTCTATCCGGCATCTGCTTTCTAATTATGGTCGAAAAATTGATCAACTGGTTGAACTGGGCCGGGAAAAACAGTTACTGACCAAAATAACTCCTGATCGGGAGACCCTGGCAATAGAAATCGATTATGCTGTTGGTCATGAGATGGCCCTGACACTGGATGATGTTGTCTTCCGGCGTACCGGTCTCGGCACTATTGGTTACCCCGGCGATAAGGCGATCATGCGCTGTGCCGATTTAATGGGGGCACTATTGAACTGGGATGATGCTGAAAAAGAACGCCAGATTACCGTTGTTAAGTCACGTTACGAATACCATTAAGGTTTGATCCTGTGAATAAGACAGCCTCTTCATCTATAAAAGTCCTCCATATTGCCCCTACTCCCTTTTTTGCCGACCGGGGGTGTCATATCCGGATTCGTAATGAGATAGAATCCCTGTTTGGACGTCCTGTAACCGTGCTGCTTTGCACCTATCATCTTGGCAAAGATATTCAAGGGATAGATATCCGGCGCATTCCTCGCATCCCCGGATACAAGAAGCTTGATGCCGGATATTCGCCCTTTAAATTTCCAGCAGACATCCTGCTTTTTTTTCTTGTTCTCAAAACCTGCTGGCAGGAAAAGCCCGAACTGCTTCATGGTCATCTCCATGAGGGAGCCCTGATAGGCTGGGCGGTAAAAGTGTTTTTTTTCTGGCGACGGATCTCCCTGATTATGGACATGCAGGGCAGTCTTACCGGGGAGTTGACCAGTTACGGCACCTTGAAGGCCAAGAGCCTGTTCACGCGGATAGCCGGGCTGATTGAGTCTATGATCTGCCGGATGCCTGATTTCTTTTTCTGTTCATCGGAGGAGAGCAGAAGAATCTTGCTGACTCGGTTTCATGTTGATGCTGAAAAAACATCTTTGCTTCAAGATGTGGTCCCCGATGTTTTTTTTAAGGATCAGGACAAAAAGAGGCTTTGCAGAGAACTAGGCATTCCTGGGCAGAAAAAGGTTATTTTATACACGGGATCTCTGCTGCCGGGTAAGGGCGTGCACTCTATCCTGGAGGCCATGAAGATTCTTTGCGCCAAACGGGATGACCTCTTCTTTGTCCTTGTCGGATATCCTCGGGAGGAGATCGCTGAACTGACGGGAAAAAACGGCCTGCAAGGGAATGTCTTACTGCCGGGCCAGGTTGCGTATGCCGATCTTCCACGATGGCTGGCTGTAGGAGATATTGCGCTTGAGCCAAAAGGAGAGGATAGTGGAGAGGCAAGCGGAAAGTTGCTCCATTATATGGCAGCAGGGCTTCCGGTTGTCTGTTTTGACACCGCGAATAACAGAAAATTTTTACATGATTTGGGCTTCTATGCCCCGGAAATATCAGCTGAGTCGTTTGCCCATACAATTATTGCCGCCATAGAGGATAAAGAGGCTGCGTCCCGAGGAATACAGGGAAGAGAGATTATCCGGTCGACATATTCCATGAATAAAGTGGGAGAAGGTCTTGCAACCGCCTATAATCAATTAGTTTATCCCCCATCCACAAAAGTGTGATTTTCCGACATGAAGTGTTGCCTGCATCCCAAAAGTAAGGTATTTTGATAGGTTCTTTTTAGAGGATAGTTAACGACAGATCGACCATTCAGGTCGGTTTTTTTTTGTGAATCAGTTTGTATCATGGATCTTACTCATGTGTGGAATTTGCGGATTTAGCTGGAATGATGAGGCGTTGGCCAAAGCAATGGCCATGCAGATCACCCATCGCGGGCCGGATCAGGAAGGTATCTTCTGTTGCCCGGAGATGTCACTGGCCTTTCGCCGTCTTTCCATTATTGATCTGAGCGAAAACGGTTCCCAGCCCATGGCCAATGAGGATGAATCTATCTACCTGGTCTTTAACGGAGAAATCTACAATTTCCAGGAACTCCGGGAAGAGCTGGTGCGGAAAGGGCATGGTTTCAAGAGCAAGACCGATTCCGAGGTAATTATTCATGCCTATGAAGAATATGGCATGGAGGCCATAGATAAACTTCGTGGCATGTTTGCCTTTGCCCTCTATGACCGCAACAAAAAAAAGCTGCTGCTCGTCCGTGACCGGATCGGCATCAAACCGCTTTACTACACCTTTGCTAATGGCCGCCTGCTGTTTGCCTCGGAAATCAAATCCATCCTGCAGTGCCCTCAGGTAGAACGGCGGGTAAACTCGCAGGCCCTGTATGATTACCTTGGCTTTGAATTTGTGCCTGCCCCCCAGACCATGTTTGCCGGGATCCACAAGTTGCCGGCCGGACACCATCTGGTTTTTGAAAATGGCACCATTGATGTGCAACAATACTGGGATCTCAACTTTCAGCAGCCAGGGCCACTTCCTTCTTTTGATGAGGCCGTGGAGCAGTTGCGTGAGCATCTCGATACGGCAGTCAAAAGTCATCTGGTAAGCGACGTGCCTCTGGGGGTCTTTCTTTCCGGCGGACTCGATTCCAGTTGCCTGGTCGCCCTGATGCGCAAACATATCAGCGGCCCCTTGAAGACCTTTACCATCGGCTACAAGGACAAGAGTTACAGTGAGCTGGATTATGCCGAGATTGTCGCCCGTCACTGCGGGACCGATCATCAAGTCCTGCTTCTTGATGCCCTGAATTCGGATTATGTGGAAAAGACGCTCTGGCACCTTGATGAGCCCATGACTGACCTCTCCACTGTGCCGCTCTATCTGCTCTGCAAACAGGCCAGAGAGCATGTGACAGTCTGCCTCTCCGGTGAAGGCGCGGATGAAAGTTTTGCCGGTTATGACCGTTTTAAGGCCAGCCGCATGAATAACTATTTCCGCCTTATTCCTGGGCCGATTCGCCGGCAGATCATCGGCCGCATGATGGCCATGCTGCCGGATCAACCCCAGAAAAAAGGGGCGGTGAACATGCTCAAACGCTTTGTGGAGGGAGCTAATCTGGACCCTGAGGGCAGGCATCTGCGCTGGCAGTATTTTTTGAACACCACTCTCGAACAGCAACTCTTCTCGCCATCTTTCCGGGACCAGGTCAGCATGGATCCTTTCCGGCAGATACGCGAACTGAACCGAAAGTGTAATGCTACTGACCAGGTCAACCGGGAAATTTATCTGGATATGCGGTTCATGATGACCGACAGTGTCCTGATGAAGGTGGATCGAATGTCCATGGCATCGTCCCTGGAGATCCGTGTTCCCCTGCTTGATCATGTGCTGGTGGAGTTTCTTGCCTCATTACCCGGCTCATGGAAGCTCAACGGGATGACCACCAAGTATATCTTCAGAAAGGCCCTTGCCGGTCTGTTGCCGGACAAGATCGTGAACAGGGGGAAACAGGGATACAGCCTGCCGGTCAAACATCTGCTGCGAGGCGAATTAAAACAGTACATGATTGAAAGGCTTCATGACTCAACCGTGCTCCGCGAGACCATGAACGGCGCCTACATTGACCGGCTGATTGACGAGCATTGCAGTATGAAACAAAACCATAATCATGTCCTGTGGGCCTTGCTGAACGTGGCCATCTGGCATGATCGTTTTTTTTAGAAGCCGTTATGAAATGAGCAAGGCCTTTTTTGCTCATTTCATTTACGGATTCTTATGCCACTCAAAGAAACAGCCAATCTTTACCGGCTGTTTCTTTGAGTGGCGTCTTGCCGATAACAACATACAAGGTGCCATTATGCAATAATCTGACCCATCACGGCCATATTATTTGTTTACAACAACTTATTTTAATACGGGCAGGCCTTGCCCGTATTTTGAAATTGACAGCAATCAGAGCAAACTATTGTTTATTGCTCCGTGATCAAGTGAATATTTAAGGTGAACTTATGAAAATACTCGTTACCGGGGGAACCGGATTCACAGGCAAAGCGCTTGTGCGGCGTCTGCTCGATGAAGGACATGAGGTCGTCGCCCTTGACTACCAGGAAGGATTGAAGACGGAAGAGTTGAGGACGTGGGGCGCAGAGGTCGTAATCGGCTCAGTGACCGATAAAGATGTTGTCAAGCGCTGCATGAAGGGAGTGGATATCGTCCAACATCTGGCCGCAGCCTTCAGAGAACTTGATGTACCCAACACCTATTATGATGAGGTCAACATCGGCGGCACCCGCAATGTCCTTGAAGCGGCCAAACAGGCCGGGGTGAAAAAGTTCATCTACTGTTCCACCTGTGGTGTGCACGGGAATGTTGACAATCCGCCGGCTGATGAAACCGCACCGATTAATGCTGCTGATTATTACCAACAGACAAAATATAAGGCCGAACCGGTTGTCATGGAATATCACAGACAAGGTTTGCCCTGCGTCATCCTGCGGCCGGCAGCCATGTATGGCCCCGGAGATCCAGAACGGTTTTATATGATTTTCAAGCGGGTCAAAAAGGGAACATTCCCCATGTTTGGCAATGGTAAAACCTTGTACCACCCGCTCTACATTGATCATTTAGTCGATGCCATGATCCTTGCCCAAGAGAAGGGTAAAGGGGATGGCGAGGCATACCTGATTGCCGATGAAGAGTATGTGGAGATTGAAGATCTTGTTCGCCGCACGGCAAAGGCCTTGGGCGTGAAGGTTAACATTCCCCATTACCCTCTTCTGCCGCTGATCATTGCCGGTCATATCTGCGAGAAGGTCTGCAAGCCCTTTCATATCAAACCGCCGATTTTTCCCCGGCGGGTGGACTGGTATCGCCAAAACAGGGCATTTAATATCAGCAAGGCGAAACGCGATCTCGGCTACAATCCGACCGTATCTCTTGATGAGGGCTTAAAACGGACTGCGGACTGGTACAAAAAGGAAGGATATCTGTAAAAGCAATCTTTCACACTATCCGGAGCTCAACTGTATGGAAAAAACCCATGCCGCCATTACCTCGAACGACTCGCCTCTCAAAAAATATCAGGCGGTAATGGTCGGCCGGTCCTCCCTGGCCACCCTGCTCTATTATGAGTTATGCATGCTGCTGACTCCTGTACCTGGCGCACTTGGGCTGCTGTTACGCAAACTGTTCTGGCCGCGGATGTTTGGAAGCTGCGGGAAAGGGTGCGCATTTGCTGCCAATATCGTTATCCGCCATCCCGGTCGTATTCATCTTGGAAGGTCAGTCGTTATCAGCGAGGGCTGCATTCTGGACGGTCGTCATGGATCGGCCCGGGATTCCCTTGTGCTGGGAGATAATGTCATTCTCTCCAACGGCGTGATGTTGTCCTGCAAAAACGGGTCGATTACCATCGGCGACAATACCGGCCTGAATGCCCAGACCATTATTCAATCCACCAATGACTGTCCTGTGGTTATCGGCAGGGACTGTATTATCGGGCAGCGCTGTTTTGTCATCGGTGGCGGCAGTTATAATATAGATCGTCTTGACATCCCCATTCGGAAGCAGGGTATTAAAAATGACGGCGGAGTGATCCTTGAGGATGATGTCTGGCTTGGCGGCAACGTAACGGTGCTCGGAGGCGTGACCATGGGCAGCGGCAGCGTGGCGGCAGCCGGGGCTGTCGTCACCCATTCTGTGCCGGCATACACGGTGAATATGGGGGTTCCGGCCCGTACAGTACGGGCCAGAACATCCGCATGAAGAATCGAAGGCTTTTGCTGACAGCGGCCAAGATACTGGTAAGTTTCGGGTTATTATTTCTACTCTATAGCAAAACCCCCATCGATGCTATCAGTAGAGACCTGAAAGACATTGATTTCCGGTATCTTATTCCGGTTGCCTTACTGCTTCTGGTCAACACCCTGCTCAGCGCCCAGAAATGGCGGCTGTTTCTCCGGGCAGACGATGTGCACATTTCATTGCCAACCTTGACAGTGACCTATCTGATCGGCAGCTTTTACAATATGTTTCTTCCTTCCAATATCGGCGGTGATTCATACCGCATTTACGACATCGCCCAACAAAGCAGCCAAGGGGTCAGGTCAGCGGCCTCAGTCTTTGCCGATCGGTTCTCAGGGTTTCTCGCCCTGGTGATTCTGAGTTGCCTTGCATCGACAGGGGTGGCCTGGCATTTGGGAAAACCGCTTTTTTTTCTTGGTCCACTACTGATCCTCACTCTGTTGCTGATTATTCTGTATGCGTTGGTAAAGCAAAGGCCGGTCAGGATCTTTCTCCACTATACCCGGCTTGATCGATTTGAACTGATCACCAGGCTGCTGGAAAAGTTTTTCCTTTCCATTAACAATTATGGTTCCAACCGGAAACTGCTTTTTCAGGTCATGCTTATCTCGTTTACCTTCCAGATGTCCGTCATTTATATCATCTATCTGCTGGCTCTGGCTCTGCATGCATCAACGCTGTTTATCTTTTTTATTGCTTTTGTGCCGCTCATCACCCTGATGGAAGCCCTGCCTGTTTCCATATATGGCCTGGGGGTGAGAGACATCGGCTATGTATTCTTTTTTAGCCGGGCAGGATTGACTGATATTCAGACCAGAGCCCTGGCGCTTCTTTTTCTGGCGGTAACGGTCTGCTATTCTCTGGTTGGCGGGCTGCTGTACCTCTATCGTCTTTCTTCCAGCCGTCATACCTGCGCTCCCAACGGAAAGCAACAGCAATAAGAATCAAGTGAAAATAACGGCTGATTGGTGTGTGCCTGGATAATCAGTTGAGAGAATAGGCCCTTACGACCTTAAGAAAGACGGCGGCAGTTGAAGAAAATAAAATCATCTGTTATGTAAACGTAGGCTGCTCTCTTCATAATAAACACGATACGGCTGGGTATGAGATATTTTGTGGAAGATAGGTCCCGTCCCTGAAAAAATATGCCCATCAGTTTTCATAGAGCAAATGACTGCTGGCTGGATATTTTTCTGAACCATGCGATAAATACATAAAGGAGTTACCCGTGAAATTGTCTGTTGTTATTCCGATTTACAATGAGGCGGAGAATGTTCAAGCCCTGTATGAAGAACTTCGTGGGGTATTGACAGGGATAGGCCATGACTATGAAATGGTCTTTGTCGACGATGGTTCCAGTGATCAGAGCATGGAACTTCTTGAGGCGATTCAAAGCAAGGATGAACAGGTGGTCGTCGTCAGTTTTCGGAGAAACTTTGGCCAGACCGCAGCCATGGCAGCCGGTTTTGACTATGCCACTGGAGATGTCATTGTTACCATGGATGGGGATATGCAGAATGATCCCCTTGATATCCCCAGATTGCTTGCCAAGATGGATGAAGGGTATGACCTGATCAGTGGCTGGCGTTTTAATCGACAGGACGCCTTTATCAACCGGAAGCTCCCATCCATGATTGCCAACAGGATCATCTCCTCTGTTACCGGAGTTCACCTGCACGATTATGGATGCACCCTGAAAATTTTTCACCGCGATATTACCCAGGGCATTAAGCTCTATGGTGAAATGCATCGTTTTATACCGGCCATTGCCAGTGGGATGGGCAGTCGCATCGCCGAGGTAAAGGTGAATCACCGGCCCAGGCGTTTCGGGAGCTCCAAGTATGGGATATCAAGGACACTACGCGTCGTCCTTGACCTGATGACGGTTAAGTTCTTGCTCAGTTACGGCACCAGACCAATCCAGGTCTTTGGTCTGTTTGGTTTTATCAGCAGCGCCATTGGTGCATTGCTTGCCCTGGTGCTGATAATCCAACGCCAGTTTTTTGATATCCCCATGGGCAACCGTCCACTGCTGCTGCTGGCAGTCTTACTGATTTTCATGGGAATTCAATTTGTTTCCATCGGTCTGCTGGGCGAGCTCCAGGCCAGAACCTATCACGAATCACAGGGAAAACCAGTTTATACTGTACGGAAGGTATTGGGCAGCAAAAAAACTGATGCAAGTTGAAAACAATGGATAAGACCACGAACAAATGGATGAAGTGGGTGTTTTCCGCTTTCGTCTGTCTCCTGGCCTGCGGCCTCTATTATTATTTCTTTGTGAATAAGGCCTATGTGGAAATAGAACTGGAGGTAGCGCAGAAGACTGATTTTAAAATTTATTGGGCAGGTACGGGCCAGCCATATTCCGAAAAAAAAATGGCGGTGACTGTCGCCACCCCTAACCGCAAGCACTATAGTTTTTTTCTGACCGATATTGGTCAAATCGCCCGCCTGCGAATAGACCCCCATGCCTACAAAGGGGAAGCAACCCTGAAACGTGTTTTTATCCGGCAGGAGGGTTGGGCGCCCATTTCGCTTGCCACCCCCAAGGAATTTGACCAGCTTATCCCGCTGCATGAGATTATTGAATATGGCATGACCCAGAATGGGCTGATGGTCAAATCAACGGGCAAAGATCCCAATTTTGAACTGCTGGTCACACCCCACTACCTGGGTAGAGAGATCGGGTGGCTGGTTCTTCGCTTTGCCGCCATTATTTTCGTCATCTTTCTTGTTATCAATGGCGCAGGTAAGCTGGTGCAAGATCTGCGCTTTGTCCCGTTACTGCTCTTCGGAGTGTGGACCCTTATCATTGTCCTGGCCGGAACAAGTCAAGAAAATGTACACCCCGACGAGTATGTCCATATACAAGCCACGTCCTACTACCGGGATCACTGGCTGCCTCCCGTGATCGAAGATCTGGCAATCCGGCCCACCTATAGTTGTTACGGCGTTTCCCGACTGAATAACGGAGAGATATATTATCTGTTCGCCGGCAAATTCAATAAGCTGCTTGATGGATTTCAGCTCCCGAGCTATCTTTCCTTGCGAATATTCAACATCTTTCTCTTCGCTCTCCTTTTGCTCTTCACCATTAAAAACCAGTATGCCCGGATAATAGCAATCCCCTTTCTGCTCTCCCCGCAGATCTGGTATCTCTTCAGTTACTGCAACTCTGATGCCTTCGGACTGTTCTGCGCCTTTATTGCAGGCTGCCTGCTGGTCGATCCTGACAGTATCTTGCACCGCTATCTCAAGGATGACAAATGGATGTCAGTACTGTCTGGAGGGAGTATGGTATCGCTGCTTCTGGGAAGTCTGTTCCTCCTCAAGAAAAATTATTATCCTTTTATTCTCTTTTTCTATCTCTGTATTGGGGTAACGATTTTTCAAGACAACAACTTTGTTGGAAGGCACAAAGAAACTTATAAACGATTGGCGCTTATTACTCTGACAGGACTACTCATCCTTGGGTTGCGAGTCGGCGCCGATTATAAGGTAAACGGTCTTGACCGTCAGGAAAAATTAGTAAAAATGCAGGAGGAACTGGCAGACCCTTTCTATAAGCCGAGTACCCCATTACATGAGCAGCATTTTTACCTCAACATGAAGGCGCGCGGTACCAGCTTGCAGAAGATGATTCAACAGAATCGTTGGTTTGAAAAATCATTTCAAAGTGGATTTGGCGTATTTGGTTATCTTACCATTACTGCCTCAAACACCTACTACGACTTGATCCGATGGACCGGTGTCTTATCGCTGGTATTTGTATTCGGCTCCATTTTTCTGCGAGGCACTCTTATTGACCGTGGCCTGGCCATATCAGTACTGGGGTTATCGGCAATGCTTATCGGGGTTTCACTCTATCATTCCTGGACCGCCGATTTTCAGGCTCAGGGACGATATCTGTTCCCGATTATCCCTATGCTTGGCATCCTCTTGGCAACAAGCTATAAAACGGTCAACAGCAGTCTGCTCACCTTAGGTGTTACCACAATGTATTTTCTGGGGATATATTCCTTTATTTTCCAGGCAATAATGCACAGTCCCAAAGTTGTGTTCCCATAAAAAGACCAAGAGCGACCTCAACAGTTGCCCTCTTGTAATCAAAGAAATTTTCATCTACCGTGGCGTAATCGCTGTATTCTCTTATAGATGCCTGCCAGTAGTCCCTCATAGCGAACAAGAACCGGAAAAAGAATCCTGCCGGAATTATGACCCAGCCATAAAATCACAAGACAACGCCAGCCCGGGCCGCCATTCCAATTACCAAGAGGAATGATCCTGGACAAGGCAAACAATCTGCCACTTCTGCCAATCTCAATACCTGCTGGTTGAAACAATCTATCTCTTACTCGGTCTCGCATGCTTTCACCCTTATTCCTTGAGCCGTTCCCTGATCATCAAAATAAAAAATTTCAATCTGAGCCAGGGATTCCAGCGCAATGCCCCAAGAGAAAAATCCCATAAATGTTTGTCCGCCTTCCTATGCCTTTTAGATGGTTTATTCTGGCCATGAAAATCATCAAGATGGTGCTGATGCCTGATATTGCGAACTTCCGAGGTCCTTGGAAAGGCAAGTTTGGCCACCAGCAAATGATTCAACCATGGTTTCAGGTCATGGGATTGATATCCCAGTACCGATGCGGCGGCCCCAAAAAATGGCGCGCCGTCAAGAATTCCCTGTTGCAAAGGGGCAAAATAGGCGTCCTGGACCTGCTCAGCCTGGCCTGTGGCATCATCCTGAGTCCGGAATTCAAGCTCACACCCTTCTGCTGTCAATCGGTATCCATTTAAGGTTGGATGCGGGGCCCGGCAGGCCTCTTCAAAAAGATCCCGGGCATAAAGGATGGAACTACCTCCAAGATCAAAACGATCACGGTCATAGATAAGCCCTTCAATTGAATTATCCGGTCGTGTGGGGAAGGGAATGCCACGGGTAGCAGCCAGAAGCATCCCATGAAAACGCGGGTTATCAGGGCGATGCTGAACAGCCTCATAGAGAAATCGCTGAATAGTGCCAAGCCAGCCTATATCGACAATGGCGACATCCGTCTGCTCAAAGAAATGTTCCTGTTCCAGATACTTGATCAGGGCGTCATTATAAGGACGGGTCTGACGCCGAATCTCTTCCTGAAACGCTTCATCTTCTAGAAGTTCCTGAAAACGAACAGCATTCTCAGTCGTTGTCTCAGGATACAAAGGACTGAGCGAAGTTTCCAGTACAAGATGATGTCGGGCAAGATGCGGGGCAAGTTTGCCGCCATCAAGCTTAAAGATGCGACAGACATCACGGAAATCACGATTCCCAGCGGGCAGAAAGGCGATAGCCGCATTGTCTCTGGTCAGTCCCTGATACGCGCAACAGGCGCCGGCAAGGGCCATCCGGCTCACATAGAGATAACTGACTGAAGGCAACTTTGTTGCCGGATAGATCTTTGGTATCGCTCCTTCCCAAAATTTTTTAAACATCCACCCTTCGCGGGAGAGAAAATAGATATGGGGGATCTTGTTCTGGAGTGTTTTCTCGGCAAGACGCTGGATAAAGGTGCCAATAACCGGGGCTAAAAAATTATAACCTTCAATATACAAAGGAGAGCGAGGCCTGTTTTCTTCCTCCAATGGCTGCATCACCTGCAAAAGAGTACTGCCCCGAAAAAAAGGGCGGCCATGACCATACTGATAATAGCGCCTGACCAATCCCTTGCGCATCTTTTCCAAACCATCTTTCAACACCAAGGCCTTGATGCCCGCCTGAGCAGGTCGATAGCCATCGGAGACCGGATTATCTCCTATATGGAGCCAGGTCTTGACGTCAAGGCCATATCTTTCCTGGATAAGGGCAAACCCCTTACCCGAGGCCTTGGCCAGAAAGGAATCGGCTGAGGAAATGATATCGGTGACACACTCGGCAAACCCGCCATGCTCCACGAGCTGCCGTAAATGAGCAGCGGGAAGATAGATATCTGAAATCAAAAATATTTTCTTTCCCTGGCCATGTAAACGCCTGAGCCAGGCCACCAACTCCTGACGGGGGACAAGCATGGAGTTCTCAATAGACAATTCATAGTCGGTGACATCGGCAAGCAAGAAGTCCGCCTGAGAATCACCAAAAACAGCGGCCAACACCTGCCTCATATAAACAGGATAGCAGGCCTCATGATCTTCAAATTTCTGTCCGGTTTGTACTCTCTGCTCAGCCTCAAAGGTATCACGAAGTTTTTGAATCTTTTGCCATGACCATCCCAGACCCTGCTGTTCGGCCCTGGCTGCGACATAGCGGGCCACTGGGATCTTCAGCATATCAGGATCATGCACACGGCGGATAAAGAGCGTGTCAAAAAGATCAAAGGAGATGGTATCACATCCTGAGGCGAGCTCTTCACCAGCTTGAATCAGGCGGGAAAGATTAAAAAATGTTCTTTCTTCCATAAAGGACTTGTCTCGCCAATACTCTCTATGATTTCGAAAATCTGGGAAGCAACAGACCTGCCAAGATATAAATCGCAAATGCGCCCATCAATGTTGGGATAAAACCGATATAAATCGCGACAACAATACTTACCACACTGCCGAGAACTGTAAATAATCCATTCACGGCCCAGGCCCAGCCAACTGCGCCTTTACCATTGGCATATGAACTCGCAATCCCAATGGCAAAGGGCATACCAAGAAAAAATCCCAAGGGGGCTATCAAAACTACGGTTACCCCGATACGCAAGAATGTCGACCACTGTAAAAAGTAATTCAGTAAAGGCTCTTTCAGCATTAACAAGGCAAAACCATAGAGCGGAATAGCGACAAAGGGAAGGAATCGTCCCCATCTATGTGCATGTAATTTCAAGATATCAGTACTATAGCTCCCAATCCCCGCCGAGAGAAGAAAGGCGAAAACGACAGACACATACGTATAGAGAGGAAAACCAACCAACTTGTAAAAGAGCTGGATAAAAACTAACTCAATGGCTATAAAACCGGCCCCGAGACAGGCAAAATAACTGACAAAGGCGGCCTTTCCCTCCCATTGTTCACGGCCAACCTTGGAAAATAACAGGGGGCCAAACAAACAGACCACCGCAATGAGCAAAGCAGCGCCAGCAGAAACAATGAGATGAATGATATCCATGGGCAATCCATGTTTTATGGACTCATTCAGAAGAACCTTAATGGACGTATCGACATAAGGTTCTTTATAGGAAACCGGTTGCAGGCGTTTTCTTATATGATTAAAAAAAGGCTTATCATCTGTGGGCACATCCATACGGTAAGGAATCCTGGCAAGTAATTCATCAGGCAGGGTGCCAGTAAAAAACTCTGCGGCTAGTCCTGATTTACCTGGATCAAGAGGATTATGAATCAGCTTGGAACTATCTCCCATAAGCGCTTGGACTCGATCAAACTCCTCCTGGGTCCAAGGTTCCATCTTAATAAGCAGGGTTGGTAAATTAAACCAGGCGCCACTATAATAAATGAGCACATGTTTCTCAAAATCTTTCCGCCCCATCTCTTTCCAAGCCCGGGCAGCGGTAAGAACCATTTTGGGATAGATATGATGATTGATATGCAGCACGCCATTTTGAGAAAGATGAGAATAATACTCCTTATACGCATCGGTAGTCTGGAGATAATTGGGCGATACAGCTCCAGATCCCGAGGCAATACTGGCAGATGTATGATTGGACATCATTTGAATGATATCATAGGTCTTATTACTGGATCTGAGAAAACTGCGCCCCTCACCACGAACGGCATTGACAATGGGATTATCATATGGCTCTGTAGCATATTTTTCTTTACCCAAATCAATGACAGAACCAACCATCTCCACAGCATCAACCGCACTGGCGCCAAAGGTAACAGCAGCCTTTGTCTCCTGACCACCGGCGGCGCCGATCACAAGCACCTTGGCCCCTGTTCCTTCTTTTAACCAATGAGAAGCGAGAACAAATCTATCCCAAAACTGCAAACCAGCCTTCTCAGGAAGAGATTGGCGCAATTTCTTATAATCACCATCAAATTTATAAAAATAGCTGGTCTGAGTACCGCCATCATAGGCTATCCAGACATATTCAGGCTGATATTGAATAAGATCGATACGTGATATCCGGTCCCAGCGAGTAAGGATGTGTCCTTCCTGCTGCAGAGTCTTAAAACCTCTCTTGTCCATATGAAAGGCGATTTCCAGATACTTATCCTTACCCAAGAAGAGTTGAAATCCTGAAACTCCTATTGCTGCCAGTAACGCTAATATTACAACCACCCTCGACCGGCTGATCAGCACGACACCAAACAGGGCCATACCAGAGGCAACAAATAATAACCCCGGTCCGCCAAAGGTAGGAATAAGCAGAGGCACCAGCAAACAACCGATAGAAGCGCCAACTAAATCCCAGAAATAAAGTTTGCCAAACTGACTGGCATTTTCTGAAAACAGAAGAGACAGGATCAACCCACTGAGGAAAAAGGGAATCACTATTCCTGAAAAAACCAGTATGACATCAACTCCCAAGGAGGCAACGCTGCTAAAATTATTAAAATCGACATGAAACCGATTCAAAAAGAAGAAGATTCCTGAATAGCTTATGGCTAATAAGAGAGTTAACCACAACAGGATGTTGCCGCCAAGAGATCTCCTGTCAGCAATAATTGAAGTGACGACACCGGCTATACCAAAACCAAGCAAGGCCAGAGTGATAACCATATAAGCAAAATGCGGGTACCAGAGGATATCAAGAATTCTGATAAGAGATAACTCATAAAAAAGGGTAGATAAGGCAATAAGACTGATATAAACCATTGTTGACAATGGCAATTTACCCTTAAGTGGTGATGCTGACATATATGGAGGTGCTCCTGATTATGTAAAGTGCGTCTATCAAGTGGTGGAAGGCCTGAAAAATATTTTGATCAGCAGGTGATGGATACTATCAATAGCCGACTTTCCGGGTAAGCCGTGCAGAAATTGACTGAGTTAACATTGCTATCTGTTGTTTTATCCCCGGAATACCAGGTTTATGGAGGGTGTTCCTTACCTCAAGTAATTCATGTTCAAGTTCAATCAATCGATCTATTCCTGCAGATACTATCCCCTGCAGTTCATCAGGAACTCTGGCCAGCATATACTTCCTGATCACATCCCTGTCCTGCTCTCTCCCGGTGATCGCTGCCTCCCCCAAGGTGTTGCCACTATGGATTCGATAGTACAGCAGCTTTTCATTCTCCAGGTAATGAACCTTGCCTGGAGAAGCAAGCATCATCCGAAAGATAAAATCATAATCATGGAGATACCGTAAAGAACAAAACCGTCCAACCTTTTTCACTGCCTCGGTAGTCATAAAGAGATTGGAAGTTGTAACCATAAAATTGCCTTTCAAAAAGGCCGTATAGAGATCGCCGCATTGAGCAAAAAATTTTCTATTTTTTTGATGCCAGACATTCCAGCCAAATGCAGGATCAACAAATTCATCGCCACTGTCCGAGATAGGAATCACATCAGTAAAAAGACATTGAGCCCCGGTCTGCTTCTGCATTGCCACTAATCTTTCAAGACGGTTTAGTGTATAGACATCGTCTGAATTCAGGATAGCAACATAATCACCCTTGGCTAACCCAAGTCCACGATTAATGGTATTAAAGGCATCCTGATTCTCTTGATACAAATAGGTGAGACGAGAATCATTATACCCCTTAACAACAGCAGCGGTACTGTCTGTGGAACCATCATCAATGACCAGCAACTCAAGATCAGCCCATGTCTGACCAAGAACGCTCTCTACCGCCGCTCCAATAAACTGTTCATGATTATATGCCGGGATAATGACAGAGATCATAATACCGAATTTACCTGAGTAAACATTATGTTACCACTTGATGAAATTTCAATGCCGCAAAAAACCCTTTGCATAAAGAACCATATAGATTAGTCCAAAAAAAACATTTCCACAACTCAAATCCCTCCTGCAGTGAGAACGGTTAAAATGTTCGGAGTGGTAGCAGATGTCTGCTCTGCGAAACAAGAACATGTAGCTGTCATTTTGAGTACAAATTTGAATAAACTGGATCAATGGCGCAGCAGCAAAAAGAGGGGACCAGACAGATCGGCAACATGATTGGCATCAGGCAGATATAGGGTCTCGTAAAGGATCCGCTCATCGTTCGGTACTCCGTTAAAACCAGCGGCGGAAAGACGATGGCCGCCAGGGGCGACAAAACCCGATCCGCCGTTGGTTTTATCGTCGATATTGGTGCCGATCTGATTGGCGCCAATCCCGTAACAGATTCCACCCTGAGCGCAGGCCGGGTATACTTTCTGCCAACCCCGACCAGGACCACCAACGCCCGGATCAGCGCTGATGCCAATCAACAATCCCATGCCCTGACTCACAAGGGCTTGGGATGGCCAGTAATCATCCATATCCCTACAGATCAGCATACCGGTCTTGCCATAGGGCGTCATAAACACTTTCAAGTCACTCTGGTCTCCGCTCATGGTAAAAGCTGTTTCATTGGTGGCGGGGATGACCTTGCGGTGCGTGCCCAGGATGTTACCGTCAGGTCCGAAGAAAATGGCAACATTGTAAGTAGGCAGAATCGGATCCCCTGAAGGCTTTCGCAGCCCGATCACCAGACTGATCCCCAACTCCTTGCTTAGATTGCTGAAGCGGTTGACCAGGGAGTTGTAGTTGTTGGCCAGATCTAATTGCGTCACCCCATTTTGTGTCCAGACACTGAATCGATAAAAAGTAGTTTCCGGAGTGACCACGATCTTGGCGCCATTGGCTGCTGCCTGCCGAATGAAGGTTTCGACTCGATCGGCATCGATTCCTACCGCATTCAGCTGTTTAACCCGGTACTGAATGATGGCCGCCAGGACAGGCCACCGTACCGTGGCCTGAGCAGCCAGAGCAGCGGAAGTAAAGAGGCCGGAAGCATACAGAGAAAAGGTTACTGTCAGGACGGCAAAAATCAGGCTACGGCGACATGCCCTGAATTGAAACAAGGAGACATTATTGTTGTTTTTCTCTTTCATTTTATTTTTTATTGGATAGCTGTTGCGTAGATATTAATAATAACAGTTCCTCACTATTGCAGCGGTGTAAGCCAAAATTTCCGCAGTTGAGATAGCAAAAAGGCACGCCATCTTTTACTGACATTAAATGCCAAATACCAAAATTCTTGGTACTTATTTTAAAATGTTAAAAATCGACATATGTCGGAATTATATTACCTGAAGACGCTAAATGTCATTCCCTTTCATGTCTACTCTTTTACAAATTCCATTATATAAGACACTCGTAGGTTTTTCTTCGTTCCGCGATATAGTTATCATTTTTACAATAGAAAGATTTTTTCGGTTAAATACCCACCTATAAACCCAGACTTCGCGAACAAATCTATCCATTACAGAGGTTTTTCCCCAGCTTATTTCATTTGGAGAAAAATCAGGGTGATACTTATCCTCCGGGAAAATAGACATTGTTATAATTTGATTTGCTTCATCGATAATTACAGTTTCAGTCTTCGCAATTTGGTATTGCATCTCACATTCAAGATGGACAAGTTCTGCACAAGCTATCGTTGGGGAAAGTAATAAAGAAAATATTATAATTATTGTTTTCATTGCGCCACAAACTCCTTCTCAGCAGGGAAATAAATTATCTGGCCACTTTTTACCTGAACTATAGTCAGCATTGCGACTTTTGCCCTTTATCGCACGATAAGAGTTCAACGGAGCAACAAAAAAAGAGGGGCAGACAGATTCACGCTATGATTGGCGTCAGGCAGAAGCAGGGTCTGGTAGAGAATCCGCTCATCGTTAGGTATTCCGTCATAACCGGCAGCGGAAAGACGATGGCCACCCGGTGCGACAAAACCGGATCCGCCGCCGGTTGTATCAATACTATTGGTTCCGATCTGATTGGCTGCAATCCCGTAACAGACTCCACCGATGGCACAGGCGGGATAAACATTCTGCCAGCCTCGGCCAGGAGCACCACCGATAGAGGCAGCAGCGCTGATACCAATCAACAGATCCATACCCTGACCAACAAGGGCTTTGGATGGCCAGTATTCATCCATATCTTTGCAGATAAGCATGCCGGTCTTGCCATAGGGGGTCATAAACACCTGCAAGTCACCCTGGTTGCCGCTCTTGGTGAAACTTGTTTCTGTTACAGATATGATAACCTTATGGTGCATGCCCAGGATGTTGCCATTAGGTCCAAAAAAGAGGGCAACATTGTAAACAGGCAGATGCGAGTTTCCCGAAGGCTTTCGCAGCCCGATCACCAGACAAATACCCAACTCCCTGCTCAGATTACTGAAGCGGCTGACCAGCGAATCATAGTTGTTGGCCAGATCGAGTTGCGTCACCCCGTGGCGTAGCCAGATACTGTAGCGGTAAAAGGGGGTTTCCGGAGTGACCACGAGCTTGGCTCCATTGGCGGCTGCCTCCCGGATAAAGGCTTCGACCTCGTCGGCATCGATTCCTACCGCATCCAGCTGTTTGACCTGGTACTGAATGATGGCCGCCAGAACAGGCCACCGTTTTGCGGCCTGTTCTGCCAGAGCAGCGGAAGTAAAAAGAAAGGAGGCAGACAAACAAAAGATTGTTACCAGGGTGGTCAACATCAGGATGCGGCGATATGCCCTTAGTTGAGATGAGGGAACATCATGGTTATTTTTTTCTTTCAATTTTCTGTCGGGTAGCTGTTGCTGTTGCGTAAATATGAATGAAAACGACGCCTCGCGATTGCAGGCGGATCAACCAAAGTTAAATTTTCCACCGTTAAAATAGCGAGGAGTATTTTTATCACAATGAAATCACAGAGGCAAGAGATTTCCCTCCCCTTGACAAGGGTTCAATTTGTACTGTTTCAGCCTCAAGCCAGCCTGTCTCTTCACGGCTAAAAAAGGCTATCAAACCTAAAATAAAGCCTTTCTTTTAAACACCGGCATACCATTTCAAAAAGTCATCGGCAGAAAGCTGCCTGCCATCCAGAACACCGAGGTTATAATAAGGATCGCCTTTCAATAAAAGTTCATGCCAACGTTCCTGAAACGCTCTGCGCTCCTGCTCCCACTTTTTGTTATTATCCATGCCGGCAAGTTTTTTTTCCTTCTCCGAGCTCTCGGCAATATCATACGGGATATACACATTTTCATATCCATGCTCGCGCAGTCGTAGGCAAAAATCAAGACCCCAGAACAGAGAAGGAAAACTTACGTCATCAAAGCCTTTACATGATTCAAAAAGTTCTTTTGCAATCATGCACAGCTCCCAGGGAACTGCCAGCACATTTTGTGGACAGTGGAGGCCATTCATATGAATCGAACATTCCTGCACAAAATGGAGATAATACAACGGTGAGTTGTCAGTCAAATCAGGAAGCGTTTCAATTTCTTCTTTTTCGCCCTGAACATTCTTCACACGTGCAGCAACGGCACCAATTCCTTTCTCCAGCGCTTGGGCAAGAAGGGTTTCCAGCCAATCTGCAGCACGAATTGTTACCTTACTATCAAAAAAAACCAGATACTCTCCCCGGCTCTGCCTGGCAGCGAGATTATAGAACGCTGCACGCCCCAGCCCCTCTTTGACATGCAGACAAAAGATATTATCCCCGACTTCTGTCACAGCCTGACAATACGCACCTTCCAGGTCTACCGTGGCACTCATCATCAAACGAATCTCGAACCGGCCATAATCGGTAGAGGCGACCAGTGAACGAAGCCAGGCAACAACACCGGCAGGGTCATCATTCCAATACACCAGGATAGAGACAAGAGGCCGGGCTCGCAACTTCCGCTGTACCCGATAAAAAAATTTCCAGTCAGTCGCCTCGACCTCGGCCGCAACCCCTCTTCTTTTCATGGCAGCAACCAGGGCATTCCGGCCTGCTTCATCGGCATAGGCCTTCTGTTCGTGATTGATGCTGGTTGAGGTCTCCGATGCCCGCCAATGATACAGGACTTGGGGGACATGGACGATCCGCTGCGCCTGTTCACTCAGTTTCAGGACAAGATCATAATCCTGGGCCCCGTTATATTTCGCATCTAGCCCACCCACCGTATCAAACAGTGTTTTAGTGCTCACCACCAGATGGGTGATATAATTGTGACAAAATAACAGTTCACGATTGAATCCCGGCTTATAAAAAACGCTGAACCTGCTGCCATCATCCCCAATCAGATCCTCATCAGTATAGAGCAGATCAGCCCCGGTCTCGCCGATAACCTTGACCACCTGATAGAGACAGTCCACGGTCAGTTCATCATCATTATCGAGAAAGGCGACATATTCTCCGGAGGCAAGGGCGGCGGCCGCGTTGGTTGCCCCGGATATCCCCTGATTGGTCTCCAGAAAAGTCACTTTTATCCGCGCATCTCTTGCCGCCCATTTTTCAAGGAGCTGCCGGATATGCGGCTGACTGCTGCAATCATCAGCAAGACAGAGCTCCCAATGGGGATAGGCCTGATACAAGACAGAACGGATACAATTATTGAGATACTGTTCCTCCACATTGTACACAGGAACAACGATGGAGATCAGCGGTTTTCGGTGAAGATCCTGGACCCGGGCGTCAGGATATCGTTGTTCATGGACTCCACTTTCCAGATAATGCTGAAAGGGGGAGAGACCAGCGCCAACACAATCAGGGTAAACACGACGATAAAACCTTGGATCGAACCACCTGCCAGGACGCCTATCC
Organism: uncultured Desulfobulbaceae bacterium; assembly: GCA_903887485.1. Classification (GTDB taxonomy): domain Bacteria; phylum Desulfobacterota; class Desulfobulbia; order Desulfobulbales; family Desulfocapsaceae; genus UBA2270. The sequence continues at coordinate 2,556 of CAISPV010000019.1, read as the reverse complement.
TCAGCAACACCAATGGTCAGATAATGAGTTAACGGATCTCTCACATTGGCAACATCCGGATTCTGTTCCCGGTAATATTGGGGATCAAAGAGGGGAAGAGGACTTTTCCCCTCCACTGCCCCAAACTCCAGATAATGGACCACGAGATCGCCAGTCATGGTACGAAGTACAGGCGTCCGGTCCAGGTACCAGGCCACATCAAAGAAAGGACTGGGGCGCCTGTGTTCCAGGGCACCGATTCTCACATAATGATCAAGGGGGTGCATCCCACTCTGAGTAACTTCGGGATAGGTTCGCAGATAAAAATCTGGATCAAAATAAGGAGAAGGTTTTCTGCCTGCACGATGGCCGTAGCGCAGATAGTGGGCGAGAGGATTACCAACAGCTTCAATAATTGGTGGAACCTGCCACAGATAATAGTCAGGAAAAAAATAGAACGATGGCATATGGCCCTGGCGCCATCCCTCTCTGATATAATGGCCAAGAGGCTCTACATTGCTCTCGGCGATCTCTGGGTATTGACAAAGATAAAAAAGAGGATCAAAAAATGGATTTGGCTTACGGCCTTCACGCCAGCCGGTGCGTTGATAATGAACCAGAGGGAAGAGAGCCCATTTAGCCAGATCAGGATTCGACGTAAGATAATATTCGCTATCAAAAAGCCCTGATTTTTGAATTTCTCTGTATCTGGGATCAGTCAGAAAAAACCAGGCCAAGATCAAAGTCTGTTGTAAATAACGTAACATCTCACCGTCAACAGGTTAATACACCTTGGGAAAAAGTAATGCAGCCTCATAGACATGATGACTCAACTTTCCGTGTTGAGTTAACTTGTTGAATGGATGGCAGAACTTATCGTTAAGCGTCTGCTTGTTTTAATGAACTCAACTGCTGCCCCCATAATGGCATCAATCATAGCAAAAACAACATCTTCGGCAAACTCGCCTGATGAACGCACCTTATCCAGTGCGAGTGCCAACAATCTTTGAAGCGCTTCTATCAAGGAGAGATCCTTGATCTCTTCGCTGAAGGCGAAAAATAAGCTGCCAATGGTTTTCGGATCATCATGACAACGTTGCTCAACTGCCAGAAAAATATAGCGAGCCATTGCTATTGTGGTATGACCGATGATCCCATCATAGTCTCGCAGTTGGGCTTCTTTTTCAAGATTCAAGTGGTGTTTCATTATCTTAAAAAACACTTCAATGTCCCATCTCTTCCCATAAATACGAACAATTTCTTTAGGTTCCAGGTCAATTCTTGTGGAGAATATGGCCAGCCAATCTCTTTTATGGCGATGTCGAACAAAAACAACTTTTACCTTTTGCTCCTGTTTGGTTTCCACAACAACACTGGCAAGGATCTGAGCCTTACCGGGGCGTTTTTTTATTCGCTTATACAGCTTGCCCAAGGTGACCCATTGATCATCGTAGCGGTAAAGCACCGTCGGCATGTTCTTTGCCATACAGATAACCGGCAGGTGTTGACCAAGCTTGGCAAGGATTGCAGGCCAGCAGAACCAACTATCCATGAGAATGTAGTCTGCTTTAACACCATGGGCCAAAACCCTTTTAACCATATTCTCGAGATGCTCAGTGGATTTAGTCATTGCCTCCACCCGTCTTTTATAGCCGCAGATTCTTTTATCAAGATCCTTCTTGATACCCTGTATCCTCTTTTCTGCATGTGCAGAAGAGCAGAGAACAAAATCCAGGGGCAGAAAGCTGGCCCCATCGGACCACCCCAGTGTCAGCAGCTTAAAGCCTTTCAAGCTGGTATGGCTGGTATGATCAAAAACCCAGGCAAGAAGTTCAACGACCTTGGAGCGCGATCGATCATAGGTGCTGTCATCAAAGATCAAAACCAAAACCTTTTCTCTCTCCTTGCTGGTAAGCAAAAAGAAAAAATGAGAAACTTGAACAGCCAGGGACAACATAAACTTACGCCAGTTGTGGCGAGGGTTCTTCAGCAAATCATAGGCCGCATTCTTCTTGAATGGCAAGGCGGAATTGGTGACTATTCCTCTGTAGAAATTGTCCCCATCAAAAGGCAACATGAAGATAGCGGAAAAGAGTGTCAGGGGCGAAACCCCTCTCAATTTCCGTATGCCGCTTTTATTGAGAAGAGTGCCGACCTGAAAGTTTCCAATGAACGAAGAGATTTTACCTTGCTGGCGTTTTGCCTCTTGTTGCTCATGATGTTGTTTGGTAATATCCATTTTAGTCCTTCCTCCTTGATATTATTGATGTTTGTCGCAAAACCAATATATTATGAAGCGAAGGACTTTTTAATGTAAATCTTTTATTATTTCAAATTGTTACATGATAATTCTGCGTTTCACATCATAAGTCGGAAAGTTGAGTTAAATGTTTGGTCACTCTCGCGTAACCGGGAGTCCAGAAAGGTGATAACCGAGTTTCTTATAGAGGCATTTAATTTTTGGCTATGTTCCCTTTAAGTGTTGAAACTGCCCCAGAGAAATGGCGAGCAAAGACTCTGGTGAAATTTGGGGATGTTGCTCAAGAGAACGCCGCCACCCCAGATAATTCGACAGAT
>CAISPV010000018.1 GCA_903887485.1 uncultured Desulfobulbaceae bacterium | reverse complement strand
TCGTTGCCGATGATCCATCTCGGTGATTTGAACTAACAATTTAGAAAAGGACTCGTTCTCCATGGTTCCCTCCTTCTTGTGATATATCAAAAAGATAAGAACCATTGCTTATTTTTCAACACTTAACGGGAACAGAGCCAAACAAAAAGAGAGGGTCATGACAGCCCGTTCACGAATCTTGCCATCCTCCCCGCAGGCATGCTGGTCCAGTTTCTCCAGAAAAGTCTCGGCACGGCCATCAGAGCCATCACGGGAAGCATCAACAATGACCTGCGACACATTGCGGACAAATTCATCCTGCAACAACACGCTGCCATTGCCCCGTTCAAACTCCTCAACCTGACGCGACAACCGAACCTGAGCCCTCTGTCTTTCCCCTTCGGCCATCAGTTCTTTGACTTTCCGCAAGGCCTCTTCTTTTTGTGTCTGATCGATATCCATAACAATAAAGTGTACAAAAAATGAAAACACCTGGATCCTGACGCTCAAGTTACCCAAGTGAGCAAGCCTCAGCCACAAGACGACAAAATCATCTTACGCCAACATAAAATACCCACTTACCAAATTGACATTTCAGGCCTGATATCCCATAATGGCGAGCTATGGAAAAATGGCAAGATATATTGAGAGACTCCGTAACCAGCCCGACTCTCCTGAATGAGTACTTCAATGTTGATGTTACCTCATTAAACCAGGTAATAGCAACATTTCCCATGCGGATTAATCCCTATTATCTGCAATTAATTCAGAAAGCTGGCACCCCCTTGTGGAAACAGGCCGTCCCTGATGTCGCCGAATTGCTTGATCCGGTCTGCATGGAAGACCCCCTTGGTGAAGAACGTTTAAGTCCCGTCCCTAATCTGGTCCACAAATATCCTGACCGGGTCCTTTTTCTGGTCTCCACCCAGTGCGCGATGTACTGTCGTTTCTGCACCCGGAAACGCAAGGTGGGAACCGACAGGATGGTGATCAGCCCGGACACCATTGAGGCCGGACTTGATTACATCCGCCATCATCCCCAAGTCCGGGAGGTGCTCCTCTCAGGCGGCGACCCGTTGCTTTTGCCTGACAGCCAGATCGAATATCTCTTGAGCGAACTGCGCGCTATTCCCTCAGTCAAGGTTATCCGCATCGGTACCAGAGTCCCCTGCACCCTGCCCATGCGCGTGACCCCGAAGCTGGTTGCTATCCTCAAAAAATTTCATCCGCTCTACATCAACACCCACTTCAACCATCCGGCCGAGATCACCCCGGAATCCAGCGCTGCCTGTACCCTGCTGGCCGATGCCGGGATTCCTCTGGGCTGCCAGACCGTTCTTTTAAAAGGAGTCAACGACACCCCGGCAGTCATGCGGGAGCTGCTGTTAAAACTGCTGGAGATACGGGTAAAGCCCTACTACCTCTTCCAGACCGACCTCACCCGGGGCACCAATCACTTCCGCACATCGACCGCCACAGGGATCAGGATCATGCGCAGCCTGATCGGCCATATCTCCGGTATGGCCGTGCCGACCTTTGCCCTCGATGGCCCAGGCGGCAAAGGCAAGATCCCGCTCACCCCTGATTATATCCTGACCAGAGGGGACAAACTGGTTTTTGAAAATTATTGCGGTGAGATCTGCACCTACCCGGAATCAGGGGATGGAATCTAACGTGTCCATTTTTATCATACCACCTCATTGAGACTGTTAACTCCCCCGCCAGCCTCAACCATCTGCGCTTGATTCACATCATATTCTCCGGGTCAACATCAACCGCAATCTTGACATCCCCCGCCACAACATCACCCTGCCGGGTCACCACCTGGTTGCACACGGCATGCAGATCGTCCTGGCTGGCGCCCTTGAGCAGGACCTGCCAGCGATAGCGATCCCGCAGCCTGTCCAGTGGCGACGGGGCCGGGCCAAGGATCTCTATGGGATGACGCCTCGTTTCAGCGGCCAGGGACTTTGCAAATACCCGGCACATTGCGGCAATCTCCGTCGCCGCCTGACGCACCTCCTGCTCTCTGCTTCCCTGGATATGGATATTGATCATCCGCAGCAGGGGCGGAAAGGCCGGCATCTTCCTGATCGCCATCTCCTTATCATACATCTCGCTGTAGGCATGGCGTTGCGCCAGGGCGATTGCATAATGATCCGGCCGCAAGGTCTGGATAATCACCTGCCCTGGGCTGTTACCGCGCCCGGCCCGGCCACTGACCTGGGACAGCAGTTGGTAAGTGCGCTCCGCCGCCCGGAAATCGGGCATACTCAAACCCCCGTCCGCCCAGACCACCCCCACCAGGGTCACTTCCGGGAAGTCATGGCCCTTGGCAATCATCTGGGTGCCGATCAGGATATCGATCTCCCGGTTGTGCATGGCCTGCAACAGGTGCAGGAATTTCTTGCGATCAACGGCAGTATCAGAATCGAGCCGGGCAATTCGGGCCTCGGGCAGCAGTTCCCGCACCTCCTGCTCAATGCGTTCGGTGCCAAACCCCACGGGAACCAGTTTTTCCGAGCGACAACCAGAACAAAGCTGACTGCTGGTGAGCGTAAAGCCGCAGTAATGACAGACCAGTTGTTTTTTGCCCTTGTGAAAGGTGAGCGAGATATGACAATGGTTGCACTCAACCGGCTTGCCACAATCCTGACACAGATAAACCGAGGCAAAGCCCCTTCTGTTCAGGAGCAGGAGGCTCTGCTTTCCCTGAGCCAGGGTTGCCTGCAGGGCCTGTTGCAATTTCTTGCCAAGTGCCTTGCCATAGGCCTTTACCGATTTATCACGCAGATCGACAAGCGTGACGGAGGGCAGAGAACGATCCTGCACCCGTTTGTTCATGGTCAACAAAGAATATTTTCCTTGCCGGGCATGATAAAAACTAGTCACTGAGGGAGTGGCCGAGCCAAGCAGGACGACGGCGTTATGCAACCTGCCCCGCAGCACCGCCAGATCACGGCCGTTATAGCGCAGACCGTCATCCTGTTTGAAGCCGCCATCATGCTCTTCATCGACGACAATCAGCCCTGGATCCGGCAAAGGGGCAAAGACCGCTGATCTGGCCCCAATCACGATCTGCGGAGAACCTTGGCCACTGGCCAGACTCCACTGATCAAAACGTTCACCCGTTGACAGGCCACTATGCAGGAGCAGGACCCTGTCGCCAAAACGGGAGACGAAATGGGCCTCAAGCTGGGTGGCCAGGGCGATCTCGGGAACCAGCACCAACACATCACGACCAGCGGCAAGCGTTGCTTCGGCTGCCCGCAGATAGACCTCGGTCTTGCCGCAACCAGTCACGCCATGGAGCAGAAAGGTGGAAAATTTCTTTGTTGCAATGGCGGGGATGAGTGTTGATACAACCTGTTCCTGCTCCGAGGTAAGGGTCTCAGGCCGGGGAAACCAGGAGAGCTGCTCGCCGTAAGGGTTACGAAACACCCGCTGTTCCACCCGCTGCACAATCCCCTGTTCCATAAGAAACGGCAGGGCCTTGGCGGCGCCGCTGTAGGCCTTGTTCAGCTCCCTGGCCGGAACAGCCCGCTGCGGGGCGGCCGATACGGAAGCGTCCATGCCCGGCGCCTGGGTTCCAGCCAGCAATTGCAGGAAATAGAGGGTCTTGATATGGGAAAACTGGAGGGAGTTGACAAGCTCTTCCGGAAGCTCCTGGCCAAAGATAGCAATGTCATCCCTGGAGGGGTCTGAGGTTGCACAGGGAGGAAGCAATACGGTGCGGGCACAGGAGTAACAGATCTCATTCTTCTGGCGGAGATCATTGCCAATCAATATCTCCCGGATCTCAACCAGCCCCTGTTCCTGCCAGGAGCTGATCAGTTTCCGAAAACTCTTCTGAGCCAGAATCTTCCGGGATTCAGAGGCGCCAAGAGACCCTTTTTCCAGAAGGCGCGGCAACCAGTCCGGTTCCTGCCCACCTGTTCCCTCCAAATCCCGCTGCAGATCTGCCGCTCCCGTCATTCGCCCCTCTTCGGTCAGCAGGAGCTGTTTGCCACTGCGGGGCGCAAGACCACCGGGCAAGGCCGTTTTAATGACCTCGCCCAACGGATAATGATAATAGCTGGCCACCCAGCGGAAAAAGGGAATCAGATTAACGGGAAAAAGCGGTTCCGGATCAAGGACCTCGATCACGGCCCGCAGCCTGTAACCGACATCTTCATCAGGAAGCAGTCCCAACACATAGCCGGTCACCCTCCGATTGCCAAGGGGTACCAACACCCTTTTACCAACCGGGATTACGCCGGCGCACTCATCATTATCACCTGCAAACAGATAGGTGAGCGTCTGCCACAAGGGCGCAGCCACCGCCACCTCCAGTCGCATCATAGACTGGCCGCCAACTCCTTGATATGAGCCTTCAGTTCGGCGCCGAGTTTATTATGGACCATGCCATAGGCGATAATAGCCTTCAGATATCCCATCTTGTCGCCGGCATCAAAACGGGTGCCGTTAAACTCATAGGCATACATTTCCCGTTTTTTGCCAAGGGCCTGTAAGGCATCGGTCAACTGGATCTCGCCGCCATGACCGGGCGTGGTCTTCTCAAGGAGATCAAAGATTTCGGGCATGAGGATATAGCGGCCAATGATGGCCATGTCGGAATCGGTGGTCCCGGGTGCGGGTTTCTCTATCATCCTCTTGACCCGGTGCGTCCGCTCGCGCTCCGTAGGCATGCCCTCGACAATGCCATACTGATAGGTCTGATCCTCAGGCACCCGCTGGACGGCAACAATGGACTCCTGCACCTCGTCAAAAAGATCCAGCATCTGCTTGGCGCAGGGAGTCTTACTCAAGACCAGATCATCGCCAAGCATGACCATGAAGGGCTCATCACCCACCACATGCCTGGCCGTCCAGATGGCATGGCCAAGCCCCAGAGGCTTCTTCTGACGAATGGAGACGATATCAATGAGATTGGAGATGTTGTTCAGTTCTTCTCCGAGGGCAACTTTCTTTTTTTCCTTGAGTACGCAATCGAGATGGAAGTCATAATCAAAGTGATTTTCAATGGCTGATTTCCCGGCGCTGGTGATGAAAATGACCTGATCAATGCCGGAAGCCACCGCTTCTTCAACGATATACTGGATGGTGGGCCGATCCACAATGGTGAGCATCTCCTTAGGGATCGCCTTGGTGGCGGGTAAAAATCTGGTTCCCAGACCCGCTACCGGAATCACTGCCTTGCGTACCTTCATATGGTTTTCTCCTCTTTCAGGGTGACAGATGAAATGGTATAAGTGATTGCTTAGGCTGAAGGTAAAAGGCTGAAGGCTGAAGGGCATTTTTACCAAGCCCTTCATTCTACCTGCCCTTCAGTCTTCAGTCTTCAGCCTGAAAACCTTTTATATACCATAGAATCCAAAGATCAACCATCCCTTCCATGACAATTCATCCCTCAGACAGCCTGCCCATCCTCAACCATAAAACCGAGATCCAGGAGGCCTTGCAGGCCCACCAGACCATCATCATTGCCGGAGACACCGGCTCTGGGAAAACCACCCAGCTGCCGCAGTTCTGTCTGGAGCTGGACCCGACAGGCAAGAAACTCATCGGCTGCACCCAGCCGCGCCGGGTGGCCGCCGTCTCGGTAGCGGAACGGGTTGGCGAGGAGCTGGAAGAAAATGGCAAAAGTGGCGGGCTGGTTGGCTACAAGATCCGTTTTCATGACCAGACCAGTACTGACACCCGGATCAAGTTCATGACCGACGGGGTGTTGCTGGCAGAAACCAGAAACGACCCGCTGCTCCGTCAATACGGGGTAATCATCATTGACGAGGCCCACGAACGGAGCCTGAATATCGATTTCCTCCTTGGCTTCCTCAAGAACCTGCTGCCGAAGCGGCCTGATCTCAAACTGATCATCACCAGCGCCACCATCGATACTGCGGTCTTTTCCAGGCACTTTGACCAGGCGCCGGTCCTCACCATTGCCGGCCGGACGTACCCGGTTGAGGTCCGCTATTCGCCAATCGAAGACGACCCTCTGGCAGAGAAAGATGACTATATCGATCATTGTGTACAGGCGGTGCTCGACCTCCACCTGCAGAACGGGTCACGCGACACCCTGATCTTTCTGCCCACCGAGCGGGACATCCGCACCTGCTGCGGACTTCTTGCCCAAAAAGCCCCGGAGGCGGTGATCCTGCCTATGTTTGGCCGCCTGCAGGGGGCGGATCAACGGAGAATCTTCCAGCAGTACAAGCAGTGCAAGATTGTGGTGGCCACCAATGTCGCCGAGACCTCCATCACCGTGCCGGGGATCAGGTATGTGGTGGATGCGGGCCTGGCCCGGATCTCCCAGTACAATGTCCGGGCCAAGACCATCAGCCTGCCGATCACCAGGATATCAAGGGCCAGCTGTGACCAGCGCAAGGGTCGCTGCGGCCGGATTGGCCCCGGCATCTGTGTCCGCCTTTTTTCCGAAGAGGATTACCTGAGCCGGGAGGAGTTCACTGCACCGGAGATCAAACGGGCCAACCTGGCCGAGGTCATCCTCCAGATGATCGCCTTCCATCTGGGAGATCCTCATTCCTTCCCCTTTGTCGAACCGCCGCCCGCCAATACCATCCGCGACGGCTACAAGCTGCTGACCGAACTCGGGGCCATTGACGAGAGAGGAAAGCTGACCAGCCATGGCCGGATCATGGCCACCCTGCCCATTGATCCCTGTATTGCCCGGATCATCCTCGCCGCCCAGGTGAATAACTGCCTGCGGGAGATCAAGGCCATAGCTGCGGCCCTTGCCATCCCTGACCCGCGGGTCAGACCGGCTGATCGGGAGCAGGAGGCCGATAACGCCCACCGACACTTTGCCCACCCGGATTCCGATTTTCTCTCCCTGCTGAATATCTGGAACCTCTTCCATGACGTCCAGTCCCAGCTCAAATCCTGGAGCCGCCTGAAAAAATTCTGCGCCAGCCACTTCCTCTCCTTCCAGCGGATGCGCGAATGGCTGGATCTCCACGAACAGCTTGACCGGCTTCTGGCGCGGCATCCGGGATTCATCGACAACACAATTCCGGCCTCTTTTGCTGCCATCCATCAATCCCTGGGCATCGGTTTCCTGCGCAATATCGCCGTCAAACAAAAGGATAAAATTTATCTTGGCGGCGGCGGGATTGAGCTCAGGATCTTTCCCGGCTCGCACCTGGCTCAAAAGCAGAAGCTAGAAGACAAAAGACAGAAGCCGGATATCTTGCCGGACAAGGGTCACCAATGGATCATAGCCGCCTCGTTTATGGAGACCACCCGGCTCTACGCCATGACGGTGGCCGCCATTGACCAGGAATGGCTGGAGCCATTGGGGGGAACGCTGTGCAAACGCTCGTGGTCGGGTCCCCGCTGGCATAAAAAATCAGGCCAGGTCATTGCCGATGAAAAAGTGACCCTCTTTGGACTGGTCATAGTCGCAAACCGGAAAATCAACTACGGACGGATAGATCCCAAAAACCGGGCAGAGGCGCGGCAGATCTTTATCCAGGCGGCCCTGATGGGCGGCGAGCTGGATGGCCCCTTCCCCTTCCTCCAGAAGAATCTGGATCTGCTTGAGGAATGGCAGGCCACCGAAGAGAGGCTGCGCAAGCGGGACATCGTAGTCGACGACCGGGCGCTGAATGCCTTTTATGAACAACGGATCCCCGAAGATGTCTATGACCGTTTCACCCTGACCCGTTTCCTGCAGCGACAGAAAGACAAACAGGGGCTTATGATGACCGAGGCGGATGTCCTGAACCGTCGGCCGGAAGACCGGGAACTCAGCGATTTCCCCCCCCTGCTCACTGTCGGCTCCCTGCAGTTCAGGCTGGAATATCACTTTGCGCCGGGGGCCGAAGATGACGGGGTGACGGTGCGGATCCCGCAGGATCTGATCGACACCGTGCAGGAACCCTTCTTTGAGTGGCTGGTGCCCGGCCTGCTCAAGGAAAAGGTCACCCTCCTGCTCAAAGGGCTGCCCAAAAACATCCGCAAATATCTCATCCCCTTGAGTGGCACTGTGGATATGTTACTGGACGATCTGGATATGTACAAGGGCTCGCTTCATCAGGGGCTGGAACGCTCCATCCTCAAGTCTTTCCGCCGGAGCATCACCCGTGGAGACTGGCCCACAGAGCTGCCGACCCACCTTACTATGCGTTTTCTCCTCTTTGACCGGTCTGGAAGAGAGGTGGCAGTGGGAAGATCCCTGGCTCAGTTGCGGGAGGGGCGTCATCAGCTGGCGATAAATACCTCCAAGGTTCACCTGAACGATCAGGATCAAAAGACCAGGAATTCCTGGGAAGAGCGGCTCTTCACCACCTGGGACTTTGCCGGCCTGCCGCCCTCGCTCCCCCTGCTGAGTCCGCAGCAGGAGATGTGCGGTTCTCTCTTCCCGGCCCTGAGACCGGTCAAGGATCGCGGCGGGGTGGTGGTTGAATTTATGACCAACCAAAGCCAAGCCTTTTCTCAGAACCGGGAAGGCCTCAATTTTCTCGGTCAGCTCCAGGTGGCAGAACAGTACAAGGCCCTGAAAAAATACTGCACCACCAGCCTGTCCGGGCCTTCATCCTCCTGGCTCACCCAGGGACTTGGGGAGCGGCCCCAGGTGGTCAGTGCCCTGCTCTCCTTTATCCTCGGTGCGCTTTTCAGCACTGGTATTGGCCCGATCCCCGGCCGGGAGGAATTTCTGGAGGCCGTGGCCAGGGTCAAGAAACACGATTTTTATGGTGCCGGCAGAACAATCTGTGACACCGTCATGGCCACCCTCAGACAACGCAAGGAGGTCAGCGCCCATATCCAGCGCTATGCCGATCTGGCCAAAAAGACCCATTCATTTATGCATGAACGTTACGACGAATATGAAAAGCTGCTGAATGAAATCCTGCCCCAGGATTTCCTGGAGACCAGAGAACTGACAGAGGTGCAACGATGCACCAGGGATATGAAGGCGCTGATGATCCGGATCGAACGGGCCTACGTGGACCCGGCAAAAGATGCACTCAAGGCCAGCCAGCTCAAACCCCATCTGCAGAATCTGCACGGACTCCGCAAGAGGGAGAAAGACCTGTCACCCGAGTGCCTGCAGGAACTGAAGAAATACGAGGAGATGATCGACCAGTTCCGCATCGTCCTGTTTGCCCCGGAAATCCAGGGCGGCGGTCCCCAGGTGTCATCCAAAAAACTTGACCAACAGTGGCAGGAGATTTGTAAATATTACTGATTCAAGGAAGACTCACCTGAGCGATCGGGGAGTTTTCGACAAGTTTGCGGATATAACCTGCACTTTTTACGCACGCCTCTTCCGCCTGCTTGCGCTCGGTGATGTCGAAAAAGGTGGCAAGGATAGTTACCGCTTCCTGCGGTCGATCTCGCTTGCAGCTCGTTCTCTCCGCTACGCTCCGAGTCCTTCAGACGAACTCTCGCGAGGTCTTGCCTTTGGCTAGTATTTATGGTTCTGTTATCACAACAGTACCGGGTTTACATACAGGGGACTTGCATCCCATTAGATCACGCCCGTGCCGGGCGTACACAAGCGTCTGCACGCAGACGGCGGGGAGCAGCGTTCTTCGCTCAAAGCTCAGTGGCCGCCGCTGGTGAGGCTGGTCGTGATGCCTAATAAACAATTTTCCGAAGGATGGACTATGAGTTGGATTAAAACAATTCCATATGCTGAAGCATCAGAAGAATTAAAAAAGATATATGATGAGACTAAAGCTAAATTTGGAAAAATTATAAACCTTGTCAAAATTCAAGGCTCTGTTCCCGTTAAGTGTTGAAAAATAAGCAATGGTTCTTATCTTTTTGATATATCACAAGAAGGAGGGAACCATGGAGAACGAGTCCTTTTCTAAATTGTTAGTTCAAATCACCGAGATGGATCATCGGCAAC
>CAISPV010000017.1 GCA_903887485.1 uncultured Desulfobulbaceae bacterium | reverse complement strand
GTTCGTAGAGGGCTGCAAATCGTTTTACTTCAGATGATTCCATGGTACACTCCTTCTTATTGTAAGTGCCCGGGATTGGACACCGACTGGAGTTATACACTGTTTTTTGCTTTTTCCGCCGCGGGAGCGGCTTCGTTCAACCAGCCGTATCAACGGACCCCGCAACAGCGCTGGTCCGCTGAACTTAACGTTAGCTTTTGAGAAACTCATATTATGAGAGAAATATCAGCACATTCCAGTTCAATGATTCCGTTCTATATTAATTTAATATTGGTCGCACTAATGTTATCGGTTCTGGTGCTATCTTTTATCGCAAGTCACGGCTTGTATTTAGGGGAAAATGACTGGTTTCAACGAAGTGGTTCAATAATTGTTGCCATCGCAGTCTATCTAGAATATCGACATCAAAATGTATTTTCAAATAGTGCTACTCGAAAATCGACAATCGATGGATCTTTAACATTCTCTGGTTCGAAATTTATTATGAAAACATATGATTATGTGTGGAAGGTTAATTATGTGCTTTTAATAATTGGCACTCTGGTTTGGGGGTACGGGGACATTCCATTTTAGATATAAATCAGCTAACGAACAAGGTTAGACTGTGGATCGCTTCGCTCTCACAATCTAACCTTGTTCGTTAGGCCTTTAATCTGCGGCATTCCATAAGGGAGAAAAAAATGAAGAAAAAACTTACCATCTTAATACTCGCAGGCATAGCTATTGCTGCTGGTTATGCTGGCTTCACTAAGTATGAACAACATAGAATCGTTGAATCTATTACTCCTCATATCAAGAATGTGTCCCTACGCCTCACGAACGACCTATACGTTTGGACAAAAGAAACGAAGATTACCTACAAGGAGTTATTTGAGAAACTGGAATCTGATATCGCAGAAATTGACAAACAGATTGTCGATGTTCAAACCATTGCTACAGCAACTAATATGAAGATTACTGATTCAGCTGTGGCATATCTTAGAGTCAGTCAGGAACTTCTTAGGTCGCTGCTATTCAGGGATCGAAAATCACTGGATCTAAAGTCTGCAACGACCCGGGTCGACAGGACAAGGGAAGACAGACAGAGGAATGTTCCTATAGATAGGATCAATGATTCCTTTCAGGACACAGAAAAAGCTATAAATGATTTGTTGAATGCCCAAAAAGAATATGACAAAGCCAATTTAGACAGCCTAAATGCTATAAATAACCTGATAGAGGCACACGCAAAACTAGATGGCAGGATACCCAGTGATGCTGTAGCCGATCCTGCCATACTCGAATCCCTTGCAAGGGTTCTCAAAGCCCTTACAGAGTAATAAAGAAACTCGGGGTCAGGTCTTGCAACCACACAAAGATTAAGCAACCTAACGAGAAATGTTTGATTGCAAGACTTGACCCCACACACTCGAACCCGATCCGCGAGCAGGGATATGCTGCATACCTGACCTCTCACTTCAAAATCCCTTCCGGATCTGCCCCATGTCTGTTAAGGGAGTAATTCCCGGCCTTTTCAGTAAAAGGCATGACCAGCATCCAGGGCAGATGTTTTTTGGCGGGGTCGCGGAACTGGGCGAGGCCTATGGTCATTTCTTCATGGCCGGCCACAGGTTGGGCGCGGTAGGTCCCGAACAGACGGTCCCACCAGGGGAAATTAAAGCCGAAGTTACTGTTTGTTTCCCTGATGATGACGGAATGGTGCACCCTGTGCATATCCGGCGTCACGATAAAGAAGCGCAGGACGCGGTCCAGGGACAGGGGAAGCTTGATATTGCCGTGGTTGAACATTGCTGCCCCGTTGAGAATTATTTCAAAGATAATTACCGTCAGAACGGAAGGGCCGAGGGCAGCGATGGCAGTCATCTTGATCAGCATGCTGATGACTATCTCGATGGGATGAAAGCGAAGTCCCGTGGTCACATCAATATCCAGGTCTGCGTGGTGCATCATGTGCACCCGCCAGATGAGCGGCACGGCATGAAACATGACATGCTGCAGATAGACAACGAGATCAAGGGCCAGAATGGCCAGCAGGATGGAAAGCCAGTCAGGCAGATGGAGGACATTGAGGAGTCCCCAGCCCTTCTCCTGGGCTGCAGCAGCCACCTGGACACCGATTATCGGGAAGAGAAGGCGCACGGTAAAGGTATCAACGGCAACGACACCGAGATTGCTCAGCCAGCGCCCAGCCTTTGGTGTTGTCAGCGCCCGGCGCGGAGAGACCAGTTCGCCAAGGGCCACCAACACAAGAATACCGAAGAAAAAGCCGAGTCGAATGGCTGCTTCATTTTCCATGGTCCCTCCCCTGCAATTTAAGGATGCTTTCAGAATTCATTATGGAGGCCGCTGACTGATTCTTCTCTGACCCCTTTTATCTCTAATCTCAACTGACAACGTATTCTGTACTGATAGCAATGGACAAATATATTTGCTTCATGTTTCGTTTTTATTAGATAATGATTATAGTATAACTATTGAAATGGTATAATACTCTACTCTGAAGACAAAGATGATCTATGGAAAAAGAACGCTATCTGAGAGAGTTGTATACAAGAAATCCACCTGACTCCTTAGACAAGCTGAGAAATAAGGTGGTAGGCATTGCCGGCGCCGGGGGACTGGGATCAAATATCGCGATCAGCCTGCTTCGTGCCGGGGTTCAGCGATTCATCATTGCTGATTATGACCAGGTGGAACTGAGCAATCTCAATCGGCAATATTATTTCCTTGATCAAGTGGGAATGACAAAAACTGCAGCCCTGCATCAGAACCTGCTGCGCATCAATCCCCATGTTCAGGTAACATTGCATGACACCCGGATCACGGCTGACAATCTGACCGATCTCTTTACGGAGGCCCATATTCTGATTGAGGCCTTTGATGACCCCGAGATGAAGGCCATGGCCGCGAATCGCTGGCTGCAATCTTTTCCGGATCGCTTTATTATTACGGGTTCAGGAATTTCCGGGTACGGCATGCTGAACACCCTTGGCACCACCGTCTGCGGCAAACTGATTATTTGCGGCGACCAGAAAACTCAATGCACCAAAGAGATTGGCCTGACCGCCCCGCGCATAGGGCTTGTTGCCCAGATGCAGGCCAATGCCGCCCTGGAAATTCTCCTCGATGGCAAAATAACCTGTTGATCGCAGGGTACAACCCTGACAATCAAACCGATCCCACGTTATCATGAATCAGCAAAAGTTGTCTCCATTCACATTTTTCTGCAATCGCTACCTGGCCTTTTTCCTCTTTCTCCTGGCCTATTCCTTTATACTGTCTCTATGGGGAGGCCTGCCACCGCTCTGGTCCAGCCTGCGTCTGGAGGCCCCGTTTCTCCTGTACGGCTATTTTCTCTGCAACTATCTGCTGAAAAAATCACGTTGGCAACCCTGGCTGGCCGCCCTGCCAATAGTGATTGCCTATACCATTACTGACATCTATCATATCGCATACGGCCGCTTTGGCCGGATAGTGGAAGTTGGCGAAATCCCTGAGCTCCTTGAGATTCTGCCTTTTCGTTATGTCGCCCTTATTGGTCTTGTTGGCGCCATTTCTTTTGTGGTCCTTATTGTCTCCCTGGACTGGAGACATTGGCGTCGAGGTCTGATTGCATCCTTACCGGCACTGGCGCTGATCTTGGTCGTTGAACTTGCTCCCAGCAGCTTCCTGACTGCGTTCCAGTTCCTGGGTAAAGATGTAGTGGAGTGGTCAGATGCTCTCAGTGTAGAGAATAATGGTCGATTCACCATGGTGGCCTACTTTGAGGCCCTGCGGAAAAATTCCATCCAGAAGACCCTGGCCTTCCGCCAGAAGCATGAATTTATCGACCAGATGGCCGCGCTTTCCAAGCAAATCAAGGCCTCATCCCAGAATCGGAACGTGCACCTGATCGTGCTCGAAAGCTTTCTTGATCCCAAACTCTTCTCCGGTCTCAAGTTTTCTCAACCCCCGACCGCCCCGGCCTTCACTAAACTGATCGGCAAGACAGACACCTATTCCATCTCCCCGGTTTTTGGGGGGGGCACGGCTCAGGCCGAATTTGAGGTTCTCTGTGGAGTACCCGCCTTCAGGGCCCTCTCCGGAGTTGAATTTACTGTCTTTACCGGCGTCAAGACATCCTGCCTGCCAACCGTTCTCGATGATGCCGGATATCACACGATGGCCTCCAACGCCTCCAGACCCAATTTTTTTAATGCCATTCCGGCCTACAAGGGAACAGGTTTTCAAAATATCTTTTTCCCCAAAGAAAATGCCCCGGACATGGATACCTATCTGAGCACCGGCGACGTCAAAAAAGAATGGTACATGTTTGACGGGAAGCTTTTCAACCAGAATCTGGCATATGTCGGTCAATATCTCAAAGACCATCCGGGGCAGCCGCTGTTCAATTATGTTATGAGTATTTACGGCCACACCCCCCATTACATGGATGAAGCCATCCGTCCCAAATTCATCAAACTTCTGTCTCAGCAGCAGGATGAGCAGCTTGAAGGGGCGGTCAACCAGCATTACTACCGGACCGAGGCAATCGCCCAGTACGTCCAGGGCCTGCTGAAGATCGATCCGCACAGCATTATCATCCTGGTCAGCGATCATGTCCCGCCCCTCTCTTGTGGCCCGGATACCTATAAAAAATTCCAATACATGAAAAACATTGAAAACAGTGTCTACTACAATCGCATTGTTATTATCGAAAACGGTAAGACCATGCAATACGACACCATTCACCATTATGACGTGCCCAAGCTTATTGCCAACTACTTGACCGATGGCGCCTATTGCCGTACCAAACAATGCAGCTTCGTAAAAAAGACCATCGCCGACCAAACCCCCACCAACAGTCAGGATGACTACATGACGATTATGGCCCACGCCACCATGTAAAGAAATCAAGACCAGTCTTCATAAACACATACCAGGAGTAAATTACAGATGGGCAAGCAGATGGTCATGTCGGTCATGTCCAAGGACAGACCGGGCATTGTCGCCGATATCACCGGGGTTATTTATCAATTGCAGGGAGATCTGGCGGACCTGAACCAGTCCGTCCTCTGTGATTATTTCACCATGATCCTCATCGCCACCTTTGATGACTCGGTGACCCCTGAAGATGTAGTAGCCGGCTTTTCCCATATCCAGTCTGAGACCAAACTGGAGGTTGTGGTCAAAGAAATGGATACCCCCATGGAGGTCGCCAAGGCCAAGAGGGTAAAAGAAACCTATGTACTGACCGCCCAAGGGAAGAACAAAAGTGGCCTGGTGCACCGGATTGGTCTCTTCTGCTGTCAACAGGGCATCAATATCCTCGATCTGGCCACCACCCTCAGTGGTGATCAGTACACCATGATCCTCCAACTTGATCTCAGCCGGGTAAAATCGGTGGACACGATCCGCACCAGCCTTACCGGTTATGCCGAAGAAAGCGGCCTGACCGTCGTTCTCCAGCATGAAGATATCTTCAAGGCCACCAGCGAAATCAGTCTCTTTTAATCCCTCCACCCCTCTTGTTACTATTTTCGGAGTAAGACCGCCATGTTACGATCAGACCATATTCTTGCCACCGTTGAGATGATTCAGAAGGAAAATCTTGATGTGCGCGCGGTGACCATGGGCATCAATCTTCTCGACTGCCGGGGTGGTGATGTCCGGGAGACCTGTCGCCGGGTGGAAGAAAAAATCGGCACGGTGGCAGCGCGTTTTGTGGCCACCTGTGATCAGGTAAGCCAGAAATATGGGATTCCGGTCGTTAATAAACGGATATCAGTGACCCCCATCGCCTTTGTCGGGGCCGGGTTTGACCGGCATGGCTTCGTGGAGCTGGCCCTGGCCCTTGACCGTGCCGCCGCAGCCGTCGGCATCGATATCCTTGGCGGCTTCTCGGCCCAGGTCGAAAAAGGGATGACGGCCACCGACCGGGAATATATCGCCTCCATCCCCGAGGCCCTGGCCCGGACGGAGAAGATCTGTGCCTCGATCAATATCGCCAGCAGCCAGAAGGGGATCAACATGGACGCCCTGGCCCTGATCGGGCAGACAGTCAAGGACTTGGCCGAGATAACTAAAGAGCAAAGTGGTTTTGGAGCCGCCAAGTTTGTGGTCTTCTGTAATCAGCCGGGAGATAACCCCTTCATGGCCGGCGCCATCCATGGGCTGGAAGAGGCGGATCTGGTGCTCAACGTCGGCGTCAGCGGGCCAGGGGTCATTGCCCGGGCCCTGGAAAGGCTGATCCACACCAAGGGACGAGACAATCTTGGACTCGATGATATTGCCGAAGAGATCAAACAAACCACCTTCCGGGTAACCCGCTGCGGCGAACTGATCGGCCGCAAGGTTTCAGAGGAGTTGGGGATTGAGTTTGGGGTGGTTGACCTGTCACTGGCCCCGACCCCGACCGTTGGTGACAGTGTCGGAGAAATCCTGCAGATCCTGGGCGTGGATGTGGTTGGCGCCCCTGGCTCCACCGCCATCCTCGCCATGCTTAACGACGCCGTGAAAAAAGGCGGCATCTTTGCCAGCAAGGCCGTCGGCGGTCTGAGCGGGGCCTTTATCCCGGTAATGGAGGACGCGGTGCTGGCGGAGGCGGTGGGCAGTGGGGCGCTGTGCCTGGAAAAGCTGGAGGCCATGACCTGTGTCTGCTCGGTTGGCTTGGATATGATCCCGGTTCCCGGCTCAGTGGACGCCGACACCATCTCGGCAATCATTGCCGATGAGATGGCCCTGGGGATGATCAACAACAAGACCACCGCCGTCCGCCTGATCCCGGTTCCTGGCAAAGAGGCCGGAGAGCTGGTCAGTTTCGGCGGCCTCTTCGGGGCCAGTCCGATCATGCCGGTTCGCAATGTAGGCAAGTCCAGCCGCTTCATCGCCTGGGGCGGCAGGATCCCCGCGCCGCTGCACAGTTTCAAGAACTGAGACAACCTTGCCAAAAAATAAATCGCTACAATTTTAAACTGCGTGCTTTTTATGCTACAATATAAAATCTCTAACTTGCCTTGCGGTCGTTTTATTCCATTTCATTTCTCACTCAAGATGAAAACGCGGAAACAAACGAGCGGTGACAATGCTGACGTTTGACTGAGAAATGATATTACTTCGCAAGGTCCAAATCATTCTCATCACTGGAGGAAAGACCATGCAAAAAACGATCAGCTTCCAAACGATGTTGCTGTTGGCTGGACTTTTATGTTTCTGGCTGTCATCAGAAGTACAGGCGACAGACAGGGTGGTGGTAATCCCGATGGGAAGCGCCAAAACCCTGCAAAACATCGTCACGGTGGCCAAAGGCAACGGCAAATTTACCGATCCGGTGGCGGCAGTGAATTCGATCACCGACGCGAGCGCGACCAACCCCTACCTCGTCCTTATCGCTCCCGGAAAATATACGCTGACAGCAACCATGGTGATGAAGCCATACGTTGACATCACCGGCAGCGGTGAAAACGTCACCCTGCTGACCGGCGCGATCAGCAGCGGCAACCCCGATGCAACCTCGGCGATCGTCAAGGGGGCCAATCATGCCACCTTGTCCAATCTCAGTATCAGCAACACTGGCGGGAATACATATTCGATCGGCATCTACAACACAGGACTTGGAATCTCATCCCGACTGCAACAGGTGCTCACAACCGCGACAGGAGGAACGATCAACTTTGGTGTCCTCAACGAAACAAACTCCTCACCAATAATGACCGACATGAATGTAATCGCGGGGGGTGGAGGAACGGCCAACGCTGGTGTAGTTAACAACATCAACTCCTCACCGATAATGACTGAGGTAAATATAGTCATTATATCGGCAGGAACAGATAACTATGGTGTATACAACATCGCCAGCTCCTCACCGATAATGACCGGGGTGAATACAGCCGTATCGGGAGGAACAACTAATTATGGTGTATACAACATCGACTCTGCCTCCCCAACAATTCGACGCAGCTCGCTTGCGGGTGCCACGGACGGTCTTGCTAATTCTAGCGCTACGGCAACAATCAGTCAGTCCACCATCCTCAATGGTGTCTCTGGTGGAGGATACAAGTGCGTGGCCTGCGATAACGGCTCTGGCCATTACCTTGACACGAGCTGTGCAACAGTACCATAAAGCACAACTATCGAAATACGAAAGCCCCTTCAATCCACAGAAAAAATACAAGAAGAGGACATAGTTGATGTGTGTTTGTTTTCTGAATGCCAGACTTGATCCGGCATTCAGAAAACTCGCAGATATCACGAATGCTGGATTCCGGCTAAAAACATGCCGGAATGACGACCGTTGGCAATATCATATAATGATATAATTTCAACAAGTTGTCCCAACTCGGAAAATCAAGTCACAAAATAAATACCTTTGCTGAAAAGTTATCCCAAGAATACTTGTTGAACAGCTCGTAAAATTGTATAGTTACTAGCTATTAATCGTGCTCAGAGATAACCGTAATATTAAAATGGTGTGACCAGCCCTCAGTTTGTAACAATTCCCCAACAATATACAACAGGATATTATGCGCAAAGGTATCATACTGGCCGGCGGTTCCGGCACCAGGTTGCATCCGCTTACCCATTCCGTGAGCAAGCAGCTCATGCCTATCTATGACAAGCCGATGATCTATTACCCCCTGTCCACCCTGATGCTGACCGGGATCCGGGAGATCCTCATTATTACCACCCCGGCGGACAAACCTCTGTTTCAGAACCTGCTGGGAGATGGCAGTCAATGGGGCCTTGAGCTGAGTTACGCGGTGCAGCCCAGCCCGGATGGTCTGGCTCAGGCCTTTCTGATCGGGGAAGATTTTATCGGCGACAGTCCGGTCACCCTGATCCTCGGTGATAATATCTTTCACGCCGAAGGGCTGTCGCATAAACTGCAGCACGTCAGCCAGCAAGAGCATGGGGCCACGGTCTTTGGTTATTATGTGCAACGGCCTGAACGCTATGGTGTTGTTGTTTTTGACAAGGATGGTACGGTCATTGACCTGGAAGAAAAACCAGCGCAGCCCAAATCCTTCTATGCCGTCACCGGCCTTTATTTTTACGACAATCAGGTGGTAGAGATTGCCAAGACCATCCGCCCATCAGAACGCGGCGAACTGGAGATCACCGATGTCAACCGGGAATATCTCCGGCGCGGCGCCTTGCAGGTCGAGATCCTCAGCCGCGGCACGGCCTGGCTCGATACCGGCACCCACGCCTCGCTCCTGGATGCCGCCAATTTTGTCCGGGTCATTGAGGATCGACAGGGACTGAAGATCGCCTGCCCGGAAGAGATCGCCTTCCGCATGGGATACATCAACCTGCAAGCCCTGGAGGCACTGGCCGCCCCCTTATCCAAGAACGGTTATGGCGCCTATCTGCGCTCCATCTGCCGGATGGAGGGTCAGCCATGAAGGTAAACGAGACGCCTCTGGCCGGACTGCTGCTCATTGAGCCTAAGGTCTTTGGTGACGAACGGGGCTTTTTTCTGGAGACCTGGTCACGGAAGCGCTATCAGGAGATTGGAATCAACGTTGATTTTGTCCAGGACAACCTTTCTTTTTCCCGGCGCGGCGTCCTGCGCGGTCTGCACTTCCAGAACCCCCAACCCCAGGGGAAACTGGTCTATGTCCTCCAGGGCGAGGTCTTTGATGTGGCGGTCGATATCCGCCAAGGCTCCCCCACCTTTGGCCTGTGGCACGGGGCAGTCCTCTCGAGTGAAAACAAACACCAGTTCTGGGTGCCGGCCGGCTTTGCCCATGGCTTCTGCGTGACCAGCGAGACCGCCCTTTTTGCCTATAAATGTACGGAGTTGTATGCCCCGCAACATGAAAGATCGATCCGCTGGGATGATCCCGCCCTGGCCATTGACTGGCCGGTAACCGAACCGCAGGTCTCGGAAAAAGATCGCCTGGCCCCGCTGCTGGCAGATATTGACACGGCTCATCTTTATGATTTTCATGGTAAAAGATGACAAATAATTCTCCCATCCTGCTGACCGGAGCAGGTGGCCAGGTGGGGTATGAACTGAACCGTCTGGCGACAGAACGGGGATGCGCCCTGACTGGACTAACCCGGCAGCAGCTCGACATAGGGGACGCCGAGGCGGTTGAGCAGATCGTGACCCAATTGCAGCCCTCTCTTGTCATTAACGCTGCGGCCTACACCGCAGTGGACAAGGCCGAGCAGGAAGTGGAGGCCGCCATGCGGGCCAATCGGCAGGGGCCGGCTAATCTGGCTGCCACCTGCCAGACGCACCACATCCCCTTGATCCATCTCTCCACCGATTATGTCTTTGATGGCAATAAAACCGGGGCCTACCATGAAGAGGATCCGGTTGCCCCCACCGGGGTGTACGGCCAGAGCAAATGGGAGGGAGAAGAGGAGGTGCGCGCCAAGCTGGCGCAGCATCTGATCATCCGGGTGAGCTGGGTCTTCGGGCCGCACGGCAACAACTTTGTCAAGACCATGCTCCGATTGGCCGCCGAACGGGACGAGTTGCGGGTGGTTGCTGATCAGCACGGATGCCCAACCTCGGCCACCCATATTGCCCGCGCCCTGCTGACCCTGGCCAGCAGGATCAGGCAAGGAGTTGATATTGCCTGGGGCACCTATCATTTTTGCGGTATGCCGGAGACCACCTGGCACGGCTTTGCGGAAACAATCATCAAGGAAGCGGTAAAGTTAAACCTTCTGGATCATGCCATACCTGTACGTCCCATCACCACCAGCGACTACCCGACCCCCGCCCGCCGTCCCCAGAATTCCGTCCTCGATTGCCGCAGGATTATGAAAACCTTTGACCTAAAACTCCCCAGTTGGCAGGAAGGATTAACCACCATGCTGACCCTGATAAAACAAGAAAAAAGGAAATAAAATGCTGTACCAGCCTGAAAAAATCCTGGTAACCGGAGGCGCTGGTTTTATCGGCGCCAATTTTGTTCATTTCTGGTTGCAGAATTACCCTGAAAGCCGGGTGGTGGTTCTGGACGCCCTGACCTATGCCGGCAACCGCGCCAACCTCCTCTCCGTTGAGGGCCAGGAAAACTTTCGTTTTGTCCATGGCGATATCCGGGATTACGACCTGGTACTCAGCTTGTTGCGGGACGAACAGATTGACACCCTGGTCCATTTTGCCGCCGAATCCCATGTCGATCGTTCTATCCACGGCCCGGATGAGTTTATCGACACCAATGTGATCGGCACCCATGTCCTGCTCAAGGCGGCCAAGGCAGTATGGCTGGAGGACCCCCTGGCGCCCAGACCACACCGCTTTCATCATGTCTCCACCGATGAGGTGTATGGCACCTTGCAACCAAACGAACAGCCCTTTACCGAAACCAACCAGTACGCGCCCAATTCGCCTTACGCCGCCTCCAAGGCCTCTTCCGATCATCTGGTGCGGGCCTATCACGAGACCTACGGCCTGCAGGTAACGACCAGCAACTGCTCCAATAATTACGGCCCGTATCAGTTCCCGGAAAAACTCATTCCCCTGATCATCGGCAATATCCTGGATGGCCGCCCCCTGCCCATCTACGGTGACGGGCTGCAGATCCGCGACTGGCTCTATGTGGATGATCACAACCGGGGCATTGATCTGGTAATCCGCCAGGGAAAGGTGGGCGAGACCTATAATATCGGCGGCAATAATGAATGGACCAATATCGCAATCGTCAAATTGATCTGCAATCTCTTGGATGAAAAATTTGCCGGCAATGAAGCAATGAAGAAAAGATTCCCCCAGGCCCCGCAGGTCTCAGGCGGCAAGGGTGAAGGGTTGATCACCCATGTCAAGGACCGGCTTGGCCATGACCGCCGCTACGCCATCAATGCCGCCAAGATTACCACCGAGCTTGGCTATTCTCCCATGGAGTCCTTTGAGACCGGGATTCGCAAGACCCTCGACTGGTATCTCGACAATGAAGGCTGGTGGCGGGCAGTGATGGATGGAAGCTATCGGCAGTGGGTAGAGCTAAACTATAGCCAGGGCCATTAAATCCGGGTTTCCGGCGATACCTTGCGCGCATAGAGCACCGCACTGAAAAGGGAGAAGAGAAAGCCTGTCTCCGCGATGATCAGATAAGACTCGGTAAACATGATGGTCAGGAAAAACAGGGGGAAGGCCAGCCGAAGCCGCTCCCAGCCATCCGGCCGCACAAAGGCCTGACGAATCTGGGTCCCAAAGATGCCCAGCAATCCAGCCAGCCCCAGCAACCCCAGTTGACACAGGACCAGAACATACTGGTTATGCGGATTATCTGTCGCCCCCATCCGTGGTGATTGCCTTTTGTTGACCTCGGCATAGGCCGACTGAAAATCACCCGTTCCCACCCCCAGCCAGGGACTCTTTTTTATAATCTCCCAGGAATTCTGCCAGAAGAGCAGCCGCAACCCCACAGAGGTATTGGGGTTGCGTTGAAATTGGCAAATCTCAGAATAGGCCCGATCCACCCGCCCATGAAAGACAGGGCTGAAATGATATCCGACTGCGAAGATTGCGGGAAGGAGAAAGGCCAGTACCAGCACAGCTCGCAGGATACTTTTTCTAAAGATCTGCAAGCACAGCAGGGCAAGCAGGACAAAAAAAACAATCTGCCCACTCCGTCCTTCCGTGATAAACATGTTCAAGACCATAAGACCGATCAACCCGACCAAGGGCCAGCGCAGGGCATCTCTGAGCCTCCCCCACACCACTTCATGCCACAGAAGATAAATGGCAAAGGCCAGCAGGGGATTGTAGATGACATGAAAAGTGCCGTGGGTGAGATGTGTTGTGGTGACATCCGCGTAGTGTAAAAAACCAAACCAGGCCAGATAGGTCATGGTCATGGCAATGGTCATCCCTGCCAGAAAAAATCCGGCATACACCCGGCGAAGGTCCCGGCGAACAGCCGTCAAAAAAACAGGCAACAACATGAGCTTCCAATATTTGCTCAGGACATCAAGACCACTTGCCAGATCTTCAGTCCAGAGCAGACCGATCACATAGAGGGCCAGATACACCAGTACCGCCATGGCAACCGGATTGGCGATGATCACCCGCAACTTTTGCCGGTAGCCTCCTTCAACAAGCCAGACCGCCAGGATCAAGAGGGCAACTATCGAGAGGGCAGAGGTGGAAAGCGGCAACACCAATGCCATAATGGCCAAAAGCCATGCATTGAGACGGCCGGCATGCTGTTGAATGATTTGATAATTCATGATGTTCGTTCGTAGCAAATACCATTGTAAAAAACAAGGGTTAAAGCAGGATTGATTCCTGTTTTTCCGGCGCTCATGGCGACAGCTTTATCTTTGATCTCCAAGCCATGAATAAAGAATGAGCATTTCGTTTTTCTTTTGCCATACCTGTTTTTTTATGCAAAGGTAAGAAAAATTACTTTGTGGATACCCTGAACAATTAGCAAAAGGAGAATCGCCATGTGGGAAGTCGTTGTTGATAAAGATTTGTGTCAGGGAAGTGAAGAGTGTATCAACGCCTGTCCATCAGCCGTCTATGAGCTTAAGAACGGCAAGGCGGAACCCGTAAATGCTGACGAATGCATCGGCTGTGAGACCTGCGTTGAGGTCTGTCCCAACGGGGCATGCACCGTCACCGAGATCTGAACGCTCTTTTGTGCTCTTGTTGTCATGATGCGTAGATTTTTTTTTGAACCGGCCGACAGAAATGGCGAAGAGGTCCTGCTGCCAGTGGCCGAGTCACGTCATATCTCCAAGTCCCTGCGTCTGCACGTGGGCTCCCAGATCCAACTCTTTGATGGCACCGGGATGCGTTATCTGGCCGAAATCACCAACATCAGCAGACAGGTTGTTGCCCGCATCCTTGCTGCTGACGATGAGCAGCAAGAGGAAAAGGCGATGCTGCATGTGGGCCAGGCAATGCTGAAAAATGCCAAAATGGATTTTATCGTTGAAAAATGTACGGAACTGGGAGTCGCAACCTTTACCCCTTTTGTCAGCAGCCGCTGTCAGGGCAAGATGGATGATGAAGAGCGTGGCGGCAAGCGACAGCAGCGCTGGCAGCGGATTGTGGAATCGGCCTGCAAGCAGTGCTCCCGCCCCCGGCCCCTGGAACTCAATGATACTCTTTCTTTTGCCGATCTCTGCTCCCCTTCCGGACAAGAGTCGCACACCTTGCGCCTCCTGTTCTGGGAAGAGGAAAAGACAACAAGCCTGCACGATCTCCCTCCCTTTGCTGATTACAACCAGATCCATCTCCTGCTGGGCCCGGAAGGCGGCTTCAGCAAAGAGGAAGTAGCGCTCGCCTGCCGCTCCGGGTATCAAAGCATCAGTCTGGGACCGCGTATTTTAAGGGCCGAGACCGCCACCGTGGCCGCCATTGCCATTGTCCGCTATCTGGCTGGTGATATGTAAGATCGTTATGCGCAGACAGCCAGAAGCACATGCCGGTTTGAGGGTTTCATTTCCTGGCCCTGCGTTTCGCCAATCAGCGCCGGCACAGATGTCTCGGCCAGGAGATAGATAGTCAGTGGTGTGCGGCCATATTGACTGGCCGGGAAGGACGATTCCAACCTGAAGCGCCACATTTCCTGCCATGCCTGTGCCTGGGGGACAAGCAAGGCCGGATCACCGATTGGCGTTTCAGTCGTGACCAGCTTGCCCAGAATTGCGGCCAGTTCCTGTAGATCGGCTTGCATCCCGGCCCTGAATCGCTCGACCTCCCGGATCACGTCTGTATTTTCCTGGCTGATCCTGGCCGGAAGCTCAAGCTGCAAAACCGATATCGGGGCCTGTCCGCTTTCTTTTTCATACTGCTCCAGAAGGATATCCGCTGCCTCCTGACGTCTGGTGGTCCACAGCCAGGGGTTCACCGGCAAAGGACCTGACAGATACAGTCTGTTCCAGGCACGGAGGCGATTGCGGATCATCCCGGGCCGGGGTTGGTTCATCTTCTGTTTCAGTGCCAACAGTTCAAGAAAAGGGTCTTCCTCGACGACATCCTCCTCGCCGCTCTCCCTGATTTCCCCCTGCAGACTTCGGAACAGGGCGATTTCATGATCATCGATAGCGGCCAGTTGCAGGGCCAGCTCCTCTTCCTCCTGATCAAGGATCTCAGCGATCTTCAGGACCAGGCGGGCCTGCCACAGGGCCAGACGGGCCTGTTCATCGGCAGCATCAGCATCTTGATCCATGCCATGGAGCAACGAAGAGAGAATCGCTTGTTTGGAGTTATCACCACGACTGGCCGGTGCGGACAGAGACGCCAGGGTCAGATAACTTAACTGCTCGACATAGGCATCTTTTTTGTTTCTGATATCATGGATGAGATGCAGAAAACGATCCCGGTCCGCACCCAGCCTTGATGGAGTATGGACTTGACAGAACCCCAATTCCGTGAAAGGATAGCTGCCTGGATCGGATGGTTCATCCCGGTCTTCCTGCGCGCCATCTTCAACCGGCTGGAGCAGATGGATGGTATTGAAGAAGAGGGCCAAAGGCAACTGTTGCCGAACAGAAAGACCTGTATCCGGAAAATAAAGCGTATCAAGGGTATTCATATGCAAAGTATCAAAGAAAAAGTATCATTTTATCTGACCGCGGCAGGCTACCTGCTCTTTAATCTGCGGCCTGCTTCCGATCTGACGCTGACTGTCCAATCTACCCTGTGGCAGATCCTGCAAACGGCCCCTTTTGTGGCCGGCATCACCTGGTTTGTCATCGCCCTGCTGCAATACATGGCCGATGGTGAAAAGGTGCCGTGGGAACGCCGCTTTCGATTGTTTTTTACCATAGGAATTTTAGCGGGTCTTGTCTATGCAATTATTGAATATACCGGAAAAGGGGTTGGCCAGTAAGCAAAAGAATGAATAATTTAAGCAAACTATGAGATGGGGGGCGCCGCCAGCTTCCGCTTCTGCTTGATACTCTCGCGTAATGTTTGCGTGTGCTGCCCTGACACCCCACATTGTTCAAAAACATCCTTCCACCCTGCCAGCCTGGCATACACCTCCAAAAGCAACCGGCGGCATTTCTGTGCCGACAAGCCAAATCGCCGCCCTTCGCTGATTAAATCCTCGTGGGTGAACATGCCGTCTTTACCGTTAATTTGCAGGATATGGCTTTCCTGATAGATATTCGGCGTGATGTCGTAAGCAGGAGAGAGCATCCAACCCGAATCCGTATGCAGCATCGAAAAATTCTGCAGATGATCATCCGTATTCTGCAGAAGCACATTGACCAGCATCCAACGGAAAAGACTCTCGAGATCCACATCCGGGTGGTCGGATATGCGCCGGACAACGCCCGCAACATCTGCATATGAAACCAGATACGGATCTTCTTCGCCGGTCAGGGTGCGCATGCTCACGATAGCGTTGCGGCCACCGGCAGCAGTCACATCAAAACGCTTCACCAGCAGGATTTCCCGGCTCTCGACGGTGACCCGTTTCAGCTCCGGGATTTTCAGCCCCGCTGCCTGCGCCAATAGCATTCCTGCCTGTTCGAGTGAAACAAAAAGCGCGGGTCCGATATCGCGGATACTGGCAAACTTGGCCAGCCACAGATGGTCGTCCATGCGGACAAGCACCTTGGGTCTCGCCCCACCGGCCGAACTGCCGCAGGCCAGGATATGTTTGAGCTCCTTGTTTTCCGTATCGATATTGGCCTCAAGAGCCCCCGCCTCGCCAATGGCGGCACGGATCTGCTTGAATGCGATGCCTTGATCGACAAAACGGACCTTTGCAGAGTGCTTTTCCGTATAGAGCAGGCGGCCCAACCCCGAGCCCTTCAAGGCCGCCAGAAGACGGGCGGATGTCAAACGGGACTTGTCCAGTCCGGCACGTTTCGCCAGAATGGTCCGGCCCCAGGCGTCGGGCAGGGAGTCATCAAAAACCCCATGCACTCCGGCCTCCCCGCGTCTGGCCTCAAAGGTCCCAGGTCCAAGCGGGAGATGAATCGGGTCAAGAGGATAGGCGTCCTGCCGCAGCAGGTAGCCTTCATCGTACTTAAAAAATCCTTCTTTCCGGTCGGAAGAGTGCAGGTTGCGCGATAACAACCGGCCCACAGAGACCACTTCTCCGCCAGGCATGACTGCGGAGACATATAATGATATCGCATCGTTGCTCTTCACGACCGGACCCGCGTTTTCAGAATTTTTTCTTCAAGCCCTTGCCTGCGATCGTATTCTTCGAAGGGATCAACCGTTTCCGCAAGCAGCCCCTTCCAGACTGCGGCCAGGCCGAGGGCGTCGGCAACCGCAAACCAGGAGCCGATCTTCACACTCACACTCCCCCGTTCAATCGACCGCAGAGTGTCAATAGAGATCCCGCACCTGATCGCCAGCGTCCGCAGCTTGATTTTCAGCTCGATTCGCCGCTTTCTGTATAATAATCCGAGCTGACTAAATAATTCGATTGTTTCCATGAAAGGCCATCCTTTTTCTTTTTAAGGTAGCATAAAACCTGTCTTACATCAATAATTTTCAATTTAAGTTGAAAATAACCAACCGTATCGTATTCCATGAATTAACACGACTATTTTTCATAACAGCTCACCATGATCACCACTCTCTCAGGCAACACAGCTTACTTCTTTTCATCCATAGGCCAAGGGACTCTGAATTGCCAAGCGCCAACTTGCTAAATCGAATCACGGTCAGTATATTGAGGAATCTTGAGAAATGACAAGTCAGGGAGTTACCCTAATCTCACAAAAAAAATAACGACCAGGAGGCAATATGGTTACCTCAATTATTCTCATCAATGCGGAAAGAACCAAGATTAACGAGGTGGCTGAACAGATAGCCGGGCTGGATGGGATTTCAGAGGTTTATTCCGTGAGTGGAAACTACGATCTTGTCGCCATTGCCCGCGTCGCCTCCAATGAGGAACTTGCCGATCTGGTCACCAAAAAACTGCTGGGCATCAATTCTATTCTCAAATCAGAGACCATGCTCGCCTTTAAGGCCTTTTCCCGTCATGATCTTGAGACCATGTTCCAGATCGGGATGGAGTAAAGCCATACCTTTCAAGCCAATCTGCCAAAAAGGAAAACTTCATGATCGAGCAACTCTCTTCGGATTCTCAGGATAAGCTTATCGTCTTCGGCGCCAAACAGATTCGTCGCCTATGGATTGATGACCAGTGGTATTTCTCGATTGTGGACATTGTTGCCGCCCTGACCGACAGCGATAACCCCCGTGATTACTGGTACCGTATGAAGCACCGCGAGAAGGCATCCTCGGGATTTCAGTTGTCGACACTTTGTCGACAACTGAAATTAACCTCAGCCGATGGTAAAAGCTACAAGACCGAGGCTGTCAACACCGAAGCCGCCTTCCGGATCATCCAATCCATCCCCAGCCCCAAGGCGGAGCCATTCAAACGCTGGCTGGCGCAAGTCGGTTATGAGCGCGTCCAGGAAATCGAGAATCCAGAGCTTGCCCAACAGCGAATGCGACAACTCTTCAAGGAAAAAGGCTACCCCGATGACTGGATTGAGAAGCGTGTCCGCGGTATCGCCGTTCGGGATGAGCTGACCGACGAATGGCAAAAACGAGGCATTGCCGAGCAGAAAGATTTCGCCATCCTCACCTCCGAAATCTCCAAGGCCACTTTTGGGGTTACGCCTGCTGATTACAAGAAACTGAAAGGGCTCAAACGCGAGAACCTTCGTGACCATATGACCGACCTGGAATTGATCTTTACCATGCTCGGCGAAGCTGCTACCACCGAGATCGCCCGCAACAAAGACGCCCAAGGTTTCACCGAGAACCAGCTCGCAGCCCGTGACGGCGGCACCGTCGCCGGTGATGCCCGTCGGCAGCTCGAAGCAAAATCAGGAAAAAAGGTCATCACGGCCAACAACTACCTGACCGACAAGCCCAAGCCGAAACTGCCTCCCAAGTCGGAGTAATCATCCTCAGGACCAAGAAAATATCATCCCCTTTTGCGAGTCGATTCTACCCGCCACCAAGATAAACTAATTACAAGTATCTCTTCCTAAGGGGAATGTTTCAGGGTATAATGTCCGAAAATATTCCCAGAGGAGGATTGAATATGTCTCAACTACCCCCCCTTGACCTGTTAAAGCAAGCTCGTGCCCGCTACAGCCAGGGTGAACTCGCCACGCTGCTTGATGTTGATGTGCGTACTGTCCGTCGCTGGGAGGTTCGTGAAAATGACCCACCATCCTACCTTGCCGATGTTATTCGACAGCGGATATTGCCTTTGATGACTGTCGCAACAACCGACGATCACCCTTTCACTTTCATTGATCTATTTGCGGGAATTGGTGGTATTCGACTTGGTTTTGAAGCACATGGTGGACACTGCGTATTCACGAGCGAATGGAACACCTTTGCACAGAAGACCTATCTGGTAAACTTCCCTCTGGATGAAGCTCATGTTCTGGCAGGCGACATTACCACCATTGATGCAGCGGATATCCCAAATCATGATGTACTGTTGGCGGGTTTTCCCTGCCAACCCTTCAGCATTGCCGGCGTATCCAAAAAGAATACGCTTGGTCGTCCGCATGGCTTTGAATGCACTACGCAAGGGACCCTGTTTTTTGACGTGGCCCGCATTATCGCGACCAAGCGACCCAAGGCGTTTCTGCTGGAAAACGTCAAAAACCTGCTGTCCCACGACAAGGGCAACACCTTCCGCGTCATTCTCCAGACACTACGTGAGGAACTGGGTTATGACGTGCATTACAAGGTCATCGACGGCCAGCATTTCACACCGCAGCACCGTGAGCGGATTATTATCGTTGGTTTTCAGGAGAAAACCGGATTTTGCTGGGACGACCTGCAACTCCCAACTAAAGGCCCGCGTCTGGCGTCGATTCTGCACCCACAGGATGGAAGCGAAGCGACAGAGGAGCCCTACACGATTGGCCCGCAGGGAAAGATCAACCCCAAGTACACGCTGACACCAAACTTATGGAACTACCTACAGGCTTACAAAGAGAAACACAGTGCCGCTGGTAACGGATTCGGCTTTGGACTGGCCTACCCCGACAGCGTAACGCGCCCCCTGTCTACGAGATATTACAAGGACGGCTCAGACATTCTTGTTTCACAAGGTTCGTGCGAGCGGCCTCGCCGTCTGACACCCCGCGAATGCGCACGTCTTATGGGATTCCCTGATAACTTTAAAATTCGAGTATCGGATACGCAGTCTTATCAGCAGTTTGGACAGTCCGCGGTTGTGCCAATGATTAAGGAAGTCGCCCGTATTATGAGTCCACATATCATGACAACGGTTTCAGCAAGTAAACTCGGAGAAGCGGATGTCCATTAAAGCTGGCTGGACACGCCAGCAACTATTAGTAGCATTCAATCTATATTGTCAAATGCCGTTCGGGAAAATGCACTCCCGTAACCCCGAAATCATTAAACATGCAAAGTTGATTGGCAGAACGCCATCAGCACTGGCAATGAAATTAACCAACATCGCCAGCCTTGACCCAGCCATAACCTCAACAGGTCGCAAGGGGCTAAAAGGCGCATCAACCGCCGACAAAGCCATGTGGGAAGAAATGCAGGCAGGGTGGGAGCATTTCGCCGTTGAAGCACAACATGCAACAAATATTTTTGGAGCCACCACTGAATTTGGAGTTGCTATCGACGACAACACGCCCATACCAGACGAACTTGTCGATTACACAGGAAGTAACAAAATAGTTCAAACAACAACCCGAGTTGGCCAAGATTTTTTCCGACGGGCGGTACTTAGTGCTTATAACTATCGGTGTTGTATTACTGGACTATCCGTACCCAAACTGTTGGTTGCGAGCCACATCATACCTTGGCGCGTTGACGCGACAAACCGGCTTAATCCTAGAAATGGCCTTTGCTTATCAATGCTGCACGACAAAGCCTTCGATGCCGGGATTATCGCAATCGCAGAGGATATGACGGTCACTGTTTCCCGGAAACATATAACCAATACAGATCAATTTTTTAATTCTGCACTGTTGGCCTACGATGGTAAGCCGATAATATTACCAGAAAAGTTTTGTCCACTTGTAGAATTTCTAGCCTACCACCGACAACACGTTTTTGAGACATAAAGGCCGATTATGAATATACGATTTGAATATCTTTACCGAGATGCAGGTAATTTCAAGAACTGGGGCGAGATAATATTCTCCAATCCCCACCATATCAATGCCGACCTTATTACAGCAATGGCAGAAGAAGTTCTTATCGACGGCACCTATTTTGTAGCATCTAAGGCCAGTGTCCCAGACCTGCACGTTGAAACTTACGATGAAAACCTCGACCATGGATGGCATGAACTTTACTCTTTCCAAACTACAGATAAAACACCAAGCGATCCACAAAAACGAGACATCGAAGAATTCATAAAATCACTTCAGCAAGCATCACGGATATAAAAAACAACAGGACAAACATCAAACGGACGAAATGAAGGCAAAAAACCTGCAACTGGTTTTACCGCGTGGACCGCATAAGACCTACACGTCTGCACAACAGGCGTGGCTTATGGATATCTCCTCATTTACCGCCTTGATACAGGAGCGACAGAAACCATAAGCCTCATGTTTTATTTCCATCTTTCCAACTGGAATACGGGAATAGAGATCAACCCCAAAGTCTTTGGCAAGGAAACTTTATAATGCCTACCTGCTGGATTATCGCCGGGCCCAACGGCGCCGGCAAGACCACCTTTGCCCTGGAGTACCTGCCGAGGGTGGCAGGCTGCACCCACTTCATCAACGCCGATCTGATTGCCGCCGGTTTGTCGCCCTTGGCCCCGGAGCGGGAACTGGTCGCGGCCAGCCGTATTCTGTTGCACGAGATCGAAGAGCGCATCGCTAAAGGCGAGGACTTCGCCTTTGAAACCACCCTGGCCGGACGCACCTATCTCCGTTTGATCCAGCGCTTACAAAAACAAGGCTGGCAGGTAGAGCTCATCTATCTGGCCCTGTCCAGTGTCGAAATGTCAAAACTACGGGTCGCCGAACGGGTGGCACACGGCGGACACAACATCCCACCCAAGGATATCGAACGACGTTTTGCCCGCAGCCTGCACAACCTGCTGCTTGACTACAGCCAGACTGCCGACGCCTGCCAGTGCTTTCTCAACAACACCGAACCTGTGTTGATCTTCGAGCAACAAGGGCAGGAACGAAATATTCTCCACGAAAATCTCTACCAACAATTACTTAATGAGGCAGGATCATGAATCTCTCCAAACATCTCCCCTCTGAAAAAAGCCAGCAAACACTGGATGCTCTGAAACAGGCGGTCACCAAGGCGCTGAAAAAGAAAAAACAACTTGGCCAGTACGCCGTAATCTGGGAAAACGGCAAGCCCGTGCTGATTGGCGAGGACGCGCCGCAAACTCCGTCATGCCGGGAATCAAAAACTACCTGATATAAGCTGCTTTTGCGAGAATACAAACCAGCTTACACCATCAACCCCCGGCGTCAGCCGCGAGATGCTGCGCCGCGTCCTCGGCGCACAGAAAGGTAAGACCGTTGAGTGCATCGGCCGCGGCCCTGGCGCCAAATGGATCAAGAAAGGGTAACAGCCCTTATAAGAGGGCAGTAAAGAGGGTAATAGCGGTCAAGGTTCCATCATTATTGTCAAAAAATCTTCCCCGATCAGTCTGCACGGATTGATTGTTGAGGAAGTAAAAGCACATTGTGCTTTGCATGTGTGGTCTCGTGCCATTTCTCAGATAGTCGCTCTTCATTCAGCAAGCGGGCGGAAACCCACTTGACAGAAAACTTGACTTATGCTTGACTCATAGCATGTCATACGAACCAACTTACACCATCAGTCCCCGGCTGCTCACCCTGGTGGAGGCAGTGGCCGCCTTGCGGGAACGCATTCAGGGGGCAGCAATCACGCTTTCCTGGATTCCCGCCCTGCAAAAGGACACCCGCACCCGCAACGTCCACGCCTCCACTGCCATCGAGGGTAACCCGCTGACCCTGGAACAGGTATGCGCCCTTGAGGAAGGCCGGGGCCTGGCGGCCTCAGACCAGCGTTCGCAGCGCGAGGTGCTCAACTATTTCGCCGGCCTGCGCCATGTGGAAAAACAGGCCAGCAAGGACATCATCCGCCACGAAGACCTGTTTGAACTGCATCGCATCCTGGCCGGCGGGGTAATGGATCAGGGCGATGCCGGCCGTTACCGCTCCATCACAGTGCGGGTGGGAACCTACTTCCCGCCCGCCCCGGCCGAGGTCTCCGGGCTGATGTTCGAGCTGCTGGAGTGGTGGAACAACAAAGCGGGCGAGATTTCACCTGTACTCAGTTCTGCCATTCTCCACTACCGTTTCGAGGCCATTCATCCCTTTGGTGACGGCAATGGACGTACCGGACGCGCCCTGGCCCTCTGGGAACTGTACCGGCGCGGTTTTGACACCCACCACATCTTTTCAGTGGATGAATACTACTGGGAGGATCGCCCGCGCTACTACGCCGCCCTGCAGGCAGTGCGGCAGGCTGGCGAAGACCTCACCGGCTGGCTGGAGTACACGACCGAAGGGCTGAAACTGACCATGGAGCGCGTCTGGCTGCGGGCACAAACCCTCCAGCTCAACACGTCGACAAAACTCGTCCTGCGCCCGAAACAGGAGCGGCTCCTGCACCTTTTGCATGACCATGGCAGCATGGCCCCGGCTGAAATCTGGGCCGCCCTGGACATTTCCCGTCAGGGGGCAATGGATCTGCTTCGTCCCCTGCTGGAAGCGGGGATGGTGGAAAAGATCGGCGGCAAAAAATCCGGCCGCTATGCCCTGTGCAAGCCATGAACAACGACAAAAGGTATCACGCAGCAGGATCAAACATTCATCCATAAAGACCAGCAAAGACCAACCCATGTTCTCTCTCCATCTCTCCAACCGCACCGAAAATCTGCTGACCCATCTGGTAGAGGTTCTTCACTCTCAGGCGCAGCGAAGTCTCTTTGAAAAGGAGGTTTTTCTGATCCAGAGTCAGGGGATGGAGCGGATGCTCTCCCAGCGGCTGGCCGAGGCCTTTACGGTCTGGTGCAATTTTGAGTACATGCTGCCCACCCGGTTTTTTGACCTCATGGCCAGCCGGATGGGCATGGTTATCAACCCGGATGCCTTTGACCGCGAAGCCCTTGCCTGGCGCCTTGATGGCCTGCTGCATCAGGTGCAACAAACGGAGGAACCGCTGTTTGCCCCGCTTCGGCGCTATATAAGCGGGGAACAAAGCGGGTTGAAACGCTACCAACTCTCCCAGCAACTGGCCAATATCTTTGATCAGTATCAGATCATGCGGCCGGAGATGCTGGATGGCTGGCAGCGGCAGAAAATGAGCACCGGAAGTCCGGCGGAAGAATGGCAGATGGCCCTGTGGGCGCAACTGCGGGCGTCCCTTGACAATACCCCGCACCGGGGCGAGATGCTGCGCCAATTTCTGCAACGCCTGCAAAGGGCGGAGGATTTTTCCGCCATCCTGCCTTCCCGGCTCTCGGTCTTTGGCCTGCACAGCATGCCGCCCCTGTTGCTCGATTGCCTGCACGCCGTCTCCTGCCATTGCGATGTCCATCTCTATCTCCTTACCCCCTGTCAAAACTACTGGATGGACATTCCCGGCAAGCGGCAGTTGATACGGGAAAATCTGGCCCGGCTGCAAACCAATCTGGAACCACTCCCTCTTATCCCTGAGATCCACCCTTTGCTGAACTCTCTGGGTAAACAGGGTCAGGATTTTCACGGCATGCTCCTTGATCGTATTGATAACCTGATCGACACTGACAGCTATGAAGATCCGGCGCAGACTGCCGCGCCTGGGGGCCATGCGCCCTGCCTGCTCCATCGGCTGCAAGCGGATCTACTGGATGGCGGGTGGCAAGCAAAAGATGATGAAAAAATCCCCCTTGATCCTTCCCTGACCATTGTCTCGTGTCACTCGGCGGTCCGGGAGGTGATGATTCTCAAGGATCAAATCCTGCACTGGCTCCAGGCGAACCCCGACATGGCGCTGCGCGATATGGTGGTGATGGCCCCTGACATCCAGGAATATGCGGCCATAATCCCGGCCATCTTCCACGATATCCAGCACTCCATTGCCGACCGCAGCCTGCGCCGCCGGAACTCGGGTCTGGCAATCTTTCTCCAGTTCCTTGATCTGGCCGTCAGCCGGTTTTCCTGGAGTGAAGTCCTTGATCTGCTGGAAAAGCCGGAGATTGCCGCCACCTTCGGCGCCCTCACCGAGGCCGACTGCGAACTGATCCGGCACTGGGTCGTAAGCTCCGGCATCCGCTGGGGGCTCTCCGCGGCGCAGCTTGGTACCATGAACCTACCGCAACAAGAAGAGACCACCTGGCAGGCCGGGCTTGACCGGTTGCTCCTCGGCTATGCCATGGATTGGGATCTGCCGGTGAACACCATCCTCCCCTATCCCGATATCGAAGGAAGCCAGGCCCGGCCTCTGGGCGGGCTGTGCCAGTTCATCGAACTGCTGGCCCAGGCAGCCGAAGACTTTTTCCGGCCCCGGCCGCTGGCCGCCTGGTCAACCCTGTTGCTCTCGCACGTTGACTCCCTGTTTGGTCCGGACACCGAAAACGATATCGCCCAGTTGCGGGAAATCCTGACCACGCTCGGCAGCCGCTTTGGCGCCCTGCACCACCATGATCTCCCCCTGGAGGTGGTGCGGGCCTGGCTGGAGACTGCGGCGCAGGAGACCAGGAGCAGCGCCGGATTTCTGCGCGGCCAGCTCACCTTCTGCTCCATGCTGCCCATGCGCTCCATCCCCTTTCAGGCGGTCTGTCTGCTGGGGCTCAACGATGGCGTCTTTCCCAAGACCGACCGCCATCCGCCCTTTGATCTGCTCGGTGAAACCTTCCGGCCGGGAGACCGCTCCAAACGGGGCGACGACCGCTATCAGTTTCTGGAGGCCCTGCTTTCGGCCAGAAGATATCTGTACCTCAGCCATGTGGGTCAATCGATCCGCTCAGGCAGCGCCATCCCGCCCTCGGTGCTGATCACCGAGCTGATCGAGACGCTCCAGCTTTCCTACGGGATAGAAGATCCGGTGCAGAGACATCCCTTGCAGCCCTTTTCGCCGCGCTATTTCCATAGCACTTCCGGCGCCGGCCTCTTCAGCTATAATAGTCATAACTGTGAGGTGGCCAGGGCCTTGGCTCACCCGCTCCCACCAGCGCCAACCCCCGAACCCTGGTGGACGGGCTCGTTGCCCGATGATGAAAACAAGATTGTCACCGTTGCTGATCTGCTCAGCTTCTTTGCCCATCCGCAGAGATGGTTTGTCCACAACCGGCTGGGTATTCGCCTCGATACCGAGGCCGAGGTGCCGGGGGAAAGCGAACTGTTTTCTCTGAATAGTCTTGACCGCTATCTGGTCAATCAGGAGCTGGTCCAGACATGCCTCGATAAAACCACAGAACCGCAAACAGCCGCTCTCGCCAAATTGAAGGCCCAGGGCCGCTGGATGCTGGGCACCCCCGGCCAACTGGCCTTTGACCGGCAGTTCCCGGAGCTGTCTGCCTTTGCCGGGAAGATTGAGGCCAGGAACATGGGCCAGAGTCTGCCGGATCTCCCCATTGATCTGCAGGTCGGCGAATATCGTCTTATTGGCCAGCTTACGGGTATTTATGAAAACGGCATCCTGCTCGCCCGCTACTCAAAATGCAAGGGCAAGGACCTGCTCAAGACCTGGATTCATCATCTGCTTCTTGCTGCCGCAACACCCGCGCCTGCCACCACCCATCTGCTGACCAAGGAGCTGGATCGTTGTTTTCCCCCCTGTGCTGATCCTCAATCCCGGCTTGGTGAGCTGCTGACGATCTACCATGAAGGATACTCCTCTCCCAGCCCCCTGCTGGTGGAACCGGCCTGGGCCTATATTCAGCAACAGAACAACAAACGGGCGCAAAAATCACCGCTGGACACAGCGGCAAAAAGTTTCAGAGACAGCCTGGAACAGGGCTATGAACCCGAACTGACCCTGCTCTATGGCAGTTGTGATCCAGACACCCTGCTTGGCCCGGAATTCCTGCGCCTGTGCGAGGAATTCTTAGGCCCGATATGGTCGGAGACAACTGACCAGACACAGTCAGAAGGGGAGCAAAGGTGATGAAGGCACAACGAGAGACATTTGACGCCGCCACCGCTGGCCTGCGCCAAGGGGTCAATCTGGTCGAGGCCAGCGCCGGAACCGGCAAGACCTTTGCCATTGCCATGCTGGTTCTGCGTTTTGTGACCGAATCCGGCCTCCCCCTGCCAAGCATCCTGGTGGTGACCTTTACCAAGGCGGCCACGGAAGAGCTGAAAGGACGGATCCGGGCCCGGCTGGCATCGGCCCGGGATCTGCTTGCCGGTGATCAAGAACGCCCCGAAGGAAATATCCTTGGGGTACAGAAAAACGAGCTCGATCCGGCCCTTGCGGCCTGGCGCGCCGGGCTTGCTGAACGCGGCATTGCCGAACCGCTGGCCCTCCATCGCCTGGAGATGGCCCTGCTCGATATGGATCTGGCCGCCGTCTTCACCATCCATGGTTTCTGCCAGCGCATGCTCCAGGAACAGGCGCTGGAGAGCGGCCAGCTCTTTGATTTTGAGCTGACGACCGACCCTTCCCGCCTGCGCGCCCAGGTCATCCAGGATTATTGGCGGCGGAATCTGTACACCCTCTCGCCCCTGCACTGCGCCCTGATCACCGAGATCTATAAAACCCCTGATGATCTGTATAAGAGTGTAGAGGGAGCAGGAAAAAGGGCCGCCCGGATTGAACCGCAGGCACCAACAGTGGCAGAGGCACTCACCCTTTTCGACAAGAGCCTGAACCACCTCTCCGACTGGTGGCAGAGCAACGCCGCCACCCTGCATCCCTTGCTGCAAAAGGCGGTGAACGAGGGGAAATTTACGAAAGAGCTGCAAACCAATTTTTCCGGCTGGTGGCAGCAGGTTGATGATTTTCTCGAGGGACACAGCCTGCAACCGCCGGCCAATATCGAGCGTCTCAGCGCCGCCGGGATCAGGGCAGAACTGCATGGCGGCAAGTTCAGGAGCAGCAAGGAAAAAAGCGGCGAGGAGAAAAAAGAGGAATTCCTCACCGCCTTGCCGCTGGCAGATCAGGAGATTGCCGACTTTCTCCAGGCCCGGCAGACTGTGGCCCTGGCCTTCCGCATCGGACTGGTCCGGGAACTTTCCACCGGTCTGGCCCAGACCCTCCGGCAACAGAACCTGCTTTCCTTTGACGATCTTATCTCCCAACTGGCAAAGGCCCTGGCCGGCGAACAAGGGCCGACACTGCGGCAGATTCTCGGCAAACGCTACCAGGTGGCCTTGATTGATGAATTTCAGGACACAGACGACGCCCAGTACTCGATCTTCTCCGCCCTTTTCGCAGGCTCCTCCCACTATCTCTACCTGATCGGCGATCCCAAGCAGGCCATCTACACCTTCCGGGGGGCGGACATCTACTCCTATTTCAAGGCCCGGGATCAGGCCGATTTTCATCTGGGACTGAAGAAGAATTATCGGTCCCATCCGGCGCTGGTTGAGGCCATAAACAGACTCTTTCAGTTGCGGGAAGATGCCTTTGCCACCAGGGAACTCTCCTATACCCCGGTCCTGCCCGCCAAAAGCGCGGATGATGGCCAACTGCTCGATAACGGGAAGAGTGCGGTCATGGCCTATTGCCAATTGGACGCGGCCCCGGATGCCGATGACGGCAGATGGAGTGCCGAAAAGGCCACGGAACGGATTGTCTCCTCTGTGGTCGCGGAGACCGCCCGTTTGCTGCGGCCGCAGGGGCCGATCATGCTGACCGCAACGGACCAGGATACGCCGCTGGCCCCCAGAGACATCGCCGTCCTGGTCAGGAACCATAAGCAGGCGGACCAGTTTCAGGCCGCTTTGGCCCGGGCCGGGATTCCAGCCGTCATGGCCAGTCAGCAGTCCGTGTTCACCACCGATGAATGCCATGATCTCTTTCTGCTGCTACAGGCGCTCTGCTCTCCAGGAAACACCACGCTTCTGAAGACCGCGCTCACCAGCGCCTGGTTTGGCATGCACGGGCTGGAGCTGTATGGACTGTGGCAGGACTCTGAGCAGGTGGAGCTGTGGCTGGCCCGTTTCCATGGGTATCACCTGCTCTGGCAGGAACGCGGCTTTCTGGCCATGATGACCAGCCTGCTGGCCACGGAAAAGATCCTGCTCAACCTGGCCCGACAGCCCTTGGCCGAACGCAAGATCTCCAATATCCACCATCTGCTTGAATTGATCCAGACGGCAGAAACGGACGAGGCCATGGGGCCGGGCAAGATCCTGCAATGGCTGCAGACCATGAAGGATGACCAGCACGGCCTGGAAGATACCGAGCTGCGGCTGGAGAGCGATGAAGAGGCGGTGCGGATTGTCACCATGCACAGCGCCAAGGGGCTGGAATATCCCGTGGTCTTCTGCCCTTTTCTCTGGCAGCGTGGCAATTTCCTGAAAAAACAGAAGGATTTTGTGACCTGTCATGATGAAAACCGGGCGCTGGTCATCGATCTTGGCTCCCCGGACTTTGCCCGGCACAAAGAACAGGCGCTGGCAGAGGAGCTGGCGGAAGAGCTGCGTCTGGCCTACGTGGCCCTGACCCGGGCCACGTACCGCTGTTATGCCTTCTGGGCCGAGGTGAAGGGGAACAAAGATGTCACCGAGTCCATGGTTCCGTCGCTGGCCTGGCTGCTCTCCCTGGAGCAGGGAAAAGATTTTGCCACGCAGATCCAGACCCTGCGGGAACAGGCGGCGAACGACTCCGTGGCCTACGAGTTAATTGCTGCTGACAATGATGAAACCGTGGTGATGGCCAGCAGAAAGGCCGCGCCAGATGAGCTCATGCCCGTATCATTCACCGGCCGCAACCTGCACACCGACTGGCTGTTGCACAGCTATTCATCGCTTTCCACCCTCGGCCCGGCCCATCAATCGGAGAATCAGTCGCGCTGGTCTGACCTATCCAATGAAACCAGCGAGACCGATCTCCTCCCTGATCTTCCGAAAGGGGCGGCCATGGGCAATGTGGTGCATGCGCTGCTGGAAGAGGTCCCTTTTGCTACCCTGGCCACCGGCGCTGGATACGAAAATCTCCTGCACCAGCAATGCGCCTGGTTCGGCGTCGAGGTGAGTCCCGGCAGGCTGGCCGCCCTGCTCCAGAAGGTGGTGCAGACCCCCTTGTTTCTGGCGGATGGCAGCACACCTTTTTGTCTGACCGCTCTCAATCAATCCGAGATCCTCCGCGAGATGCCCTTTTATTTCCAGCTCCAGGCGAGTTCCACCGAGCAGATCAACACCATTCTGGCTGGAGAAACGACTGTGACTCCAGTCACGCCCAAGGCCCTGCAAGGCTATCTCACCGGTTTTGTTGATCTGATCTGCCGCTATCAGGGAAAATTCTACATCATGGATTACAAGAGCAACTGGCTGGGCAACCACCTGCCGGACTATGGGCCGGAAGGGCTGGAGCAGGCCATGCGCGACCATAACTACGGCCTGCAATACTGGCTCTACACCCTGGTGCTGCACCGCTATCTGCAAAACGACTTGGAGGGCTATGATTATAGCACCCATTTCGGCGGGGTGATGTACCTCTTTGTCCGGGGGATGGAGCCGACTTTGCCGGGAAGCGGGGTCTATTGTGATCTGCCCGATCGTGCGACCCTGGAACGCCTCGACCGCTGCCTGGCTACCGGTCGCGCCTGTGGAGGATCCGAAAATGGATGAGCCGATTTTTACCGCCCTTGACCACCAGTTCGCCCGCTTCATGACCAGACAATCAGGGCTGACCGGAATAGCGGCAGACAGGTTCGGACTGCTGATCAAACGGCTGTCCGCGTCTCTAACCGCCGGGCATAGCTGCCTGCCCCTGACCAGTGAAGAAGAACAGGTCTTGCACGGGAGCTGCCTGGTATCCGCGGATATCACCACCCCGCTGGTGCTCTGGCACGGCAGGCTCTATCTTCAGCGTTACTATCGCTACGAGTTACGGCTGGCCGAACAACTCAAGGCCCTGGCCCAGGCTCAATGTACTTTTCCTGAATATCAGGCGGAACTCGTAGCCTGTTTTGGCCAGAGGCCGGAGACAGATACAGAAACAGATTGGCAGCGCCAGGCAGCCGAGATGGCGCTGACGCGGCCTCTGGCCCTTATATCCGGCGGCCCCGGCACCGGCAAGACCAGGACCGTGGCCCGGATTCTGGGTCTGCTCCTGCTGGCGCTGGGGCCTGACCTGCAGATCGCCCTGGCCGCCCCGACCGGCAAGGCGGCCATGCGGCTCAAGGAATCCATTTCCACAAGCCTGGCCGCACTTCCCTTCTCCGCGTCAATCAAGGAGAAGATTCCGACCAGCGCCTGCACCTTGCACCGGTTGCTTGGCGTCCGCCGTTATTCATCCGTCTTCAAACATAATCATGCCAACCCCCTGCCCTGGGATGTGGTGGTGGTCGATGAGGCCTCGATGGTCGATCTGGCCATGATGAGCAAACTGGTGGATGCCCTCAAACCCGGCGCCAGACTGGTGTTGCTGGGAGACAAGGACCAGCTCGCCTCGGTTGAGTCCGGCGCGGTGCTGGCCGATTGCATCCAGGCCCTGCCGGACAATACGGTGACCCTGCACAAGAGTTATCGCTTTAACCTCGAGATCAGCGCCTTTGCCCAAGCCGTGAACAGAAACGACAGCGCTGCCGCCTGGTCCATGCTCTCTTCCGATGCACCAGAAGCAACAACAACCAAAAGCCTCCAGCTCCTCCAGGAGCCACTGCCGGACTTTATTGTG
Source organism: uncultured Desulfobulbaceae bacterium (assembly GCA_903887485.1). Lineage (GTDB taxonomy): Bacteria > Desulfobacterota > Desulfobulbia > Desulfobulbales > Desulfocapsaceae > UBA2270. The sequence continues at coordinate 15,206 of CAISPV010000017.1, read as the reverse complement.
GCCCAATATATCCGCTACATGGAAAAGGTAGCGGCCCTGCCCGGCGGTAACAACTCCCGACAGGAAGACGACATCCGGCAGCTCTTTCAGTCCCTCAACCGGTTCCGGGTCCTCTGCGCCATAAGACTGGGAACCGGCGGCGCCCTGACCCTCAACCGGCTGGTGGAACAAAAGCTGGCAGCCAGCGGGTATCCATGTCAGCCCGGCGGCTGGTATCCCGGCCGACCGGTGATCATCCTGAGCAACGACTACGGCCTGAACCTGTTCAACGGCGACATCGGCATCTGCCTGCCGGATCCATCCTCTCAGTCCGCCACTCCCGGCGCACTCAAGGTCTGGTTTGAGCGCGAAGACGGCAGCCTCAAAGGATACCAGCCCTACCGGCTGCCGGCATGTGAAACGGTCTTTGCCATGACCATCCACAAAAGCCAGGGCTCCGAGTTTGCCGAGGTTCTGGTGGTCCTGCCCACAGCCGACACCCCCCTCCTGACCCGGGAGTTGATCTATACCGCCGTCACCCGCGCCAGAACCAGGGTGCTGATTGCCAGCGACCAGGCCATTTTCAATGCCGCAGTCAAACGCACCATCAGCCGTTCCAGCGGCCTGCATGAGATGCTGATCTGTTGGGAGTGAACACGACTCCATTCATCAATCTCCAAAAAACCGGTATGCCAAATTTCCATTCCCGCTCAATTGATCATGGCAAGAGCGCCATTCCCGGATATTTTTAAGAGTATATTCTGAAAGATATGGGTATTTTTCTTGGTGGGCTATTTTTTTTATGGTAAAAAAGATATTACTCCTGAAGTACAACTTTTTCTCTGTCCAGATCGCCACAGCGTACACGGATAACTGAAAAGCCCCAATCAGTAAGGCGGTTGTCTTGGTGAATGAATCTTTATCAACAATCCTGATCGTCGACGACTCGCCTGAAAATCTGGCGGTCTTGAATGAACTCCTGCAGCCCGCCTACCGGGTACGGGTTGCCACTTCCGGCGAAAAGGCCTTGCAGCTCGCCGTCACCAGCCCCAGTCCCGACCTGATCCTGCTCGACGTCATGATGCCGGGCATGGATGGGTATGAGGTCTTCAGCCGCCTGCGCGCCGACCCGCGCACCCGTGACATTCCCGTCATCTTCGTCACCGCCATGGACAGCACCGAGGCAGAGATGCGCGGCCTGGAAATAGGCGCGGTGGACTACATCACCAAACCCATTGTTCCGCTTATTGTCCTGGCCCGCGTTCGCACCCAAATGGAACTGAAGCAGGCGCGTGACTGGCTGCGCGACCAGAATGCCTTTCTGGAAGCGGAGGTCGCCAGGCGTATGGGGGAGAACCTGCTCATCCAGGACGTGAGCATCTTCGCCCTCGCCCATCTGGCTGAGACCCGCGACCCGGAGACCGGCAACCATTTGCGCCGCACCCAAGGGTACGTTCACGCCCTTGCCGATCACCTGCAAAACCACCCCCGCTTCAGCGAATTCCTGACCGCAGCCAATATCACCCTTCTGACCAAGTCCGCGCCCCTGCACGATATCGGCAAGGTGGGCATTCCCGATCACATCCTGCTCAAACCCGGCAAACTCACCCCGGAAGAGTGGGAGATCATGAAGACCCATGCCCAGCTTGGCAGTCAGGCCATTGAACAGGCGGAACACGATATCACTCAACCGGTAAAGTTTCTTGAGCTGGCCAAGGAAATCGCCCACTGGCACCACGAACGCTGGGATGGCAGCGGCTATCCAGATGGGCTGGCTGGAGATGCCATCCCGATCTCGGCGCGCCTGATGGCCATGGCCGATGTCTTCGATGCCTTGATCAATCGCCGCGTTTATAAAGAGCCCTTCTCCTTCGCCACGGCCAGGGAGATCATTGTCGCCGAAAATGGCCGTCAGTTCGATCCGGATGTAGTGGCGGCCTTTCTCGCCATTTTCGACGTGTTTGAGACCATCGCCACCCGCTACAGTGACACGGAAGGCCGATAGCCATCGTTTGCACCCTGAGCCATAAGCATGTCGAAAAGGGTCAAAGGGATTTCGGAGGCTCACAGGCAACTTAAACACCTTCATTGAAGTGTACCCCCATGATGCAAGACCCCAATCCTTCCATTCATTCCTTGCCAGCCGGCCAGAACATGACCCTCGGCATCTACCGTATTGTCTTGACGTATGCGGTGTTTGCCTCCCTGTGGATCCTGCTCTCCGACAAGGTCGTGGCCTGGCTGTTTAACGACCCGTCTCTGATCACTCTGGCCGCCACCCTCAAGGGCTGGTTGTTTGTGGGCATCACCTCACTGCTGCTCTACAGATTATTGCGGCGTCTGCCTGGTTCATCGGCCACGGACATCGAGGCCCTTGGGGGACCGGCAACGCTCGTTTCCTGGCAGCGCTGGCAGATATATCTCTTTGCCGTGACAATAACCCTGGCGATACTGCTTGTCCGCATGGGCATCACTATTTCATTTGGCGAACGACTCATGCTGATCCTTTTTATGTTTCCCATCATCCTCAGTGCGGTGCTGGGAGGTCTTGGCCCCGGTTTGGTCGCCACCGGAGTCGCTGCCGCCAGCACCGCTTATTTGATTCCACCGGCTCATGACTTCTGGATCACCCAGCAGCATGATCTTTTCCAGTGGGCAGTTCTCATCGTCAACGGTGTGCTCGTCAGCGTCCTGAGCGAGTTGCTGCACAAGACACGACAGCAGACGGAAGCGAGCCGGCAACTCCAGACCGTGACCCTGGCCAGTATCGGTGACGCGGTCATCAGCACGGACAGCTATAGCCGCATCACTTTTCTGAACCCGGAGGCGGAAAACCTGACCGGCTGGACATGTCGGCAGGCGCTGGGCCAGACGTTGACGTCAGTCTTCAGGATCATCAATGAGCAGACTCGTGAGCCGGTCGAAGATCCGGCCCTAAAAGCCATGGCCTCCGGCGAAGTGGTGAATCTTGCCGAGCATACTCTTCTACTCGCCCGCGATGGCCGGGAGATCCCTGTCCACGACAGCGCCGCGCTGATCAGAACGACCAATGGCATATTATTGGGTGTGGTCCTGGTATTCAGCGACGATACCCAGAGACGGGATAGTGAGGCAGCGCTGCGACAGGCGCGTGACCGCAACCAGCGCTACCTTGATACGATCCAGACCATCATGGTCAACCTGGACGTCAACGGCCAGATCACCATGATCAACCGCAAAGGATGTGAACTGCTGGGCTACAAGGAGGATGAACTCCTGGGACGGATATGGTTTGCAACATGCCTGCCGCAACCGCAAGGAATGGAGACGGTTTATCCCCTGTTCCAGCAGATCGTGGACGGCGATTTACCAGCCAGGGAATATGTCGAGAACCCGGTATTGTGCCGGGACGGCAGCCAACGCCTAATCGCCTGGCACAATACCTATTACTCCAACGATGAGGGCAAGATTGCCGGTAGCCTCAGTTCAGGTGAAGACATCACCGAACGCCAGGAGGCACGAGAGAAAATCTACAAACTCTCCCTGGCAATGGAACAGAGCCCGGAGAGCATCGTCATCACCAATCTCGATAACAACATCGAGTACATAAACGAGGCCTTTATCCGCAACACCGGCTACACCCCCGCCGAGGTAATCGGCCGGAACCCGCGCATCCTCCAGTCCGGAAAGACCCCGACTGCGACCTATGCGGCCATGTGGGACGCCCTGAACCATGGCCAGACGTGGAAAGGCGAGCTCTACAACAAGCGCAAAGATGGCAGCGAATACATCGAGTTCGCCATCATCACCCCCATCCGCCAACCGGACGGGCACATTACCCATTACATGGCAATAAAAGAGGACATCACCGAAAAAAACGGTTGGGCCAGGAACTGGATCGCCACCGTCATCATCTGGAAGAACTGGTGAAGACGCGAACAACACAACTGGCAGAGGCGCGTGAGCGGGCCGAGGTCGCCAACCTGGCCAAGGGCTCCTTTCTGGCCAATATGAGCCACGAGATCCGTACCCCCATGAATGCCATTGTCGGACTGACCCATCTGCTGCAACGCGACAACCACGATCTGGGACAGCAGGACAAATTGGCCAAGATTACCGCCGCCGCTCACCATCTGCTGACCATCATCAACGACATCCTCGACCTCTCCAAGATTGAGGCCGGTCGACTGCAACTGGAAGTGACGGACTTCTCCCTCAATGCTATTTTTGACCATGCCCATGCCCTGATCGCAGAAGAGGCCAGAAGTAAAGGGATAACCATCACTGTGGACACGGATAATGCGCCCCGCTGGCTGCGAGGCGACGCCACCCGGCTCGGCCAGGCCTTGCTCAACTACGCCGCGAATGCCGTCAAGTTCACCGACCACGGTTCCATCGCCCTGCGCGCCCGGCTGCTTGAAGAAAGGGACAATGAGATTCTGGTCCGTTTTGAGGTCCAGGATACCGGAATCGGCATCGCGGCCGAGCAGTTGCCCATTCTGTTCCAGGCCTTTGAACAGGCGGATGTCTCAACCACCCGCAAGTACGGCGGCACCGGCCTTGGATTGGCCATCACCTCCCGGCTGGCGCAGCTGATGGGGGGCGAGACAGGCGCTGAAAGCGAACCGGGCCGAGGCAGCACCTTCTGGTTCACCGCCAGACTCGGCCGGGGCCACGGGATTATGGCTCCCACCTCAACCGTGATCGAGAGGAACACCGAGGCGGCATTGCGGCGTCGCCATGGTGGTGCCCGTCTGCTGCTGGTCGAAGACAATGCCATCAATCGAGACGTAGCCATGGAACTGCTGCATGGGGCCGGCCTGGAAGTGGACACCGCGCAAAACGGCCGTGAAGCCGTGGAGAAAACCATCATCACCGCCTACGACCTGATCCTGATGGACATGCAGATGCCGGAGATGGATGGGCTGACGGCTACGCGGTTGATTCGCAAGATGCCGAACCGAACGAAGCTGCCGATCCTGGCCATGACCGCCAACGCCTTCGAAGAAGACCGCCGTACCTGTATAGAGGCGGGCATGAATGACTTCATCGCCAAGCCCGTGGACCCGGAGACATTGTTTGCCACCCTGTTGAAATGGCTGCCGGAACAGACAATCCCTGCTCCTGCGCCTCTTGCCCAAGATGTCATGACTCCAGAGGTCAGGGACTGGCACGAGTTGTTAGGGCATATTCCCGACCTCGACCCAACACTCTGTCTGGCCAATCTGCGCGGCGATGTCAACATATACATCCAGCTCCTCCGCCAGTTTTCCCTGTCACATAAGGATGATGCCGACCGGATCACTGCACTGCTGACCACCGGTAATTTCCAGGCAGGCCGGGATCTTGCCCATGGCCTCAAAGGGGTTGCCGCCACCATGGGGGCAAACCGGGTTCGGGATCTGGCGGCCCAACTGGAAATCGCCCTCAGGGCGCAGCAGCCAGCCAGCGAAACCGAGCCATTGATCAAGGCCCTGGCCCAGGAACAGGCACTCTTGGCGGCGGCAATTCTTGACCTGCCGGAAGAAAAAACGGACTCCCCGGACATCATCCAACCGGATCCGGTCCGCCTGCAACAGATTGTAACCGAATTGCAGGACCTGCTGACGGAAAACAACGGCCGCGCCACCCTGTTTTTACGGGAATCAGCCCCTTTGTTACGTCTCGCGCTCGGGACACACTTCAACGAACTCTCGCAGCAGATTGAGGGATTCAATTTTGACGCAGCACTCCGCACCTTGGATGCTGTAACCAGCAAACCCAAGCCTTAAAGGGAAATCATGAAAATCACCTTTCACGGGGCCGCCCGGACCGTTACCGGCTCCCTGCATCTTATTGAAGTCAACGGCAGAACCATCATGCTCGACTGCGGTCTCTACCAGGGAAAACGCAAAGAGGCCTTTGAGCGCAACCGCAGCGAATTCTGCCAGGGCAAGAAAATCGATACCCTCATCCTTTCCCATGCCCATATCGATCACTCGGGCCGTATCCCCTGCCTGGTCCGAAACGGCTTCCGGGGAGATATTGTCTGCACCTCCGCCACCCGCGATCTGTGTGCCGTCATGCTCATGGACAGCGCCTTTATCCAGGAAAAGGATGTGGAATTCGTCAACAAGCGGCGCCGGAAAAACCGGCAGAACCTCTTTGAGCCGCTCTATACCGAGGAAGATGTGGCCAGGAGCATGAAGCAGTTCGTGGGGTTGAGCTATAATCGCCGCCACCAGCTTTTCCCGGGGGTGCATCTGACCTTGATGGATGCCGGTCACATGCTGGGTTCCGCCCATGTCATCCTTGACATTGATGATCAGGAGACCGGGAAATCCCGGCGTCTGGTCTTCAGCGGCGATATTGGCCGACCGGGCATTCCGATCATCCGCGACCCGGAACCGCTCACCGCCGGCGCTGACATCCTGATCATGGAGAGCACCTATGGCAACCGGACTCACCCCCCCTATCTGGAAACGGAAAAAGAGCTGGAACGGATCGTCAACCAGACCGTGCAACGCGGCGGCACCCTGCTGATTCCCGCCTTTGCCGTGGGCCGGACCCAGCAACTGGTCTATTCCCTCCATAAATTGCACAGCAGCGGGGCCATCCCCGAGCTGCCCATCTTTGTCGACAGCCCGCTTGCCACCAAGACCACGGACATCTTCCGTCTCCATCCCGAGACCTATGATGCCGAGATCCGCGCCTTTATCCTGGCCGACGACGGCAACAATCCCTTTGGTTTTGATAAACTGCAGTATACCCAGTCGGTTGAGCAGTCCAAGGCCCTGAACGAGATGAAAGGCCCGATGATCATCATCAGCGCCAGCGGCATGATGGAGGGCGGCCGCATCCTCCATCATCTGCGCAGCCGCATCGAGGATCCCCGCAACACGATTCTCATTACCGGCTGGCAGGCCCCGAATACCCTGGGCCGCCGGATTATCGAAAAAGAGCGGATCGTGCGCATCTTCGGCGAAGAATTTCAGATGCGGGCCCAGGTTGAAGTCGAGACCGGCTTCAGCGGCCACGCCGACCATGACGGACTGATGGATTTTGTGCGGGTGATGGGAAAAAGGCCGGAGCATACCTTCATCGTCCACGGCGAAGAGGAGGCAGCGCAGACCCTGGCCCATGATCTCCAGACCGGGCTGGGACTGGAGAACGTGGTCATTCCTGAATCGTTGCAATCGTTTGTCGTCTGATTGCCCAAGCTGAGTTGAGATATGAAACAGAAACCGTCGGCAATCAATATCATCTGGCTGGCCATGGTCGTGCTGGCCACGGTGACCGCCTCTTATACCGGTCGGATGGACGCCCTGACCAAGGCCTCCTTTGACTCGGCCAAGGACGCGGTGGTCCTGGCCATTGGCCTGATCGGGCCCATGGCCCTGTGGCTGGGGATTATGAAGGTGGCGGAAGTGGGCGGCCTCATGCAGATCATTGCCCGCTGGGTGCGGCCCATGATGGTGCGCCTCTTCCCGGATGTGCCGCACGACCATCCGGCCATGAGCGCCATGATCATGAACATGGCGGCCAACGGACTGGGGCTTGGCAACGCCGCCACCCCCATGGGGATCAAGGCCATGCAGGAGCTGGAAAAGCTCGCCCCGGAAAAAGGCACGGCCACCAATGCCATGTGTCTGTTTCTGGCGATCAATACCTCCAGTGTCACCATCCTGCCTCTGGGGGTGATCACGGTGCGGGCGGCAGCGGGATCCACCAATCCGGCCTCCATCTTCATCCCGACCCTGATTGCCACCTCCTGCTCGACCCTGGTAGCCATTGTCATGGCCAAGTTTCTGGCGGCCAGAGATCAGGGGCCGAAGATGGCCGTAATTGCAGAAACGGTGACCCCGGGCATGGATGAGCCACTGACTATCGAGGCCGGCACGAAGTCCGAGCTGGTGCCTCCGGGGCTGGCCGGCCGGACCTTTATCTGGCTGCTCGTTGCCGCCTTTGTGGGTGGTATCGGCTATCAGCTCAGCAAGACGGCAGGGCCGTTTACCTTTTCGGCCGCCTGCCTCAATGCCCTCTCCGCCTGGCTGATCCCGATCCTGATCTCGGCCCTGCTGATCTTCGGCTATCTGCGCGGGGTCAAGATCTATGAGGCCCTGACCGACGGCGCCAAGGAAGGTTTTACCACCACCATCCGCATCATCCCCTTCATGGTGGCCATCTTTGTGGCCATCGGTATGTTCCGGGCCAGCGGCGCCATGGATATGATGATTACCGTGCTGTCGCCACTGACTTCAGCCGTAGGAATGCCGCCTGAGGCCCTGGCCATGGCCTTTCTACGGCCCCTGTCCGGCAGCGGTGCCTTCGGCCTCATGAGCGAGATCATCAAACAGGCGCCCAACAGCTTTCTCGCTGACCTGGTTTCGGTGATCCAGGGATCGACGGAGACCACCTTCTACGTGCTGGCCGTCTATTTCGGGGCCGTGGGTGTCCACCGCACCCGGCACGCCCTGCCGGCCGCCCTCTGCGGCGAGGTAGCCGGTGTCAGCGCCGCCGTGCTGATCTGCAATCTCTGGTTCAAGTGAAAATCATGCCTGAATAAAAAGGGACCAAGAAGCAATAGAGGACATTTGACACATACGCCATTGGCGGATATAATAGCATTATGGAATTCATTGAAACTCCAACCTTCACCCGTCTGGTCACAGCATTACTCTCTGACGATGCCTACCGGGGGCTACAAAACGAACTGGCAGAAGACCCGGAACGCGGCAATATCATCAGAAATGGCGGCGGCATTCGCAAGATGCGTTTTGCCGTTCCGGGTCGCGGCAAGAGTGGTGGAGTGCGGGTGATTTATTCCGTTTCTAAATCAAGATGTACACGAGAAGAAAAGCGAGTCGCGACGAGGCAGTACAAGTAGTACGGTGAGGAGCGGCGCAGCGCATTCGACGAAGTGAACGCTTGATTTAGAAACGGAATTACTACTGGATAAAAGACAACCACCAGATTTATCTGCTGGTCGTCTATCCTAAATCGAAAAAAGATACCCTGACCGACAAGGAAACTTCCATTCTGCGTGAACTTGTCAAGGAGCTGTAATCATGGAAAAAACACTATTTGAGGATCTGGTGCAAAGTCTGAAAGAAGCCAAGGCCATAACCAACGGCAAAGCCCAAGCCTCGCGCCGAATTGAAGTTACCGCACCCGATGTTAAGGCGGTGCGTGAAAAAATTGGACTCTCACAAAGCGAGTTTGCCCACCTCATGCATGTGAGCATCAAGACCCTGCAAAATTGGGAGCAACACCGTCGCACCCCGACCGGTCCTGCTGCTGCGCTGCTCAAGATTGTCTCAACAGCTCCGGATCTGGCGCTCAAATCTCTGCACGCCTGAAATCATTCATCAGAAAATCTCTCTGTCACATTCGCCGCCAGACGAAAATATTTTTCGATAAAATCGGCAATCTCCAACCCCTGATCGAGCTGAAACCGGACACAGCCCGGAACATCGGGGACGACAAGATCGGTGGCCATGGCAATAACTCCCTCCACCTGTTCTCGTAGCAGGGGTTGATCCCCCTCCCTTCTGACCTCGATCTTGGGCACACCGGCCGCCCTTTTAAATCCCTCGCCGATAACGAGATCGACATCGGAACAGAACCGTTGCGCCAGATCCACCAGTGATTCATCCGTTTTGCCGGTGACCATGGTCATCTGGTCGGGCGCCACCAACAGCACCATATCGGCCCCGGCCTGACGATGCCGGGCGGTATCGGTGCCCGGGGCATCAAAGGCTATCCCCGTTTCTTTTGTCGATTTAATCACCGCCACCCGATAGCCGCGCTCTTTCAGATGGGCGACCACCTTGGTCACCAGAGTGGTCTTGCCGCTGTTGTGCCAGCCGATAAAGGTAATAATAGGAAGCATAAGAATATTGAATGATGAAGGTTAAAGGTTCATAAAAAATCCCGACCAAGCGCCCTGTTTCATCGCCCGCCTTTTTCTTCTTCCCGAGCCAGCACCGCCTGGAAATGGTCAAAGCAGAGAGGCGTCAAGCCCGTTTTTGGATCAGGCCGCAACGCACGTTCCAGATAGTGGCCCATGAACTCCTCTTCCCGGCGGCGCAGCCCGGCCAGGGGAAAACGAGGCTGGATTTTCTTCCCGGCCCCGGCCTTTTTCTTCTTTTTCTGGGGCAAGGGCCATGGTTTAGCAAAGACCCGCTGACCATAGCGTAGCAGATACAGAAACGAGTGATGGGTGGAGATGGCCCCGGCCCAAGGGTAATGATCGAGCTGATAGCGGCAGGAAAGATCATCAATCTGGGCGTCCAGTTGCGCAAATCGCTGGTCTCCGGCATTGATCCTGGCAGTCCGGTCGCTGCAAATCGGGAAGAGCCGGAACACGTCTCCTGCCGTATAGGAAATGGAATCAATACCGAACTCCTCCGGCCGGCAGGCAATCCGGGACCCTGGGGTCAGGCCAAAGGTACCGACAATAAACTGGTCCACCACCTTCCGTTCCGCTGCCAGCAGATCGAGTGTGGCCTGGGCCTCCTGGAAGCCCTCACCCGGATGGCCGAGAAAGGTCATCCAGGCAGTAGAGATCCCGGCCTGATGGAAATGGCGATTGACCGCCCGAATGCGCTCCGGCGTCACCCCCTTGTGCATGAGACGCAGAACCTTCGCAGATCCGCTCTCAACGCCGAAGGCCACGGCCCGCAGGCCGGCTTGATAGAGCAGACGGCAGCGCTCCGGGGTATAGGCCGCCTCAATGCGCAGATCGGTTGACCAGTAGATCTCAAGCCCGGCATCAAGGATCCCCTGGGCCAGACGGAAGGCGTAATCAGGGGAGAGGACATCACAGGAAAAGTAGAAATTGGTAACCCCGTATTTCTCCTGCAAGGCCTGCAGATCAGCCACGGCCTGTTGCACCGGGATCTCCCGGTAGGCATGGGCCCCGGACTGATTAAAGCCATAGCCGCAGAACGAGCACTTGTTCCAGTAGCAGCCTCGGGTCGGACTGTAGAGGAGCATGGGGGAGGGCGCCAGATAGCGTTGCAAATCCAGATCGGAATAGTCGGGCGCTGCGCTCTCCGCCATATCGAGCACCGCCGGCGGCCCTTGAACAATGGCGCCGCTGACCGGATCGCGGGTGATGAGATTCGATATTATCGCCAATTGGGCTGAATCAGGGCGTCCGCCACCTGCCAGGAGGGGCAGAAGCTGCTCCAGGGTTTTCTCCCCCTCCTGCATGGTGATCCCGTCCACATAACCCAGAATCCGGGCCGTAACCTCCGGCTGGCCATGCCGGACCATCAGATCGACGCAGGGGCCGCCCAGCATCAAAAAACAGTCAGGGAAAAATTCCCGGAACAGGCGGCAGAGATAAAAGGCCTCCGGGATCTGGGAGACAAAGGTCAGGGAGATCCCGACAAACCTCGGGGCTGCCACTTCCGCCAACTGCCGGCGGTAAAACTGGTCAAGGGGACTGGTGCGACCCGCGATATAGGAATCCAACATCTGGAAATCCCAGGGCGCCACCAGGTGATCCGCCCGATTACAGGTGAAACGGAACGGAAAACAGACCGCCTCCATGATCTGAAACAGTTCTTCCAGACTGTCACGCGCCGCAGCATAGGCGGCCCGGTCATAAAAACCCTCCGCATCCCGCATCGTGTTTACGGCCGCACCAAAATCCTGAAACAGGGGCATGGCCTCCGCCACCCGCCGGTATTCCATCTGCTCGGATCGGGTCAGACTGTCCCGGTCATTGAGTTCCTGAAACCGCGCCGCCAGATGCTGCCGCCACCGGGCAATGGTGGACGCCTTTGTCAGAAAAGAGATGGCCTCAACATTCCAATCCCGGACTTGCACCGAAATCCCGCGCCGGCCCAGATACCCCTTGAGGGTGGGCAGACTCACATAAGGCCAGGTGGGGTCGGCAAAAGGCGGATAGATCAGCAGGGACTCTCCGGCAGGCAATGAACGATTAGCGCTCATGCTCTCTTCAACGGATCTTTTCGAGAGCAACAGCTGCCTTGCCCAGCAGGGCAGCGCCCACGGCATTGCCCACCTCGCAATGCTCGGGAAAACTGACCGTGGTCCCCAGCCGCTCAGCCACACCCGGCAGGAAGTAACGGGAAGCAGCGCCAATGCCGATCAGGGGGATCTTCAGGGAAAATTGAACGCCCAGTACCGGGTGGCTGTCACGGCTGGTGATAAAGGAGGTCAGCGATTTGCCCCAGTAGCGGTGGATAATATAATCGATGATCAGATCCTCAATCTGCTTTTCGGCAAGACGCAAGACCTCCTGACAGAATGCTTCCGGGTCTGTTCCTGTAATCCGGGCCAGAACCGCTGCCCCGTTTATCGCCGACTCCCGGTTGCCAATGGCAATCTGGCCCAGCACATGCAGGGCATCGGTGGGGGTAAAACCGGTTTCAAAGATCAGCTGCTCCCGAGCCAGCCCCTCCAGATGTTTTTCCAGGGGAACCGAGGAAAGGCCGATGGCCGTACCAATGGCCGCCGGGGTCGCCGGTCCATGCTGCCGCAGAAAGGTGATCACCGGATCATCAATATCTTCCGGCATATCCTCCTCAGCGGTCAGCGCGATACAGCGGGAAGAGGCGCCAGCTCCCAGCCATTCGGAGGCCGGAGGCAAAGAACCAGCGACGCACAAAGGCACCACCCGGGTGGGCCCAAGATGCAGGCAGCCCTGGTCATCCACCACCAGATGACTGTCGCCGCCAATCCCGGCAGTAAACATGTCAATCGCCTCTACATGGGTCTGCCACTCACCGATCTGGCAGCCATCCGGGGCCAGTTGCGGCCGACCGTTTTCGATGATGGCAATATCGGTGGTGGTGCCGCCGACATCAATCACCAGGGCATCACCCGTGGTCTGCAAGGCCCCGAAATGGGCGGTGCAGGCGGGGCCGCTTGCCACCGTCACCCCGGCCCGCTCGACGGCCTGATCAATGGACACAGTCTGGCCATTGCCGCCGATGATCACCACCGGACAGGAAAGCCCCTGCTTGATCATGGCCACCTGGACGCCGGCGATATAGTCCTGCATCAGGGGCATGAGCTTGGCATGGAGGGCGGCGGTGGCGGCCCGCTCCCGCATCCCGGCCTGCTGGCTGATCCGGTGCGAGCAGAAAACCGGTTTGGGGTCGAGCATACCAATCGCCTTCTCCGCCACCAGTTCATGGGTGGGATTTTCCATGGACATGGCGCTGCAGACTGCATAGGCATCCACTTCACTCGCCAGCCCCCGCACCGTATCCACCAGATTCTCGAGATCGAGCGGCTCTTCCTCCGTGCCCTGAATGGTATGGCCGCCCTTGATAAAGACCACCGCCACCACCGGCAGGCGGAAATGTTTGACATAACCGATGACAAAAAGGCCCACCCTCGCCCCCTTGCCTTCGACCACGGCATTGGTGGCCAAGGTAGTGGAGACCGCCAGTTGCTGGACATCTGCGGCCGCAACCCCGGAGCTTTGCAGAAGGGCAGCCAGGGCATGGCCGGTGCCGGTTGCCAGATGATAATGGGTGGTCGGTTCCTTGGCCGTGGCAATGACCGCGCCGCTGTCCGCCTCAATAAGCACCGCGTCCGTATAGGTGCCACCCGTATCAATTCCAATGATATATTTTTTCATGATTCCCTGTTGCTTGGTAGAGGATGTCAGTCAATAATGGTAAAATCTTTGTTTACAGAGTATATAAACCATACCTTACAGTTGATCAATCAATCAGCACAATCCTGTCCCTCTTGATTTCTTTATTGCCGCCATGCCACCCACCACCAAAGACACCCTTTTTGCCGTCAACCAGGTCCAGGAGGATTTTGTCTTCACCGAACAGGTGGTGGAGGTATTCGATGACATGCTCGACCGCTCCATTCCTTTTTACCAGGAGGTCATCAAAGGGACAGCCCGGCTCCTCGACATTTTTCTCCGCCACAACGACACGGTCATCGACCTGGGCTGCGCCACCGGCACCACCCTGCTGCAACTGGCTCGGCTGTTGCCGGACAAGGGGCTGCAATTCACCGGCATCGACAACTCGCCGGCCATGCTCCATAAGGCCAGGATGAAGGCCGAGATGTTCTCCAAACAGGACCAGGTTGCCTTTATTGAGCAGGACATCACCGATTTCGAGCAGCAGGGAACCGGGGCCTTTCTCCTCAACTACACCCTCCAGTTCATCCGGCCCCTCAGGCGGAAGGACTTTATCCACCGGCTTTTTAATAACCTGCGGCCCGGCGGCGTCCTGATCCTCAGTGAAAAAAAGATCTCCCACGACCCGCTGCTCAACCGCAAATATATCGACATCTACCATCAGTTCAAGCTGGAACGGGGCTATTCGGAACTGGAGATCGCCAAAAAAAGAGAGGCCCTGGAAAATATCCTGATCCCCTTTTCCATTGAAGAAAACCGGGAACTCCTGCTGGGCGCCGGATTTGCAAGCGTCGAGACCTTCTTCCAATGGTTTAATTTCGTCTCCTTTATCGCCATCAAACCCGAATGAAGCAGCTGCCATTATCCCTGGAGTACCTCTCCCAGCTCCCGGCCACCGCCCGCCGCCAGGAGATCACGGCCGTCCATCTGGAGCGGCAGCAGTGGGTCAACCAGCCCAAGAAAGGCTTTCTCCGCTACCGCAACCCCTATGAAACGCTGACCCATTTTCCGGCCCGGACCGTCGACTGTAGCGGCGACACCGTCATCATCGGCGGCCAGGACGAGCTGAGTTCGGCTGATCAGGCGCAGGTCAAAGAGGCCCTGCGCGCCTTCATGCCCTGGCGCAAAGGCCCCTTTTCGGTCTTTGGCATCGATATCGACGCCGAGTGGCGGAGCGAACGCAAATGGCAGCGTCTGCTGCCCATGCTGCCCGACCTCGAAGGCAAGATCATCGCCGATATCGGCTGCAACAACGGCTACTACATGTTCCGCATGGCCCCTTACCGGCCCAAACTGGTCCTCGGTCTGGAGCCCTCCATGCAGCACTACTACTGCTTCAAGGCCTTAAACAGCATGGCCGGACAGGAAGCGTTGCATATTGACCTGCTCGGCGTCGAGCATCTCTCCCTCTTCCCGGACTGCTTTGATGTCCTCTTCCTCATGGGCATCATCTACCACCGCGCCTCACCCATTGACGTGCTGCGTGACTGCTATCAGGCGCTGCGCCCCGGCGGTACGCTGCTTCTGGAATCGCAGGCCATCCCAGGGGATGCACCCATCGCCCTCTTTCCCGACAAGACCTATGCCAAAGTCCCCGGCACCTATTTTATCCCCACCGGTCATT
>CAISPV010000016.1 GCA_903887485.1 uncultured Desulfobulbaceae bacterium | reverse complement strand
GAAATAATATTTTCAATATGAATTATTGTAGACTCAGGTACATCTTTTGTAGTTAAGAATTGTCTCGCTTTATACGGTCCAATTTCTTCATCTCCATTATAAAATTTTGAATCAGCAATATCATGCAAGAGGGCTCCAAGTTCAATTATTTCACGATCACCTGGTTCAGTTTTCGCAATTAATTTTGCCCCATTCCATACCCGATAAATGTGCCACCAATCATGACCGCCTTCAGCGTTTTTTAAAGTATTCTTGACAAAGGATATAGTTTCTTCGATTAAATGCGTCGTTGCTGTCATGGTGATCGTTATGGAACGTATCGTTTTATATAAAGGATTTTTCTCTTATCAATGTAACGACCGCGGTCAGTGGGAAAGAGGCTCTCATTAACAACATTATAGTTTTAATCTTCAGATCTATAATTGCGTTTTTGACCTTAAAAACATCAGTTAAGCCCCTTAAATTGCCTGTTTTCAGTAATGAGAATTTATGTGGGCTTGGGGGCAGGCTTCCAAGATGTTACATCTAAAGGTTGGACAATTGTTTACGTTTGCCTTTTCTTCTTGCTTCACACCACTGCCAGCTTGCAGCCAAGGGCTTTGGTTACTTTGCTGATGGTGTCAAAACGGGGATTCCCACCATCGGCAAGAGATTTATACAGGCTTGCTCTGGTCACGCCCGCCTCTCTGGCAATCTCAGACATTCCTTTCGCCCTGGCGGCAATGCTTAAGGCATGAATAAAATCAGCCTCATCACCTGTGGCCGCAACTTCAGAGAGAAAACCACGAATATCTTCTTCTGTTTCAAGGTGTTCGGCAATATCAAAACGAAATGTGCTCATGGTCAATTACTCCTTTTTGTTTGCCTGATTCAGCAAAATTGTTCCAGCTTTTTCAATATCAGCAACCTGGGTCGATTTGTCACCACCAACAAGTAACAAAACGACCAGGCCGCCCCTTATGGTGTAATAAATGCGCAGACCGCCGCCAAAGAAAAACCGTAACTCAAACAGGTCGGCGGCAAGCTGTTTGTAATCGCCAAAGTTGCCATTTTCAACACGAGCGAGGCGGGCAAGAACCTTTTGCCGGACTGTTGCGTCTTTCAGCCGGTTAAGCCATTTATTGAAATCAGGAGTGCTGTGCAATTCATATTTCATACCATCACTGTATCCCGCGGGATGCAGCTTGTCAACAATGGAGGCAGGAAATAGAGGAGAGAAAAGCTGAGAGGAAACAAAAGGGGTCAAGGGAAAAGGGGTGTTTTGCTCACTTCGGGGGGTGGGGGCCTTAACTTGCCAGCTTGGAAGCCTGACCCTATCCGTTAGTAGTTAGCATTATTTATGTTAAGTCTATATTTTGGAAATCTCCAGACAAGATATCAGAAACAAAAATTTCTAATTGTCCGACAACGTTACCAATAATTTCCTGCGTTGGCAGTGGACTCGCCCCATGAACTAACCTGCTTCGGATACTATAACAATGTGAGAAAAATGCCTCGGGACTTTTGTCTGCATATTTTTTTTCACCAATGATTCTTCTCGATAGTTTCCTCCCAGCTTGATTGATAGATTCATTGTAGAGCCATTTAAGCGAGCCAATAAATGATTTTTTTTCGTCAGGAGAGAGATATGTATTATTTTCAGTTTCTGAAATTAAAATAGTTACATGCTCTTTAGCTACTTGGCTTCGCTCTGAAGGTTTCAATAACGCCTCTATAGCCATTACGAGTAGCAGGAAGCGAGTATCAATTATTTTTTGAAAAAATGAGGCATTGTATAGTTCAATAGATATTTTTTCTCTTTCCGTTAAATTTCTTGAACAGTTTATTGCATGATTAAAGGCTTTTTCGAAGTGCTCTTTCGGAACCCCACGCTCAGCACTCATGTGCATTGATGCGAATTTAGGTTGAGGATTCGATTCATATAACATAAGACCATGCGAGTCATTCAGTATACGTGTACCAGAATTTCCGCTCAGCCAATCAAGCCCTGCATTGGTAAATATTGATTTTGGGCCACGGTTGCCAAAATCAGCTCCAATCCTTAGCTTTGCAAGTGCTATCATTAAGGCATTTAAATATTTATCAGCTGCACTTTCGGCCTCTCTCTTTGTGGACCACCCCTCACTTTTAATCACCAACGTGGATGATTGTTTAATTGTCTGTTCTGGTTTATGTGAACTTAAAACAAGAAATAGTCCTGTTTTCGGTATTGGCCACTCCCATTTTGCTGAATCAATATTTATAGAATCTGTAGGAGAACGATGAAATCGTATTCTGAAACTATATCCTGGCATTATTAATCTTCTTTTGATGGACAACGATAAGCTGTACTGGATTGCGCGGTTGTTCGCGCAATCCAGTGCAGCGTTTGGTTATATTTTTATGTTATCAACAGCGAATCTTGAAGGGTACCTTCTACAAAGTCATAACCTTGCTTCTTTGTAATATTATTCCAGAGATGAAATAATCCTTTTGTATTTTCTTCGTTCCAAAGAGGATACGAATTCCATGATTCCTATAGATATTTAGAGAGATTCATCATTTCTTCTGATAAATCAATATTATCTTTAGTAAGCGAGGATATCGATTTAAAAGAAAAATTTCGTTTTTCGCCTAAGTCACTTCCTATTAATTTTGACCATGGCAGAATATAAAGGGCTTTTTTCGGTTCATCCTTGGCAGTGAACAGGAACCAGATAAAAAATGGCTATTAATCTAATACTCTCATTCTCATCACAGCCCGCCGCGTACTGCCCACACACGTATAGTATTGACCACATTCAACTTATCTTCCCCGCTGTCCATGTAGCCGACGTCTAAGTTGACTACATATGCTACGGTTGGCTGGCGATTAACGGTAGTAGACGACCAGTAATAAGCATTAGGAAGCACCAAAGGACAGTCTATCGGGAGCGCAGGTTGAAAACGCGCATCATCAATCAAACTAATTAACTCTTTCCGATTTGGTAACCGCCAGTCTCCAGCCTTAGATCCATCGGATAAACCACAATAGGGACTTGCTAACTGATTGGCCGCTGCAATCGCCGGAGCCCAACTCCTATTGTTCGTGCCAGTTACATCTCCTGAGAAAAATGTTGTGCATTGTGCTTCTTTCAGCCATATCAACCCTGTGAGACGATCAGTCACCGTGCCATTGCCATTATCTACAAACCGTCCTGAAACGCTTGCGCCTTTTTGCCAAGTTCCATCGTCACCAGTCGCATACGATGTTGTCTGACCGGTTTTGATTACCGAAGCAAGTGGTCCGCTCTCCGATTCAATCACCCGTACCAAGGGAATCACTACCACCTTGTCTGCTGCCTGAGAAGGTATCGCCCCTAATGCCAGACAGAATGATATCGTTGCGGTAAAAATCATCCATCCTGTCCGGTTTTTCAAAGTCTTTTGTCGCATTATCCGCCCTCCATTTTTTGAATATAGGTTTCCGTCTCTTCTCGAAGCTGAAAGCCTCCATCATTTTCAAGAATTTTCCGCCCTTTGGCAAGAGAATCAATCGGGGTCAGACCCCGTTTCCAATACCATTTTTTTCTTAATGGGTGTCCCCCTTTTTTTTCTCGGCTACCCGATTAGGTAGTTGATTTATTGTGCTCTCTTATTCACTTTTTCCATATTGATGTTGCTGCTGTCAAATTGAACCCATTTTGAAGCTTTCCGGGACTTTTCCGGAGATAAATATCCAACTGTGTAATAGCTATCTGATCCGGTGCTGCTATTATATGTTCTGCCTACCACGTAATCATTGATACCATCCCCATCCACATCTGCTATAACTATGAGTTCCATTAAGAAATCGAGGTGAGAGGTGTCTCCTTCAGAGATTAAATCGAGAGCTGTTTTGCCTTCAGCCTCCGCAGATGACAATTCTTGACAATAATCAGTTGTTGCGCAATTAATAAGAAATTCAGGCGGGACGTGATCTTGTGAAAAAGCTTGTTCTATGGTTTTGAATTTGTCACTGCCATATTGGGAATTTGCTAAACTGACAAGTGCACCACAGGTACGCATGAATGGTTCTTCAATTACTTGCTGCATGCGAGAAAAAACTGCATGTCCATATCCAACTTTTGACAAGTATTGTGAACAATTGGTTATGATCTCGTGATTTGAACCGTCAGAATTTATTATAACCAATTGGTCGTGTTGATTGACTGGTTTTATTGGTAATTCAAGAAGAGATTTTATTTCCCCCTTGCAGACCATCTTCCTGCTCTCCTCGCCAACAAGATCTAAAGGGGAAAATAATAACAAGCAGTTGCCGTTGATATTTTTTTGTCTATCCTCCATTGCAATATTTCTTTCATATTCGTTCCGTGATTCAGAAACAAATTTATCCTTTTCAAGTTGAATAATGCGATTTTCATAAGCTTTTATTACGCAATTACTATCTGAGCATAGATTTCTGTCATTACGTAGCCAATGTCTTTGGGCTAATCTTAATTTTTCAACATGGTTTGATATTGCCAAACAATGATTGTACAACTTTGAAAGTTTTTCATCTAAAATCGAAATATCTTCATCTGAGCAGATAATTTTTTCTGTTTTTCCAGTTGCTTTTGTGCAATCGAAGCTGGCGCAATGTGCATCTAGAAGAATGGAGAAAAGGAGCAATATTATTGTAATTGAAGCTCGAATAATCATTGGGATATTTCCTGATAGTGTATTAGCCAGGATGGGATAACAGGGTGCTAAGCAGATTCTGTCTCTTATCTTTCTTGAATATCAAACATTCCCTATTTCCCCTGCATATTCACACAACTTATTGAGAGTACTTGATGCGGCAGGCGAAAACAAGATTTTCAAAAAAACAAAAGAATCGGGACGGATTCGGGATACAGTCTGGCCCCTATTCTTCTTATTGTCACAGCGGTGTCAAATATGATACCACTAACTTGGTGGGTCATGGTTGCAGGAATGGTGGAGACAATCGGGGCAGACCATATTTATCTGAAATATCCTTATTCCCAAGCAAAAGGTTGCGCCATTAAACTCTTTCCCACCATTACCCAACTGATCCAGGCCCGCGAGACCATCCGGCTGCTGGTGCCGTATTTCAAAAAATACTGGCAGCGGCTGATCTGGGGGATCCTCGCCCTGCTGAGCACCGATCTCCTCCAGCTCTACATCCCCCGGGTAATCAAGCAGGCGGTGGACGCCCTGCAACACGGCCAGGCCACTTCCGCCTCCCTCCTTCGCCAGGGTGGTCTGATCCTCTTCATCGCCATAGGTATCGCCTTCTTTCGCTTCACCTGGAGATATCTGGTCCTAGGTTTTTCCCGCCTCCTGGAACGCGACCTGCGTAGTCGTCTCCTGAGCCGTCTGGTGCGGCTGGATCGCCCCTTTTTTAATCGCCGTTCGGCGGGTGAGATCATGGCGCTCTCCGGCAATGATCTCAGCAACGTCCAGCTGGCCTGCGGCATGGGCATCGTCTCCTTCATTGATGCCTTCCTGATGACCGGCGCAGCCGTTGTTTTCATGGCCTACATCCATCCCGGTCTCACCTTCCTGGCCCTGGCGCCCATGCCGGTCCTGGCCATCCTGACCGGATTGCTTTCGGCTATGCTCCATAAGCGCTACAACCGGGTGCAGGAACAGTTCTCCGACCTCACCGAGTTTGCCCGTTCCACCCTGATGGCCATCCGGCTGATTAAGGCCTATACCCAGGAGCAGCGCCAGACCGAGCAGTTTGACCGGCTGGGGAGAGAGTTCGTTCGCAACAATATCCGTCTGGCCCTGGTCCAGGGGGTCCTCACTCCCTTTTCCACCTTGATCGCCAGTACCAGCCTGCTGCTGGTCCTCTTTTTCGGGGGACGGCTGACCATTGCCGGCTCCATTTCCATTGGCGACTTTGTGGCCTTCATGACCTACCTGGGACTGTTGACCTGGCCGATGATGGCTATGGGCTGGGTGGCCAACCTCTTCCAGCGCGGGATCACCTCGCTACACCGTATCAGCAGGGTGATGGAAGAGGAACCGCTGTTGCGCGAGCCCCAGAACCCCTTGCCGCTGCCGGCCGTCACCAGTCTGTCTGTCCGTAATCTCTCATTCCGCTACGCCGGCCAGAATACCATGGCCCTCCACGACCTGAGCCTCGATATAGCCCCCGGCCTGCTGGGAATCGTCGGTCGCACCGGCTCCGGCAAGTCGGCGCTGTGCCAGCTTCTGGCCCGTCTTTATCCCGTGCCGGACGACAGGCTGTTCCTGGCCGGGATCGATTACAATCGGCTCCCCCTGGCGGGATTGCGGGCCAAGATCGCCTATGTGCCCCAGGAGACCATCCTTTTCTCCGATACCATCCGCAACAACATTGCTTTCGGACGTCCTGATGCGAGTGATGCCGAGATCGAAAAGGCGGCCAGGGCCGCAGGAATCCACGAAGAGATTGAGGCCTTTAAGGATGGTTACCAGTCACGGGTGGGTGAGAAGGGGCTGCTTCTCTCCGGCGGCCAGCGCCAGCGCCTTGCCCTGGCCAGGGCCCTGCTGCTGGACCGTCCCATCGTCATCATCGACGACGGACTCTCCGCCGTCGATACCGACACTGAGCACCAAATCATCGAGAATTTTGGCACGTGGCTGCCGGGCCGGATCTGCATCCTGGTCTCGCACCGGGTTGCCCCGCTGCTTTCGGCCGACCGGATCATCGTCATGGAGGAGGGGGCCATCGCGGCCCAGGGCACCCACCTGCAGCTGTTGGAAACAAGCCCCTTCTATCGCACCATTTATCAGCACCAGACCACGGCCGGGGAGGCGGCAGCCTGATGGAGCACGGCTTCGGTTATTTCGAGGAAGATCGACTCAAGAAGGCCGGCGACCTCCGTCTCTGGCAACGGATCGCCCGGTATGTCCTGCCGTACTGGAAGTCGGTCTCTCTGGCGATTGTCCTGTCGCTGGCCATAACCGGCTGCAGCCTGGCCCTGCCTCACCTGATGCGGCTGGCGGTGGATGGTTTCATCACCAATCTGAAACCGGCTTTGGGGGAACGGCTGAACGGGGTGGCCGGGCTGGCCGGCTCCTTCTTCCTTCTCATGGTGGCCGGATTTGTTGCCAACTTTCTGCAGGTGGTGGTGCTGGAGTGGGCCGGGCAGCGGATCATGCACGCCCTGCGCCAGGACCTTTTCCGTCATTTGATCGGGCTTGCCAACCCATTCTTTAACCGCAATCCGGTGGGCAAGCTGGTTACCCGGCTGACCAACGATATCCAGAACATGTACGAGATGTTCACCTCGGTCATCGTTTCCCTTTTCAACGACCTGGCGCGGCTGGTGGGGATCCTCGTCATCCTGCTGCTGATGAATTGGCGCCTGGCCCTGATGATGCTGGTGCTGGTACCGGTGATCCTTTTTAACACCGTCCTCTTCAGCCGCCTGGCCCGCCTGGCCTTCCGCGACATCCGCACCCAGCTGGCCCGGCTTAACTCGTTTCTGCAGGAGGCAATAGGCGGCATCAGCATCATCCAGCTCTTCTCCAGGGAAGAGTATACCCTTGCCCGATTTGAGGATTTGAACGAAGCCTATCTGGAACGGAGCCTTTATCAGATCAGGATCTTCGGCATCTTCATGCCCCTCCTCGAGGTCTTGAGCTCTCTGGCGGTGGCGCTGATTATCTGGTACGGCGGCGGCCAGATTATCCAGAGCAAGATGACCATCGGCATGCTGGTCGCCTTTCTCGCCTATATGCGGTTATTCTTCATGCCGTTACGTGAACTTTCCCAGAAGTATTCGGTGGTGCAGTCGGCCCTGGCTTCGGCTGAGCGCATCTTCCAGCTTTTAGATACCGAAAATACCCTGACCATCCCCGTCAGTCCGGTCCGCCCGGCACGGTTGCGCGGTGAGATCGAATTTGCCGGGGTGACTTTCGGGTACAACCCGCAGCGGCCGGTGCTGCGCGATCTCACGTTTAAGGTTGCGCCTGGTGAAACCCTGGCTATTGTCGGGGCCACCGGCGCCGGAAAAACCACCATCATCAGCCTGCTGGAAAGGTTCTACGACCCCGACCGCGGCGTAGTGAAACTGGACGGGATTGACCTGCGGGATCTTGATCCCCTCTTTTTGCGCGGGCAGATTGGTCTGGTTATGCAGGAGGTGTATCTCTTCCCGGCCTCGGTTCGGGAGAATATCGTTCTCGGCCTCCAGTTGAGTGAGGCACGATTGAACGAGGTCATCGCCACCGCCCAGCTCACCACCCTGATCACTGGACTGCCGGAGGGGCTTGAAACCCGCATCGGTGAGGCGGGCCTCGATTTTTCCGCCGGCCAGCGGCAACTCCTGGCCCTGGCCCGGGTGCTGGCCCGCGACCCCCGTATCCTGGTTCTCGATGAGGCCACTGCCTCCATTGACACCGAAACGGAAATGCTCATCGAGAAGGCCATGGCCGCCACCCTGGCCAACCGGACCAGTGTGGTCATCGCTCACCGGCTCTCCACCATCCGCAGGGCCGACCGCATTCTGGTCATGGATCACGGCCGTCTGGCCGAGGAAGGAAACCACGAGGCGTTGATGGCGCGTCCCGGCATCTATCAGCGCCTGCAGATCCTGCAAAGTAACAACGGCACCGCCCGGACGACCTGAGCCTTGCCGGTCGGGAAATAAAAAAATATTTTCATGATGGTCTCGACCTTCCGACCGAACAAGGAGACAGGCATTATCCTGCTGGATTCACGTCTCCTCAAATGAGCAAATCGGCTGTCTGGAGGATGGTATCAACCTGAGGCCTGTCTGCCGGCCCGGAGCCTACATGGTGCAGCCGCACAATGCCTTGCGGATCGATCAGCACATCACCGCCCCGTTGCCGGAGATCACCCGATGATTTTTGCGGTAGGTGACCGCGTACAATTTCCTTGAGATAGGCCCACCAGGTACTTGGCCCCCAGACATCCCAAAAACCGGCGTCAAGCATACCATAGGCCCGGTAGAGTTCCCGGTTCGCGTCAACCAGCAACGGCCATTCGAGACTATTTTCCTCCATATAGCGGCGGGCCAGGAAACCGGCCTCAAAGGTAACGACGACCACCTTGATATTATTTGTCGAAAGCTCATTTTTCCGCTCCCGCAACTGCGAGAGATGCCTCTGGCAGGGTAGTCAACCGAGATGCCGGTGAAAGACCATCAACAGCCAGAAACCGGTATAATCCGAAAGCCGGTGCAGCTGGCCGGCAGCATCCTGAAGTTGAAACGGAACAGCGGGTTGATTCACTCTCTTCATTTCCATTGATGACCTCTTTGCCTCATTCATGGTAAGCTGCGTATCAACAACCGTTAGTGGCGGTCCGGAGGATAGTCGGGCGCGACTTCACCACCCGTCCCTATTGCATTTTGGCACCAAAAAGCTACACCCGCTTTTCGCTCTCCCCACCAGCCCCAATATCCCCCCTTTTACACCCGCTTTATATTCGGCTGTCAACAAACAATACTGGACGCTACAAAACAAAAAAGCCAGCATTTACGCTGGCTTCATGGATGATTCTGGACGCTGTCGGACAGCTATTACGAATCAGCTCCGGTAATCAGCATTGATCTTCACATAATCAATTGAAAAATCACAGGTATAGATCTCGGCACATCCTGTTCCATCTTTCAAATCTATCGTCACCACAATATTCTTCTCTTTGAGGATGGCGGTTGCGGCCATTTCTGCCTCTTTCCCCTGCCCCAACCCATCCTTGACAATCATCACATCACCAAAGGAGATATCCACCCGTTCCGGATAGAATCGAACCCCTGAGCGTCCCATAGCGGCAATGATTCGGCCCCAGTTGGCATCTTCGCCAAAAAAGGCGGTTTTTACCAGATTGGAGTTAGCCACGGTCCGGGCAATCTGCTCGCCATCCTGCTCTTCTCTGGCCCCACAGACCCGGATGGTGATAAACTTGGTGGCGCCCTCACCGTCAGCCACAATCTGCAAGGCCAGATCCTTGAGCAGATCCGCCAGGGTCTCCTGAAAGCTCTCCTGATTGTCCGGGGTCTCCTCATCAATCCAAGGGTTGCCGGCAGCGCCATTGGCCATCACCAGCACCATATCATTGGTGCTGGTATCACCGTCAATGGTGATCCGGTTAAAGGTACGCTCCACACCCTTGATCAAGGCGCTGTGGAGTTGGGGAAAACTGATCTGGGCATCGGTCAGCACAAAGGCAAGCATGGTGGCCATATTGGGCATGATCATCCCCGCACCCTTGGCCATTCCCATAAAATGAACCTCCTGCCCACCAATAACAACACTGCGGTATGCCGTTTTCGAAACGGTATCCGTGGTCATAATGGCCTTGGCAACCTGCTCAAAATTATCTGGCGACAGCCCGGCCACAAGTCTTGGCATGGCTTTTTTTATGGATGCCACATTCAACTGTTCACCGATGACACCGGTGGACGAAACCTGCACCATCTCATCAGCAATACCTAGGGCCAATGCGGCACAATTACCGGCAGCAATGGCGGCCTGCATGCCCGCCTCTCCGGTACAGGCATTGGCGCAACCACTGTTGACTAAAATGGCCTGCGCCTTTCCCTGCTTCAGACGCTCCATATCAAGCACAACAGGAGCCGCCTTCACCTGATTGGTGGTAAAGGCCCCGGCAGTGACGGCCGGCACCTCACTGAAGATAAGGCCAAGGTCCAGCCTGTCTGCATATCTGATACCGGCAGCGACTGCCGCTGTTTTAAACCCTTTAATTTTCATTCTCTTTCTCACAACTCATTAAAATAATAAAATATTTACATTAAAAATTCCTTCCCTTCATAGCATATCAGTTTTGCGACAAACAACAATAATATCAAGGAGGAAGGACTAAAATTGACATTACCAAACAACACCAAGGGCAACAAGAGGCAAAATAACAACAGTTTATTTACAGTAATGCAAAATCTCCTGTCACCTGAACAACCCCCCGCACGGCGTTACAGAGAAACACAGCATCCGCCTGGCGGAGATTATCAAGTGTCAACACCTCTTCCCGCAGGGGAATTTGTCTATCCGCAAGCAAATATTTCCTCATGGTACCTGCCAGTAATCCGCAACACAAAGAGGGAGTAGAATAAATTCCTTGTCGGTAGAGAATAATATTGGAGATACAGCCCTCGGTAAGCTCGTTCCGTTCATTCAAAAAACAGCAATCAAACAAGCCCTTCTCCCGCACCCGTTGCAACTCGCGGTCATACACTTCCCGTCGGGTAGTTTTATGAAAATACCAGGGTGAAGATGAATCTGTCGGCACAGAGGAAATATCGATCAACGGCAAATCAGCACGCCGCAGATCGGGCGCACGTGGCAGGCTGCGCGCAACGGGCAGTGAACACGCCTGCGAGCTGATCGCAACCGTTCCATCCTTGGAGAGTGTTAAACGGACCCGCATGGGAACGCCTGCAAACAGGCAACTTTCTTTTTGCAAGGCTTGTTCAAGCGCTGACAGGTCACAGCAAAAAAGAAAATAATCAGCAGAGGCACGGAGGCGTTCAAGATGCTCGGCCAGGAGCCAGTAGCCTGCCCCTGGCTCCCACAACAGGGTCTCGATGAGCTGAAACGCCGGGGCAGAAGAGGTCAGAAACCTGCCCTTGAGCAGACACTCCTGCCACTCCTGTTCAGGGACCGAGTCGGTAACTATCCCGGAACCGATACCCATCTCCCCTTGCGCGCCGCAAAGGGTGACGGTGCGAATCGGCACATTAAAAAGCGCCGCCCCTGAAGGCGCCAGATAGCCAATGGCCCCGGTATAGACCCCGCGCCGAATTGGCTCCAGCTCATCAATAATCTCCATGGTCCGAATCTTGGGAGCGCCTGTCACCGAGCCACAAGGGAAAAGGGCCTGGAATAGTTGCTGCAGGGGAAGGGAGGCAAGACCATCCTGGCCGCAATGCTTACCGATAGCAGCAATAACCGTGGAAGTCATCTGGAGCAGGGTCTCATAGCGCTCCACAACAAAGAGCGAACGGGTGTGCACCGGGTCATCGCCCAGATCATGCATCAATCGCCCCAGATCATTGCGCAGGAGATCAACAATCATCACATTTTCACTGCGATTTTTTTCGTCATTCCTTAACAGACGCACCTGCTCCTGATCCTCCTCAGGGAAACGCCCCCTTTTCATGGTGCCTTTCATCGGCCGCACCATAATGCCATCCGCGTCTTTTCTGAAAAAGAGTTCAGGAGAGAAAGAAAGCAGCCGCTGTTCTCCAAGGCGGAGGTAGGCGCCGTAGGCCACAGATTGATTCCGCCTGAGAGTTTTATAGAGGGCCTCCGGCGATCCGCAGAAATCAAAGAGCAATTTCAGGGTATAGTTGACCTGATAGGTGTCTCCAGCCAGGATATATTGCTGAATGGCCTGAATGGCCTGGAGATACGCCTCACGCCCCTGACTGGGACGGATATTTTTTACCTGACAGCGGCTGGGCAGCGACGTTCCAGCCGCCTGGTCCAGACCGGGGAAATTGGTCTTGCCGGAATGGTGATCAAAGAAACAAGGCTCGGTAAAAATCCCGAGATCAGCCAGCAAGAGCGAGGCATCACCCTCCCGGCAGAGAAGTCCCTGCAAGCTTTCCTCTAAAAGATAACCAAACTCATAACTGAACCAGCCGGCCACATAGTATCCAGCGGCCAAGGCTGATTCAACCTGGGCCAGAAACAAGTGGCTGTCATCGCCGCTGCGGCATTGCAAACGACTGACCGGGTTCAGGAAGAGGAGTGAGGTGGAATTGTCAGCGTCGGGTTTTGCGGTATCCAGAAAGACAAACTGCTCCCTTGCGGCCAGGAACATGAGCAATTGATCCAGATCCAGATCGGAGAGAACATTCATGGGCAGCACATATCAATTTCATTCATACCTTGCATCAATATTTAAAATATTTTATAGTCGCAAATTGTTTCTATTAAATGTAATTTCAGATTATTTATACATGTCAGTCTTGACGCATTTCTCCATCTCCCTTGCCGTCCAGACACGCTCATCCACAGGAACACCCATTATTCCATTTTCTATGATTTGCGCAACCATTTACGCAATCCAAAGGAGGCATTTATGTTAATAAAGGACTGGATGGCAACCACGATTCTGACTGTGGATGCCAACACCTCGGTGATGCGGGCTACCCGCACGATGAAAGAAAACAATATCAGACGCCTGCCAGTCCTGTCACATGGCAAGCTCGCCGGTATCATCACCGACCGAGACCTGAAAGATGCATCACCATCCAGCAAGACCGACATGGATCTCCACGAGATGTACTACCTGCTCTCCGAGATGAAGGTCAAAGATGTCATGACCGGCAGTCCCGTCTGCATGAAGAAGGATGACACCCTGGAAAAGGCGGCGGTAGTCATGCTGCGGGAGAAGATCTCCGGGCTGGTGGTCATTGATGACAACAACAACTTGGTGGGCCTGCTTTCAGAATCAGACGTTCTCCGGGGATTCATCCACGCCACCGGGATCCAGGACGGTGCCTATCAGTTTGTCATTGACATGCCCGACGCCGGTGGTTCCGTCTCCCGCCTGGTTGACATCCTGCGCCAGCATAACGCCCGCATCCTGTCCATTCTTACCTCTTTTAATGATGCCCCTCACGGCTTCAAACGAGTCTCAGTGCGAATTCTTCCCGAACAGGACACTGATGCCCTGGCCAGCGAGATCGCGGCAATAAACGGTTACAATATTGTGAGTCAGAGCCTTGACGACCTCAGCAATCTGCCAAAAAAATAGTCAATAAATTCATAAAGAGACAGAAACACATATTATTATCAAAGGAATAAAGGAGATTTTTTCCATGTCACGAAAAATGGTCACCATCGACGGCAACCAGGCCTGTACCCATGTTGCCTATGCCACCAGCGAAGTCATCACCATCTACCCCATCACTCCATCCACCCCGATGGCGGCTGAGGCAGATACCAAATCAGCCGGCCTGCAGGAGAACATCTGGAACTCCGTCCCTGTTGTCACCCAGATGCAGTCTGAGGCTGGTGTTGCCGGTTCTCTGCATGGCTCGCTTGCCACCGGTTCCCTGTGCACCACCTTTACCGCGTCGCAGGGGCTGTTGTTGATGATCCCCAACATGTACAAGATAGCCGGTGAGCTCACCCCCACCGTTTTTCATGTGACCGCCCGTTCCATCGCCTGCCAGGGACTCTCCATCTTCGGTGACCATGGCGACATCAACGCCGTCCGCCAGACCGGCTGGGGAATACTTGCCTCCCAGAACGTCCAGGAATGTATGGACATGGCCCTGATTGTCACCCAGGCCGCACTCGCCTCCCGGATTCCTTTTGTCCATTTCTTTGACGGCTTCCGTACCTCGCACGAGATCCAGAAGATCGAAGAACTGACCCGCGAAGATATGACCGCCATGATTGACGAAGACCTGATTGTGGCCCATCGCAGCCGCGCCCTCAGTCCTGACCGTCCCACCATCCGCGGCACCGCCCAGAACCCTGATGTCTATTTTACCGGCCGCGAGACCGTTAATAAATATTACAATGCCCTGCCCGGTATCGTTCAGGACACCATGGACAAATTTGCCGGGATCACCGGCCGTCAGTATCACCTCTTTGATTATTATGGTGACGAGGATGCCGAAGATGTCGTAGTGATGATGGCCTCCGGCTGCGAGACCGTAGCCGCCACCATCGATCACCTGATGGCTCAGGACAAGCGGGTGGGCATGGTTATTGTCCGTCTGTACCGGCCTTTTGACTGCAAGGCCATGGTTAACGCCCTGCCACCAACGGTGGAGCGTATCACCGTTCTTGACCGCACCAAAGAGCCAGGTTGCGCCGGCGAGCCACTCTACCAGGATGTCCGCACCGCGATCGGCGAGGCCACCGAGACCAATATCGCCGCCTATCAGCCGCTGATTCTCTCCGGCCGCTACGGTCTGGGATCTGCTGAATTCACCCCGGCCATGGCCAAGGCGGTTTTTGACAACATGGCCTCCATGGCCCCCAAAAATCACTTCTGCGTCGGACCCAACGATGATGTGACCGGTTCCAGTCTCGATTACGACAAGAATTTCAGCATCGAGGGCAAGGACGTTGTTCGCGCCATGTTCTACGGCCTTGGTTCCGACGGCACTGTTGGCGCCAACAAGAACAGCATCAAGATCATCGGCACCGAAACCGACAATTCGGCCCAGGGTTATTTCGTCTATGACTCCAAGAAATCGGGATCAATCACCACCTCCCATCTGCGGTTCGGCAAGAATCCGATTGTGGCCCCGTACCTTATTAACAAGGCCAACTTTATCGCCTGCCACAATTCCAACTTTCTTGACCAATATGACATGCTCCGCAACCTGGAAGAAGGCGGCACCTTCCTTTTGACCACCAGCTTCAACGCCAAACAGATCTGGGCCGAGCTGCCAAACAAGGTACAGAAGACCCTGATCCAGAAAAAGGCCAAATTCTACATTATTGACGCCATTGCCCTCGGCCAGGCCCTCGGCTTGGGCGCCCGCATCAACATGATCATGCAGACCGCCTTCTTCCTGATCTCAGGCATCCTCTCCAAGGAAGATGCAATTACCGCTATCAAGAACGCCATCAAAAAGACCTATGGCAAGAAGGGTGACAAGGTCGTGGAGATGAACTACAGCGCCGTCGATGCCGCCGTCAAGAACATCGTTGAGGTCAAGCTGGGTAAATCCACCAGCGGTCATGACATGCCGCCGACTGTCCCCGAAAACGCGCCTGACTTTGTCAAGGAAGTCACCGCCACCATGATTGAAGGCAGAGGCGATGAGGTCAAGGTTTCGCAGATGCCCGACGATGGTACCTGGCCAACCGGCACCACCCAGTACGAAAAACGGAATATTGGGGTACAGGTTGCCGAATGGATCCCTGAAAACTGCATCCAGTGCGGCCGTTGCTCTCTCGTCTGCCCCCATGCCGCCATCCGGCTGAAGGTCGTCCCTGATCTGAAAAAAGCCCCCAAGGCCTTCAAATCTGCAGATGCTGTAGGTACACAATTCAAGGGTCAGAAATTTGTAGTCCAGGTCTTCACTGAAGACTGCTGCGCCTGCACCCAGTGCGTTGCTGTCTGCCCGGCCAAGACCAAGGCGCTGCAGATGGTAGCCAACACCGAGGCCATTCGCACAACCGAGATCAAGAATGTAGAATATTTCCTCAACCTGCCCGAGGTCAACCCAGCCGATATTGATCCCTCCACCATTAAGGGTAGTCAGCTCTGTCGTCCACTCTTTGAGTTCTCCGGCGCCTGTGCCGGATGCGGCGAGACTCCCTATATCAAACTGGTAACCCAGATGTTTGGCGACCGGATGCTGGTTGCCAATGCCACCGGTTGTTCCTCCATTTATGGCGGCAACCTGCCGACCACCCCTTACTGTAAACGGGCCGATGGACGCGGACCAGCCTGGGCCAACTCACTGTTTGAGGATAATGCCGAGTTTGGTCTTGGCATGCGGGCCTCAGTGAATAAGCTGGGCGCCCAGGCGATAGAGCTTGTGGGTCAGGCCGTTACCGCAAAAATGATCACCAAGAAGATGGCCGACGAGATCCTCAATGCCGACCAGAAATCTCAGGCCGCCATTGAACTGCAACGGGAGCGCGTGGCCCAGTTGAAGAACAAGCTTGCAGACAGCAAAGATATCATTGCCAAACGCCTCCTGCCGGTCGCCGATTATCTGGTGAAAAAATCCGTATGGATCTTCGGCGGTGACGGTTGGGCCTATGACATCGGCTACGGCGGCCTTGATCACGTCCTCGCCTCCGGCGAGAACGTAAACGTCATGATCATGGATACCGAGGTGTACTCCAACACCGGTGGCCAGATGTCAAAATCAACCCCACGGGCCGCGACCGCTCAGTTTGCGTCCAGCGGCAAGAAGATGCCGAAAAAGGATATCGGCATGATCTTCTCAACCTATGGCAATGTCTATATTGCCAAGGTCAGCATGGGCGCCAATCCCATCCAGGTTGCCAAGGCCATTGCCGAGGCCGAGGCCTATGATGGTCCATCGCTCATCATCGCCTACGCCCACTGCATCAACCATGGCATCAACATGACCAAGGGCCTGGATCAGCAGAAGAAGGCCGTTGAATGTGGGCACTGGCCTCTGTATCGCTACCACCCTGATCTTGAGGCTGCAGGCAAGAATCCACTGACCATCGACTCCAAGGAACCCACCATCACCTTCGAGGAATACGCCATGGCTGAAAACCGCTACCGTATGCTCAAGATGATGAATCCAGCCCATGCCGACGAGCTCATGGCTCTGTCCCAGAAGGATGTGACTAAGTCTTGGAAGTTCCTGAAGGCGCGGGCAGCAGCGCTTGAACCAGAGAAATAATCTGGCCGTTTGAGCCTGCTCTTTCAGAGAGCAGGCTCAACAATCTTTACCCATAAAAAAAGGGTTTCGGAAACTACTTTCCGAAACCCTTTTTTTTATTATTCGCTTACAGCTTTTAGTTTTCAGCTTTCAGCTTTTTTTTCCATTTCCCGCTGCTGTTTAATATTTTCATAATCCTGAACCGATTCCAGAACAGACTCATCCTGACGCTGCTTGATTTCTACTACCTTGGCCTGGATTTTGTCCTCTCGGATCTTCATGCCCTGGGCGCCAAACAGAGTCGCGGCCAGATATTTGAAAGAGAAGAGCATGAGCTCCACATCATCTTCTTTAATCTTGGCAACCGTCTCATCATCAATAACAAAGGTATCAAGGAAGGAACTTTCAAAGACAAAGGTACGGAAGTGGTCAAGATCGGTTGAGGCCATGAAGAACATCCGTTTGGCCTGCTCCGAGAGGGTGGCCTGATGCCCGAATGATTTGCGGCGCATAACCAGACGCAACCACTCCTTGTTCATCTCGTCACGCACATCAACGCCCTGATCCGCACGCCATTCACGGACAGTCCACTCCTTGTCTTCTTCAAATCCCTTACAGTGCTCTTCCTTGACGATAAAGAAAAATTTTTCTTCGTCGTTCTGGTCTCCATCCTTACTCTTGTTATCACCACCCTCATGGAAATCGGCCATACCCACAGGATAATAACGACAGGCAGAAGGCCGATCACTATAGACCGTGCATCCCTCGGGGGTCACAAAAGGACATTTCTGATTGTCTTCACGTAATTTGATAGCCACACCGGGCATATCGGTCTGTTCAAGATAGACAGGGGTTGCATACTGATGCAGAAACTCATGGGCCGGCAGATTCAACCGTTTTCTCAACTGCAAGATGTCATAAGGGGTCAGGATAATCTTGATTCCTCCACAACAGGCGGTAAAGCACGACACCCCAGGATGACAGCGAAACTTGATTTTACTGTCCAAGGTCAGCTTTTGCGGCAGGATGTTGGATGGATTGGTTGCTTTACCAAAAAGGACCTTCTCTTTACCGCTCATTTTTTGTTCACTCATACTCTCACCCTATATCAAATTTTGGTTATCAGATTGCCAGATCAGCAACCGATAAAAAAAGGAAAAACTCATCCACAGAATTTTAGATAATAAGCATATACCCTTTCACTGTCAAACCTATTTCATGACCGTTCTCCAATGATATTCATCCCCTTGCAGTTTACTGCAAAAATCCTTATAGTCACTTCACAATGAACACTGTACTCACTTTACAATTATCCATCACCGCCGTTGAGCAACACAGGTATATTCAATGAAGCTTTTTGTCCGACCTATTAATTATGCTCAGGTTCAGACCCTGATCTACCATTTACCAGATGGCCCTGCCTTGTCCTTGAATCTTGGCGGCATCGGTGAGTTTCTTGATCTGGAACTGGACCTTGGCCATATCTGTGACACCTCAGAGATTGATGGCATTGTCCATTTTTTCCCCAAGGGAAACGCCTGAGCACCAATCCCTAGCAGCAAGATGCCAAACACACCTTTGATCGATCTCTCTTTCGATGGCCATATGCACACCCGATGGTGCCATCATGCTACCGGCACCATGGAAGAGTATGTGCTGTCAGCAATCGACAAGGGTCTGAGTCATATCGTCTTTCTTGAGCATATGGAGGCAACAGGTGTCAATTACTTTGAGACAACCTGGCTGACTGATCAGGATTTTGATGACTATTTTGCGGAAGGACAGAAACTGCAGGATAAGTATAGCAACCAGTTGAGTATCGGTTTAGGGGTAGAGGTAGGGTATAGCGTCACCCAACATCAGGAACTGCAGGATCGCCTGAGCAGACGTTGCTGGGATCAAATAGGGATTTCGTACCATTTCATGCCGGTTCCTGATCAAGCCTTTGACTTGAATCTGGTCAGCAGACAAGAAAGAAACGTGCGGGCTATTGCCGAAACAGGCTGTGAGAAGGTCCTTGATAACTACTTCAATACCCTCATCGAAGCCGTATCCATCCTTCCCGGCACGGTACTCTGCCATCTGGACGCCGCCCTGCGTTTTCAGCCAGAACTGCAATTCACCCAAGGCCACTGGCAACAGATTGAAGAGCTGCTTGACACCGTCAAGGCCAAGAACATGGCCCTTGAAATCAACACATCAGGCTTTGCTATCCGCGGCACGCCTTTTCCAGCACCGGCTATTATTCAGATGGCCATAACCAGAGGAATTCCTCTGGTTGCAGGATCTGATGCCCACAGACCAGAGGACGTGGGCAGATACTTTCACCGACTTCCAGAACTTCTGGAGCCACTTTCAATTGTCAACTAAACAACCACCAGCTTTTAACTGGTGGTTGTTTAGTTTTTATTCATAACTCAAAAATTCCACTCCCGCCTTTAAACAGCAACTTACTCGGGATACCAGTCAACCCCAATCTTGCGCACCACATTAAAGCCGCCACTCAAAACCAGACTGTTTTTCAGGCCTACACTGTCCAAAAAGCTCTGGATCTCAAAAGAACGAGTTCCGGCATCGCACAGCACAATCATGACCTTATCACTTGGTAGCTCATGATACCTGGCCCGCACCTCATTATAGGGGATTCCCAACCAACGCTCGCCGCCAAATTTTTCAACAAAGGGGCCAACCTCTTTCGAATGTCTGATATCAAGAGCCACCCAATCCGGTTGTGTGGCAAAATCAGCCATCCACTCCAGAAAAGCGGCCATGGAGAGCTTACGCAAACGGCCATCACAGATATTATCAGCCACATAGGCCGCGGCATTAATGGAGTCAATGGCCGCTGAAAATGGCGGCGCGTAGGCCATCTCCAGGGTCCCGAAATCATCAATGGTGGCCCCCGTGCCGACAAGAGCCGCGGCCGCGTCAATACGCGCCGAGATTCCATCCCCCATGGGCCCAAATCCCTGAAGCCCCAGAACCCTTCGTGTCCGCCGGTCAAAAACCATCTGGAAGACCACGTTGTCCACCGTGGGAAAGAAATGGGCCCGATCGGACGGAGCGGTAAGGGCCACATCGGCGTCATACCCCTCAGCCAGGGCCACATCATGACTCAATCCGGTGGCACCAATACAGACATCAAAGGCCTTCATGATAAAACTGCCCACCGCCCCCTTGAAAATGGAAGGGATACCTGCCATGTTATCGCCAGCAACCCTGCCTTCCTTATTGGCAAGCGAGCCCAGAGGGGCATAGAATTTCTTCCCCGAAACCAGATGACGGACCTCGATACAATCGCCGGCAGCATAGATAGACGGATCAGACGTCTGCATCCGCTCATTAACCACAATCGCGCCCATGGGTGAGACCTGAAGTCCCGCATCCCGCGCCAGTTCTGAACGGGGACGCACACCAGCGGCCATGATCACCAGATCGGCATCAAGGGTACGGGCAGAGGTGCGGACACCTGTCACCTTGCCTTCCGTCCCCAGAATCTCCGCAGCGCCTTCGCCCAAATGCACCGTCACTCCTTTGTCACGCAGATGTTTAGCCAGCATGGCAGCAAAGGGAAAATCAACAATACGGGGCAGAAGCTGATCCATAAACTCAACCAGGGTTGTCTCCACCCCCCACAAATCAGTCAAGGCCTCAGCCATCTCCACCCCGATGGCGCCGCCGCCAATAACGACCGCCCGCGCCACCTTGCCACCGGCAATCCGTTTCTTGATTTCAATGGCCTTATGCAGATTGCTGATGGTAAAGACCCCATCAAGATCTACGCCAGGGATCGGCAGAACAAAAGGACGGCTGCCCGTGGCCAGCATCAGTTTATCATAGGCAATACTCTGCTGGACGCCGGTCTCCACATGCTCAACCTGCACCACTTTCTGCTTACGGTCAATGGCCAGGGCCCGAATCCGGGTAAGGGTATTCACTCCTTTGGCATCTTTGAAAAAGGTCTCATTACGCACCATATGAAAACTGGTCGAACGCAGCTCCGACTCATCAGACACATCACCCGAGACATAATAAGGAATACCGCATCCACCATAGGAGATAAGGCTATCCTCATCAATAATAGTCACTTCCGCATCCTGCATCAAACGTTTGACCCGACACGCGGCCTTAGGGCCTGCTGCCACCCCGCCAATAATAACAATTTTCTCACCCTTGTTGCTCATAGCTTTTCCTCCATTCTTCGTAACTATTTAATATAAAAACCAATTATAAACTCAAGACCCTGCATATTCTCTTTAGCAAAGGCATGGCGACACAAGCCATGCATGGTAAGGTAAGCAACTGGAGGCAAGACCGCAGAGAACAATATTTCTCAAGGTCAATTCCTGTAAACGCACAATTGTCACTGCACCTCAACGTCTCCGTGCGAAATCAATTTATCCAAACATCAACAATCAAACTCCGGGCAAAACAATAGTAAACATTGTCCCCTCCCCCTCTTTGCTCTCAACAGCAATCGTTCCGTGATGATGCTCAATAATATTGCGGCTGATGGCAAGACCAAGCCCGGTTCCACGATTCTTATCGGTAAAAAATGGTTTGAAGATCTGCCCTACCTTCTCGGCAGACATCCCTTTCCCATTATCGCGGACCATGATCTTCACCGCTCCCGCCATCCCTGGCTCCCGCGGATTTAGGCCATCTCTGGCCGTCACCGCTCCGCTAGTTTCTCCACTGGTACTCGTGACCTGGAGTATTCCCTGATCATGCATGGCCTGCAGACCATTCACCAGGATATTTAACAGGGCCCGATAAAACATATCCTGATCCAGATCAATTGGGGCTAGATGAGGATCAAGCTCGGCCCGGACCTCTACATTTTTTTCTCGGGCAGAGGGTTCAATAAACTGCAAGGCCCGACGAATAACACTATTGACATCAACCCTTGCCAGTTTTGGTTCCTGGGTCGTGCAAAATCAAGAAACTCCATGACAATATTATTCAGCCGTGTGGTCTCATCCACAATAATCCTGGCCAACTGTTCATTGCCGGGCGCCACCTTTTTAATCCTCTTTTCAAGGAGTTCGGCCGTACTCCTGACAATACCTAGCGGACTTTTGATCTCATGGGACACCGTAGCCACCATAGTGCCGAGATGGGCCAGCCGTTCAGACTGATTCAACTTTTCCTCCAAACGAAACCGTTCCGTGGCCCGTTGTTCCATGATCCGATCACCACGACTGACAATCGTTCGCAGCACCAGAAACAACACCGCCATAATAATGCTGGAAACCAGAATAATTCGTCCCTGCAATTGGATGATAGCGTCATATTCCTTGGACAGATCCTGGGTAATCTCGATCACCCCCATTATCTGTGGACTGGCAGCCCCGCTATTACCCACTTGACGAAAAGGGATATAGGTCTTGAGCTGACATTGCACCGATGGAGCGCCAGGAATAAGATTCCAGAGGGAACCACTGAAGTGGATCTGGGAATTGGAATTGTTTTTCAAGGCCTTCTGATATTCAACCCCACCCATATCTTTCTTTCCCATGAGTTCCGGTCGTGTTGAGTAAGAAATAATATTGACGCTGGAGTCATAGATGGTGACCGATTCGGTTTTCAGCCCCTGCGTGGCATTTTTGACAATGCGATCCAGCAACTCAAACTGATCAGGATGACTGAGGGCAATTTTCCCAAAACGGACAACTGTTGGCAGGACAAAACTCCGGAAAACCTGCTGGTTCAGATTTTCCGCCAGCAGCAGAGAATAATCCTCGCTCTGCTCAAGCATGATCTTCCGGGCATGGTTGGAAATAACCCAGGAAAGGATCAGGGTAAAAACAAGAATAACGCCCAGACTGGTAAAGGAAAAATACTTAACCAACCGGAAAGGCCGCAATCCAGCCTGAACCTCCTCCTGGCGCAAAGGTTTTTCAACTGCCGGCGAGCCCATCTTGCCAGGGGCGATATAGTCAATCACCACACACCCCACAACGCCTGCAAACCTTGGTATCGCAGGCCATGGTTGGCTTTTCCGCAAAGGCCTTCAGATATTCATCCCACAGATACTGCTGCTTGATCCCGTGATCAACAATATTCCAGGGAACAGGTTCATCAGCCCCATATCCACGGATTGCAAACTGTTCCGCCTCAAGCCGGTTTTTACGCATGGCCTGTTTCCACGAGATCCCCTGTACCGCCATATCCACCAACACCTGGGCAATCCTGCGATCCCCCCGCGCCAATACCGCCTGGAACAAGACGTTCTCCGGTTTGTCACAGGTCATACGGACATTGGCCTCTTTTTTCAGCCCATTTTGTAAAAATTTTATCTTGTTCTTGAGGGTCCGCACAACATCTGCCGCATCTCGCGTTTCCCCTGGTGCCAGCCGCTCACTCACCCCAAAGGGATGAAACTGAAACGGGGTCCACGGTTTAGGGGTAAAACTGTTCACCGAAAGGGTAATTTCACAGAGCCGCCCGCGGCTCCGCCCTATGGGTTGGATCCGCT
Organism: uncultured Desulfobulbaceae bacterium; assembly: GCA_903887485.1. Classification (GTDB taxonomy): domain Bacteria; phylum Desulfobacterota; class Desulfobulbia; order Desulfobulbales; family Desulfocapsaceae; genus UBA2270. The sequence goes on along the minus strand of CAISPV010000016.1, from coordinate 41,162 downwards.
CCTTGATCTTTCTGATAAGCGCCAGCATCTCCTCAAGATCCCCAAGCGTCTCAGTAGGCAGTCCAATCATCAGATACAGCTTCAACTTATACAGACCCGCGCGAGCCAAGGCTTCCGCGGCCGCGAGGAGATCTTCTTCGGTCAAGCCTTTATTAATTACCCGGCGCAAACGCTCAGAGGCGCCATCGGGAGCAATCGCCACGCTTTTGAGCTGACTTTCTTGCAGAAGACCCAGAAGGGGCCCGGAAATCCGATCCGCACGCAGAGAAGAAAAGGAGAGTGAACAACCACTGTCAAGGAGATACTGGGAAAGAAGGGTCAAGGAATCCTGATCCGCCATCTCCATCCCCAACAGCCCAATACGCTTGACTGTTTCTGGACGTTCGGCCAGACCCTGCAGGACGGCGTCAACATCCCACAGTCGTGGTGGACGATAGATAAATCCAGCGGCACAGAATCGACATCCACGGGAACATCCCCGGCCAAGCTCGGTAAGATACAGGTCTGAGAACTCCGCCTGCGGGGTCAAAACCTGGGAATGCGCGGCTTGATCACAGGTCTGGATTGTCACCTTGTGAATACGCCCAGGTAAACCAGGCGCAGGAAGATGTCCGGTAAAATATCCATTCTTGTCATAACACGGGGTGTAGAGCGCCGGGGCATAACAACCAGGAAACCGCAGACTCACCTCTTGTAACAGATCGGCACGTTTCCCCTTTTTCCCTCCTTCAAGATGGGCGGCAAGAAAGGTGACAAGGGCAACCAGAACAGGTTCGGCCTCGCCGAGAACAAACAGATCGATAAAAGGGGCCAGAGGCTCAGGATTCATAAAGGTGGCGACACCTCCACAAATAACCAATGGTTGCGCAGCAGCCACCTGTTCTTCGCGATTTTCAGCAAGAGGGGGGAGAGACCCGGCCAGAAGAAGACGAACCAGGTTCAGATAATCATGTTCAAAACTGATGGAGAAAAAAATCAGGGGAAAACTGTCAAGGGTGCGGCCGGACTCCAGCGATCGCAGGGGAACGTCTGGCCCGGAAAAGAAAAAGCGCTCGCAGACAATGCCTTCCATGGCGCCCAACAGACTATAGACCAGTTGAAACCCAAGGCTGGACATCCCAACGGAATATGAATTGGGATAAATCAGGGCGACTGGCAGCTGCCCTGTCCATTTTTTGCAATAACTCCCTTTTTCCAGATCAAGCAGTACGCGACGATCCATGTCAGAGGACGCCCTAAAGGAAATCCCTTTGGGGTACAGATATCAAAAGCCGTGCCGTCCCCAAAGATTCTGGCATTAATTTGCCTTTTTACGAAGATACGTCGGGGTCTCCAGATAGTCCTCATTCTGATTCCAGGGTCGTGCTTCCTTCTGATTGCGCACCACTTCTTTACTACGGGGTGAGGACACGCCAAGGTTATCGAAACCTTCAAAATTAGACTGCAGCAAAGGGGTAGCAAATGTTGGCCGCGGGTTAGTCGGGGCCGGCGCGGCCGGGGTCTCCTGCGTAGTCATAATTTTCACTGCTTTGCGCGCTTCCTCCAGCAATGTGATCGGCTCATTTTTCTTGACCACATTGCCTATTCCTGTTGCAATCACCGTCACATGCAGTTCATCACCAAGGGTTTCATCGTAGAGCACACCGAGGACAATTTTAGCATCCTCATCCACTTTACTTTGGATAAGGGCCGATACCTCCATATACTCAGCCAAGGTCAAACTCTCTTGTGTGGCTGAGACATTGATAATCAAGCCACGAGCACCATCTATCCCAACATCTTCAAGGAGTTGATTATCAATGGCCCGCTTGGCGGCCTCGGTCGCCCTGTTTTCGCCAACAGCCGAACCAGCGCCCATGATGGCCGGCCCCACTTCCCGCATGACCGTGCGCAGATCAGCAAAGTCGGCATTAATCATCCCCGGCACATTAATCAGATCCGTGATCCCCTTGACCGCCTGCAACAGGACCAGATCGGCCATGACCAGCATGTCGGAAAGTCTGGTATTTTTCTGCATCAGAGAGAGAAGTCGATCATTGGGAACGGTAATAATGGTATCCGCGTATTTTCGCAGTTCTTCCCAACCGGCCTCGGCGTTGCGCATGCGGGCCTTGCCTTCAAAATGAAACGGCTTGGTCACCACTGCCACCGTGAGTGCACCCAACTCTTTGCTCACCTTGGCTACAACAGGAGCAGCACCTGTGCCGGTACCCCCACCCAGTCCGGCCGCGACAAAAACCATGTCACTTCCCTTCAGGGCTTTTTTGAGTTCCTCCAAGGACTCATGGGCAGCCTGGGCGCCGATCTCCGGATCAGTTCCTGCACCTAAGCCTTTGGTAATACTGGGACCAATCTGCATACAAACATCGGCGAGAGACTGGTTCAAGGCCTGTTTATCCGTATTGGCCACAATAAACTCAACACCCTGAAGTTTATTGTTGACCATGGTGTTTATGGCATTCCCGCCGCCACCGCCAACACCAATAACCTTAACTACTGCAACCCCTTCTGTCTCCGCCATTCTAAACGGCATAGTCATAAGCTCACCCCTGAGTACGATTCGCCAAAGCCCCCTGCGTGAAGGCCTGTTAACAAAATATCAGCAAATAGAATATAGCACCTGCCGATACTCGCTTAAACAAAAAAACGTCCAAATCACATGATTTTTTTCATCCACGACTTCATCCTTCCAACCACGGAAGAATCATCGTTGATTTTCTGCGCCCGATTCTTGCGGCCATACATGACCAAACCAACAGCAGTCGTGCAACGCGGGCTATGTACCTCTTCAACACGTCCTCCAATCTTTACCGGATACCCGATCCGTACCGGCAGATCAAAGATCTGCTCGGCCAGATCCACCAGATTGGCAAGCAGCGCCGTGCCACCCGTGATCACCACCCCGCCATGGATCTTGTTTTTCTGCCCGGAGTTAATAAGCTCCTGATTGACCATCTCCAAGATCTCGACAATACGGGCCTGCAGGATATCCACCAGTACCTTCTGGGTTACCTTACGCGGTTCCCGGTCCCCTACCGTCGGCACATCAACCACATGATTCGGCTTGATCAACGAGGCAATGGCGCTGCCATAATCCTCTTTTAACCGCTCAGCCTCCTGGAGCGGTGTCCGTAGCCCCACTGACAGATCATTGGTCAGATTATGTCCACCAAGCCCTATTTCACAGGTGTGCCTGATGGTACCATCACAGAAGACCGCAAGATCAGTGGTTCCGCCGCCAATATCAAGCAGAGCCACCCCCAGTTCCATCTCGTCAGCGCTGAGCACGGCGTAGGCTGAAGCAATGGATTCCAGCACCATATCCAGCACTTCCAGACCCGCTTTCCGGCAACAGGTATAGAGGTTATGCACGGCACCCATATCAGCGGTCACAATATGGACATTCGTGACGAGACGGACACCGGTCATCCCCAAAGGGTTCTGAATTCCGGTATGATCATCAACCATATACTCCTGGGGCAGGACGTGAATAATCTGTTGATTTTCCGAGATCTTCACGGTCTTGGCCGCGACAATCACATCTTCGACATCAGCCTCTTTGATCTCCCGGCCATTAATAGCCAGGATTCCAGGGCTGTTAAACCCTTTGATATGATTCCCGGCAATCCCGGCATAAACACTATGCAGTTCACATCCCGCCGCATCTTCCGCCTGCCCCACGGCCTGCCGTATGGATTTGACGGTGGACTCAATATTGACCACAATACCTTTTTTCAAGCCCACTGATGGCGCAGTGCCGACACCAATAATATCTACCCCGTCATCGAAGACCTCGCCCACGACACAGCATATTTTCGTGGTTCCTATATCAAGGCCAACCAAGACTTCACCTGGCGCCCGCTTCTCCGCATCCTGCTCCACCTCAGCCACTGGCTCTATCTCTTTTATATCATCCATCAGTTTCAACCCGATCCGCTGTGTGCGACCAGCACCTTGTTTTCCAGATAATCCATACGAATATAGACAACATCCGCAATGGTCATTCCCTGCTCTGTCTCTTTATATAAAACCTCTAACACTCTCTTCAAACGACTGTATTTCGTTCTGACCTCCCCTTTTCCAAAATAAATAGGAAAGGGATAATCAGCCAGGTAGAGAGTCATTCCCGTATCCTGATCAAGATGGATCTCGGAAAGATTCTGAACCGGCAGATTAGGATTATTCTGTTTAACCAATTTAAGCAAGGCCAGAGATTCACGAATCATCGCTTTTCGCTCACCTTTGCCGCTCCCGCCAGCCTTGGTTCCTGCGGCATTAGGCCGTCCCTGGCCGTCATCTCCTTTTACATCAAGGCCGGTTATAATGGGGAAGTCCATATCCTGTCCCGGCTCAACTGGCGCAAACGCGGTCCCGCTCTTATCGAGATAAAAAAATTGCTTACGGCCAGAAGCCTCTATAGCAATCAGGGCCTCTGCTACATACTCTTTAATAGAGATCACCAACACACCAGGCCAGTCACGTTTGACCACAGCCTCCGAGACCCATGGATGTGCCCTGAGAATTGCCTCAATATGTGTCGGCCTCAGGGTCAGCAGACTGGTCTGATACCTAACCCCGGCAAGTTCACGAATCAACGTGGGAGTAGTCTGCCGACAACCGGTGATCATGATCTCCCGTATCTTAAAAAATGGCATATCAGATACAGCATTCACAAGCGGACCATACGCCACAAAGGCTACAAGCACTATGCCCACCAGAAAACAGAGTGGAACCACAAGGCCCCTGACCCTGTTTTTTGCCACAGCGGGCGATCGTTTCAACTCTTTACGTCTGGCAGCCCTTTGAAACCTGGCCCATATCCTGCTGACCAGCCCACTTCGTTTGTGATCCTGAACAGCAGACCTTGAGGTAAACGCCGGCTGTTCCCCACGGCCAGCAACAGAACCAGAACGGACAGCTTGCTTGTTTTTGTTATGCAAACGAAAAAGAGAACCGATTTTTTTAATAAAGTTCAACACGTGTCTAAAACCATTTAGAGAAAATGAACTTCCGGTTCAAGGACAATTCCGCTATCTGCCTGGACCTTTACCCGCACCTTTTCCATAAGCTCCAAGACATTAGCAGCCGTTGCCCCACCACTATTGACCAGAAAATTGGCATGAACAGGTGACACCATGGCACCCCCAACCCTGAGCCCCTTCAAACCACTGGCCTCAATAAGACGCCCGGCCGCATCCCCTTGCGGATTTTTAAAAAATGATCCGGCATTAGGCACGCCCTTGGGTTGTTTAATCTGGCGCTTTTGATGATACGACTGGCAGAGGCTGCGGATCTGGTCCTGATCTGCCACCACACCTTGCAACTCCACCCCGATCAGCACCCATTCCTCCGCGGCATGTTCATGATCATGCCAGATCCGATACCCAAATTGCAGCTCCGAGCGGGACAGGGTGCAGACTTGCCCCGATGACGTTACCACGGTCACGGAGACAATCACCTCCGCCAGTTCACGACCCCAAGCCCCGGCATTCATGATGACGGCGCCACCAATCGTCCCGGGAATTCCGGCCACAAACTCGAGACCGGAGATGCCCTGATCAACGCACCAGCCGCCAAGACGGGCCAGACTGCAGGCTGCTCCCGCCTGAATAACCACTCCTTCACTCCTGACCGCATCTCCACGAACAATAGCGCCAAAGCCTTTACCAAGCAGGAGGATAACCCCATCAAACCCGGCATCACTCACCAGCAGGTTGGTACCCCTGCCGATAATACGCCATTGAATCTCGTGCTCCCCCAAAAAGAGGAGTAACCGCTGCAATTCCGCCAGCTCCTCAACCACAATCAGGGCTGTAGCCGGACCACCTATGGCAAACGAGGTATAATCACATAAAAGGCAATCCCAAAGCACAGGGCTACTTGCCAACGCCGCCAGGGCCTGTTTCAATACGGCATCCATACCCGCCTTATAACCGCTTCATGACTTCTGTTTCCTGAGCAGGTCAAGCAGTTCCTCACCGGCCCGCACAATATTCCCAGCGCCCAGGGTCAGTACCAGATCATCGCCGGCCAGCAGGGGTAACAGCTCTTCCGCAAGCCCTTCCACGGTCGGGATAAAATGGATGTGACGCTGACCATGGCGTTTGATATCCACCAATAGATTTTCACTGCTCACGCCCGGAATCGGTGCCTCACTGGCAGCATAGATATCAGTCATTACCAAAAAATCCGCCTGATGAAACGCGGTCTGAAATTCCTTGTACAGGGCCTTGGTCCGGGTATAGCGATGGGGCTGAAACAAAACCACCAACCGTTTGTCAGGCCAAGCCTCCTTGAGGGCGGCCAGGGTTGCCCTGATCTCAGTGGGATGATGACCATAATCATCCATGATCGTGATTCCCCGCGTTTCCCCTTTCAACTGCATACGCCGCTGCACTCCCCCAAAACTGCCAAGGGCCCCGGCAATCACGGCAAAAGGGATCTCCAGCTCAAGCCCTACACACACCACGGCCAGCGCGTTATAGACATTATGACGGCCCGGCAGGGACAGATGGATTTCGCCCAGTTGCACGTCACCTTTCCTGACCATGAAGCGGGTCTTGCCCCCGGCCGCCTCCAACTGCTCCGCATGGACATCCGCCTGGGCGGTGAGACCATAGGTGATCATTCTTTTCCTGATCCCCGGCAGGAGATCGGCGATATTGGCATCATCCAGACAGAGGATCACCGCGCCATAAAAAGGGATCTTGTCAATAAACTCCATGAACACCGACTTGATATGGTCAATATCCCGGTAATAATCAAGATGTTCCAGATCAATATTGGTAACCACCTCCAGCACAGGCGAGAGTTTCAGGAACGAGCCATCACTTTCATCGGCTTCAGCCACCAGAAACTCGCCCTCCCCGAGCTTGGCATTACCGCCCAGGCTGTCAACCTTGCCCCCGACCACAATGGTGGGATCAAGTCCGGCCATGGTCATCATCCAGCTGACCATGGAGGTGGTGGAAGTCTTCCCATGGCTGCCGGCAATGGCAATACCGAATTTCTTCAGCCGCATCAACTCGGCCAGCATCTCCGCCCGCTGGATCACCGGGATACTCGCTTCATGGGCAGCCACCACCTCCGGGTTGGTTTCGGCAATGGCCGATGAGGTCACCACCACATCAGCACCACTCACCCACTGCCCCTGATGGCCTCTATAAATCACCCCGCCAAGCGCCGCCAGATTGGCCGTGATGGCCGAGGTGTACAGATCAGACCCCGACACCTTGTACCCCAGATTCAGCAGGAGTTCGGCAATACCGCTCATGCCGATGCCACCAATACCGACAAAGTGGATATGTTTAGTTTTTTTATACATGATCTATTATCACTGTTTCAGCCTTGCCATTTCATTACTTCCAGACAACTATCAACGATTTTTTCCGTGGCATCAGGACGCCCTTTGGCCCGCATGGCCTCGGCCATCTCTTGCAATCGGACTGGATTGCAAGCAAGCTCTGCCAGGGTCTCAGCCAGTTTCCTGGCCGTCAGTTCCCGCTCCACCAAAACCACGGCCCCACCACTTTCGGCATAATAACAAGCATTTTTTTCTTGATGATCATCCGCAGCAAAGGGATAAGGGATCAATACCGCCGGTTTTCCCAACACTGCCAACTCGGCAAGGGTCGTGGCACCCGCCCTGGAGAGAATTAAATCACTCCCGGCATACACCTCAGCCATATCCGTAAAAAAAGCGGCCACTGTCGCCTTGATTCCGGCCTGTTGATAAACTGATTTCACCCACTCCGCATCCGTTGCGCCGGTCTGGTGAATAATCCGGAACCCTGCCGGCATCAACCGGCCATACTCGGTCAGGACACCCACCACCAGTTCGTTGACCCGGTGCGCCCCCAAACTGCCACCCAGAATCAGAATTGTTACCTTGTCACCAATTTTCCTTAATGGCTGTCCAGCCAGTTCCAGGATCTGGCGACGCACAGGATTACCGGTCAGCACCGTCTTTCCTGCCGGGAAAAAGACCTCGCTGCCTGGCAGCGAAAGACAGATCCTGGTGGCCAGGGCCCCTAATTTCCTGTTGGCAAGACCGGGCACGGAATTCTGTTCATGAATCACTGTTGGCCGTCCCAGTATCCTGGCCGCAGCCACCACCGGCCCGGTCACATATCCGCCAACCCCGACCACCAGATGCGGACGAAAACGAAGAATATGCCAGAGAGCCTCGACAAAGGCAACCGGGAGCAAAACAAGGGCCTGAACAAGCTTCAACACCCCCTTTCCCTTTATCCCCTGACAATGAATGGCCCTGGCACTGAACCCATATTGAGCGAGGCTGGTTGTATCCATCTTCCGGTGCGTCCCCACAAAAAGAACCTGGGTTCCAGGAAGACGCCGACACAGGGCCTCGGCAGTGGCAATGGCCGGGAAGAGGTGCCCACCGGTACCGCCGCCAGTGAGCAACAGACGTATGGACTCCCGCCCCTGTGCCATCAGACGCTACCAACCTTGCATCCAACTGGTTCGGACTGGCCAATCACCTTGTGCACCGCTGCCGCAAAGACCTTGCCCCGATGGCCATAATTCTCAAACATATCAAAACTGGCGCAGGCCGGAGAAAGCAGCACCGTATCCCCCGCTTTGGCAATGGCTGCCGCCAGCATGACCGCCTCCTCCATTGAACCGACCTTGCGCACATCCGTTACACCAGCCAGGGCCTGGGCAATCAGCTCTGCAGCCTCACCAATCAGGATCAGACAGCACACCTTCCTGCCGACACTCTCTCGCAGCAGGGTATAATCATCGCCCTTGTCCCGGCCCCCGGCAATAAGGATCACATTGCCGCTAAAATTTTCCAAGGCGCTGAGAACGGCACCGGTATTGGTGGCCTTGGAATCATCATAATACAAGACCCCCGCACTCTCCCCTACCAGGGCCATCCGATGCGCCGCCACCTGAAAGGCGGCCAGACCTTGCGCTATCGCCTCCGGCTGGCAACCAAGGGTGCGCGCGGCAAGGATGGCCGCAGCGCTGTTCAATCCTCCGGTCGCAGTAGCAAGCATCGATTCTGCAAGATCATACCGTTCTTGTTTCCCCTGCCACTGCAGATGAATGCAATGGCCATCAACCTGCGCCTGACAATCACTGTCATGGCCGAAAAGCAGCAGTTGCTGCCCCCCGTCAAGTCCTGCCGACAGCTCTCGACACAACATGTCATCACCGCTCACAATCGCTGTATCCTTCGGCCCCTGCCCGGTAAAGATTTTCATCTTGGCAGCGGCATAGCCAGCCAGAGTGCCATGGCGATCCAGATGATCCGGGGTCACATTGAGCAGGATCGCCACATCGGCCTTAAAGGCCCCTGGAGACTCCAGTTGAAAACTCGAAAGCTCCAGGACCAGCACATCAATATCATCAGGATTGCTCAGGTAATCAAAGAGCGACCTGCCTATATTGCCACCAACAAAGACCTTTTTCCCCGCTCTTTGCAGCAGCTCGCCAATCAGGGCCGTCACCGTGGTCTTGCCATTAGTGCCGGTAATTGCTACCACGGGATTATGCAGCAGTGGTGCGGCCATAGCCAGTTCACCCAGCACTGGAATTCCAAGGGCTCGAAGCTGCTCTAGAATCTCCAGATCCTGCCTGATACCGGGACTGACCAGGATTTGGTCAGCCTGCCGAAGAAAAGTCAGGGTATGGCCGCCACATTCGTACTCCACCCCATGGTCGGCAAGAAAAGCCAGATCTGCTGCCGGCAAAGTCTGAACACTCCTGGCATCAGAAACCGACACCTCCACCCCCTGCGCCACCAGATACCGCACCGCCGCCCGGCCGGAGACCCCCAGTCCCATCACCGCGACATGCGTGCCGATTATTTTTTTTTCATCTTGCATGTTCATCAGCGCAGTTTCAAGGTGGCAATGGCAAAAAGGCCTAGGACGATGGATACGATCCAGAACCTGACCACCACCTTTGATTCATGCCAGCCTTTTTTCTCAAAATGATGATGAAAAGGGGCCATGAGAAAGATCCGCTTGCCTTTGGTCATCTTGAAGTACCCCACCTGCATGATGACTGATAACGCCTCCATGACAAAGATCCCGCCAACAATGGCCAGCAGGATCTCCTGTTTGATAATAATGGCAATCGAGCCCAAGGCCCCGCCCAGGGCCAGGGATCCCACGTCACCCATGAATATCTGGGCCGGATAGGCATTAAACCACAGAAATCCAAGACAGGCCCCAACCATGGCCCCGCAGAAAATCGCCAGCTCACCTGCCCCTGGCACAAAGGGAATCTGCAGATAATCCGCCAGCACAGTATGACCGGCCAGATAGGAAAAAATGAGATAGACGGATCCGGAGATAACCGTTGGACCTGTGGCCAGGCCATCCAAACCATCGGTGAGATTCACCGCATTGGAAGCTCCGACAATCACCAACACTGCAAAGAGAAGATAAAACCAGCCAAGATCCGGATGAATATTCTTAAAAAAAGGCACACTCAACTGCCCGTCAAATCCTGGATGCAGAATGACAAAGAGCCCAACAACCAAGGCGCCACCAATCTGCAGGATCAATTTCCCCCGGGCACTCAGACCTTTGCTGTTTTTTTTGCGCACCTTTCTCAGATCATCAATTCCACCAATCATGCCAAAAAAGAGGGTCACAAAGAGCAGCAGCCAGACAAGCGAACTATCCAACCTGGCCCAAAGCAGCGTAGCACAGGTAATGACAGCAAGGATCAGCACCCCGCCCATGGTCGGCACTCCCTGCTTGGCCAGATGGGTTTCCGGCCCATCATCCCGCACCACCTGTCCTATCTGAAAACGTCGCAAGGCCCTGATAAACATCGGCCCCAGCACAATCATCAGGAGAAAGGCTGTCATTGCCCCGCCAATAGAGCGCACGGTAATATAGCGGAATACGTTAAACCCGCCGATAGTCGCATGCAATGGATAGAGCAGATGGTAGAGCATAGCTAATTGTAAGTGTTAAATTAAAAGAGGATCCCTTGAATTCTTCAAGGAACCATTAACTGCTCAACCACGACTTCAAGACGCATACCCCTTGAACCTTTGACCAGTAACCAGTCGCCAGCCTGCAACTGACCCGCAGCCAGCAGCCCTTCAATCCAGGCTGTCACATCTTTCTTCTCCTGAAAAATCCTGATCCGCTGACCATCAATGCCTGCCATCCTGGCCCCCGTGGCTGTTTCATCGGCGAAATCCCCGACTATGGCCAGATAATCAACACCCTGATCCGCCGCGTAACGCCCCACTTCCCGATGCGCGCCGGCACTTGTCGGCCCCAGCTCCAGCATATCTCCCAGAATCGCCACCCGTCTGCCGCCATCCTGCCGGCCAAGGGTCGCAAGTCCTGCCCGCATGGAAGCCGGATTGGCATTATAGGTATCGTTTAAAATATGCAAGCCGCCCTTTCCGGTAACAATCTGCATCCGCTTATCAGCAGGCTGAAAGCTCCCAAGACCTGCGGCAATCTCACTGATGCCAATCCCAGCGGCACAGGCAATGGCAGCGGCGGCCACTGCATTGGAGATATTATGAACGCCTGGTACCTGCAGGGTCACCAGAATGGTCTCGCCGGCAGCATGGAGGACAAAACTCTGGGCAAAGTTCCCCGCTTTCTGGACGTCAGAGGCAAAGACCTGAGGCGCGTAGCGCATACCGGCTTCATCTGCGGCGTATGAAATCTTTTGTTGCGGATACTTCTCAGCACAGGCCCGCACAAGGGGATCATCCAGATTAACAACCAGCGTCGTGGCAGCGCCGCTGCCAACAAACAACTCCTCTTTGGCCTGGGCAACCCCTTCCAGAGAATGCAGTCCTTCCAGATGTGCGGCATGGACATTGACGATACAGGCAATATCAGGATCAGCAATCTGGGCAAGCCTTGCAATCTCACCGGGCCGGTTCATCCCCATCTCCAGAATGGCTGCTTTCTGGCCAGGGCCAAGAGGTAAGAGTGAAAGAGGCAACCCGATAAGGTTATTAAAGTTACCCCGGGTCTTCAATACCTGATCAGGTGGCACGTCCTGACGGAAAGGCCAATGCTGTTCAAAAATCGCCGCCGTCATCTCCTTGACCGTGGTTTTGCCACAACTCCCGGTCATCCCCACCACCAACGGTCGGCTGACCGCCTTCATCACCTGCCGCCGGTACGCGGCCAGATCGCCAAGGGCCCGCAAGGTATCATCCACCAACAGACAGGGAATAGCAGGAAGTGTCTCTTGCGGTATATCCTTACAGACAACAAGACAACCTGCACCGGACGCCGCCACCTGTTCCAGAAAATCATGCCCGTCAAAGCGCTCGCCGGCAAGAGCCACAAAGATATCGCCCACCGCCACCTTCCGGCTGTCCGTGACCACTGCCCCAAGCCCTGCTGCTCCGCACGAATCACAGGTCAACACACCCTTGGTCGCCAGCTTGAGATCCTCAAGCCTCCAGGCGGTCAACGCCTTTTTTGCCTCAAGGGTATCATCAAAAAAACGCTTTCCATCCTGACTGAGCTGATACAATTCATGCCCTTTGCCGGCAATGAGCACGATATCCTCAGCTGTTGCCGCACCAATGGCCGCAGCGATAGCCTGGGCACGACTATGGATTACCAGAAAACCCTTCTCGCTCACTACTGAGGTCCGAAGCCAGGAAGAGGATCGCTCGCCGTTACCGCTCAAACGGATACCGGACACTATCTGGGCGACTATTTCCTGAGGCGATTCACTGCGCGGGTTATCATCAGTAACGATCACCACATCACAACGCTGACCGGCAATCTCACCCATAATCGCGCGCTTTCCTTTGTCCCTGTCACCGCCGCAGCCAAAGACACAGATCAATCTCCGATGCGGAAGCCGGGACAGGGTCTCCAGTACCTTTTCCAAGGCGTCCGGGGTATGGGCATAATCAACAAAAACTGCGGGCCGAAGATGAGCCTGCTGCTCTGCCGGCAGCACCCGCTGCATACGACCTGGAGCCCCGGACGCATGGGCCAGCATGGAGGACAAAGCCTTGGCCTGAATGCCCAGGGCCAGTCCCAGCCCCATCACGGTCTGCAGATTTGCCACATTGAAGTCACCCACCAGAGGAGTTGCAACCTGCATCTCATCGGCGGAAACATGCAGGGTCATAACCGTGGAATTTAAATCTGACTGGATCGTCAAAGGATAGATATCACCGTCACCACTCCTGCCACACTGCAAGACCTGAGCGCCCTGAGCTGCACACAGCTCAACCAGCCGTCGCGTCCTGTTCTCTTCTTCAGGGTCATAGCAGGCGGTACGGGTAATAACCGCCTTGCCGCCTTTTTTTAGATGATCACGAAACAGGAGGGCCTTGGCCGCGAAATAATCATCCATGTCCTGATGATAATCCAGATGATCACGAGAGAGATTGGTAAAGGCAAGCACATCAAACTGCAGAGCTCCAAGGCGGCGCTGAACCAGGGCATGCGAAGAAACTTCCATGATTACATGGGTCACATCCGCGTCTGCCATCTGCCGAAGGAGGGCCTGAAGCAAGAGCGGCTCAGGAGTTGTGAAAGGGGCGGGAATGGTAACATCCTGTCCCTTGGCATCATGGTAACGATAGTTGACCGTTCCGATGACCCCAACCGGCAGACCAAGCTGTGTCAAGACGCTCTCAAGGAGATAGCTGACCGTGGTCTTGCCATTGGTGCCGGTGACGCCAACAAGAGTCAAGCCCTGTGCTGGCTGCCCATACAGATTGGCCGCGATCTGTGCATAGGCCAAATGGCTGTCCGCAACCATAATCACACACTGGCCACATCCCGCAAGCTGTTCTGCTGTCACCCTGCCTTTTTCCACCACCAATGCAGCACAACCGCCAGCCATCACCTGTTCCAGATAGACATGACCATCAGTTCTGCAACCGGCCAGGGCCACAAAAAGAGAACCGGCCTGAACCTTTCGCGAATCAGCCGTCACCCCAGAGACCGTTATTCCGGCGGGCAGTTTTGTACCCAAAACAGAATACGCCACTGAGCCCAAAAGCGCCTGCAGAGAATATTCTCCGCTGCCACTCTCTTGGGAAAACTGCCTTTCAGGTTTTACACGATTCATTGAGAATGGTTGAGAGATGGAAGTTGAATGATAAAACCGTAATCAATGGCCAAAAAAGACTATCTGTTTTTTTACTTTTTACTTTCAGCTTTATTCTTTATCTTCCCATCACTTGCTGTCTGACTTTGGGCGGGTGCTATCTTATCAATTTTTTCATCTTTTTTCAAAGTGAGCAGACACTCTTTCACTCCATCCAAGGGTATTCCTGCTGACGGGCTCTGAGATACAACCCGTCCAGTTCCTTGAATCCGGATCTTGACTTTTTTGTCCTGCAACAACCGCAAGGCCCGCCGTAAACTCATACCACCAAGATCAGGCATGAGAGGATGATGCAATTCCAGGACAGTCTCCAACCCAGCCAAGGCTTTTTTCTTTTGCTCCTGCTGGTAATTACTACCCTTTCTCTCAGACATACTCATCATATCCGAAAGATTTTTATGCACCTGCTGCAGGGCCACCATCGACGGCAAGAGCTTGCCGGCTGGTCCAACCAAGTCCCACACATCTTTAGCAGAGGCAAGAGATGGTTCAAGATACGGCTGACGTACAATCACCATAAAAATCAGTTCCGGTTTTTCTGCCGGCAACAGAGCAAACATCATTCTGTTCCTGACATATTCGCCGTCCTTGCCGTCCCCGGCACCGGACTGACCTGCGGTCATTCCAGCCTCAACCGGCTGAAAAGAGAGCTCACGGGTATCAACAAAAACAGAATCAAGCACCCCTTTATGCCCTCTGGCCTTGAATAATCTCCAGATTTCTGTTGATGCAGGAAGCGCTGTTGAGCGGGGCGTTTCACCTGTTGCCGACAACCTGAAAGGATACTCATGCTCACCATTCCGCTCCAGGACACGATCAAGGACATGCGGCAAAACCTGATGACTGCCATTTAAGAGATAATTCATACCAAGAAGTATCTGTATTGGCGTCGCCTCAACCGGCATAGTTCCTGTTGTCTTTTCCGGCGCCACAGCTTTTTTCCCAAGCCCGACAACATTGCCTTTGCCATTTGTCGTTCCCGCACTGTCTTTGGCGCCCGCGACACTCAGAGTCTCGCTTCCAGCTCGCTGACCAGATCGTCCATGGTCTGCCTGCACCGAGAAGTCCAAATCCGGCACCGCACTCAAGCCCAACCGTTCCCACAAACGAAGCTCACTGCCGGCATCAACACTGCCCGCTGCAATGCTCCATGGATAACCCTGTTCATATCTATCCCAATCGGCCTGAAGCAGGGCCGCATCCTGAAAGAAGCCCCGTATCTCCTTAGGAATAACCACTGGCTCAAGCAGGATATTGGCAAGAAGTTTCTTCTTATATTGATAGAATATATTTGGATCAAAAGAGGGAAAATTGGCATTGGCGACAATGGCACCCGTTTCTGTCTCCATGAGAATGGCTGCAATCTCCACCCCCTCATGCACTCCCCCGAGAGCTGCCACGTATTTTTCAAGAAAATCCTGTATTTTCAGGTCGATGGTCAAAGCAAGATGCTGACCACTGACGCCAGACCGAGAATGTCCAGCCAAATCGATATGAGGAAACTCCTCCTGACTGATACTGGCCTGACTCAGGAGGCGATTATAATAATGCTCAGCCCCGGCCAATCCCATATTATGATCGGCAAAACCAATCACATGGGCCGCAACACCCTTGTACGGATAATAGCGAACCTGCTCCCTGTCAAAAAAGACACCATGAAGATGAAGATCCGTTATGGCCTTTTCTTCTTCTATACTGATATTTTTTGCCAGCCAGATCTGCTGCGTATCCTTTTCCAAACGACCCAGCAGCTCTTGTTCACGCATCCCCAGAACAGTGGCAAGCTGCTCGGCGCTCCCGTGAATATCTTCCAGCTCTCTGGGTTTTACATAGACAGAAACCCGGTCAAGAGACAGGGCCAGTTCTTTGAAATTCCTGTCATAAATAGTCCCGCGCTCATTTTTTTTTCTCTCCGTCGTTTTGCCCTGCTTAAGAAATACCTTACAAACAAAAGCGGTGATCTCCTGTTTATAGAAAACACCGCCGACAACTCCCGCGACAACGACCAGGGCCACACACAAAACCGCCAGCCGGCCTCGTCCACTCTTCTTTGCCTTCCGACGCGACCGTATGACCATCTTAATCCTGATTCAGCCGCTGTTAACAGACAGTAGAAAAGAATTGAAGCCCTAAAACCGGGTGATCTGCCCTTTTTCAGGGACATACAGGGCCAGCTGTTTTGCCGCCATTGTATTGAGAGACTCAGGAGAATAAAGACGGGCTCGCTCAGCCCTGAGCTTAATATTTTCATCCGTAAGGGCATAACGACCTTCCTCGGCAGCCAGGATTGTTGCAGCATTCCGCTCCGCAGAGGAAGAGAGCCAGAAATTAACCAGAAACAACAAAGGGAAAAAAAGAAGCAAGACCTTTCCTACAGCTATCCACAATACTTTGGGGCCAATCAGGCCGAGGACTTTTTGACATACCTGTCGACGCATCGAGGATGATATCATGGGACGACAATATGCTGGGGTAGAATGGTTGATCAACATGATACGCTCCTGTGTTTGTTACTTAATACAAACTCTGATACGACAAGACTCAAACTGTCACTTCTTGACCGCTACTCTCAATCGTGCGCTGCGCGACCTGTAATTTGCTGCAATCTCCGCAGGTGAAGGCATTACAGGTTTAGCAGTAAGGATCTCCATATCACCCTGTTCCCTGAATTTTCGTTTCACCATCCGGTCTTCCAGAGAGTGAAACGAAATCACACAAAACCTGGCCCCAGATCGAAGCAGTGGCGGCACATCATCAAGGATCCGTGCCAGATTTTCTAACTCACTGTTCACCGCGATCCGTAAAGCCTGAAAAACCTTGGTCGCCACATGAATCTTTTCTGGATGAAAACGGCGCGGAATAGCCCGGGCCACAACAGCAGCCAATTGTCCAGAGGTTACGATCTTTTCAGGAAAGCGGGACCGTACGATCTCACGGGCTATTGGTCTGGCCTGTTTTTCATCCCCGTAATAAAAAAAAATATCTGCCAGCTCTTTCTCGGTACACGACGCAAGCATTGATGCGGCCGTCACTTCTCGCCTGGTATCCATCCGCATATCAAGGGGCTCATCTCGCTGGAAGCTGAAGCCGCGGCCGCCCAAGTCCAGTTGCAACGATGAAAGACCGATATCAATGAGCACGCCATCCACCTGTTCCACTCCCAGCTCGGCAAGTCCATCGGCAATCTCGGCAAAATTACGCCTGACAATGGTCAAACGATCGCCAAAGGGCTGCAACCTGACCCGACTCCTGGCAATGGCGGCCTCATCCCATTCAAAGGCGATGACCCGTCCATCCGGCGCGGAGTGACGCAAAATCGCCTCGGTATGCCCGCCAAGACCTAAAGTGCCATCCACATACACTCCACCTGAACGGGGAGCAAGATAAGTAAGAATTTCTTCGGGCAGTACCGAACAATGAATTGACGCTTCCGACCGATCAGGATCCATCAGAAAATCCCCAACCTGGCCAGACTCTCCTTGTAATCCCCAAAATTGTCACGGGTGGCCTGATTCTCCAGCTCCCATGCGCCTTTATCCCAGATCTCGACATAATCAAGCATTCCAGCCAAGACTACATCCTGAACAATGCCAGCCTCACTACGCAGCGATGGCGGCAGTAACACTCGCCCCTGTTTATCAGGAAGGCAGGGAGTAACGCCAGAGACCACCAGACGAATAAAATTGGTCAGACCGGGCTGTTCACGGCCATTAGTCAGCAACTTGTTTTCCAGGATCTCCCACTGCGAGACCGGAAAGGCACGCAGATGGGCACCCCAATTGGTCACCATCAGCTCCTCGGACTCATACTGCGCCAGAACATCCCGGAAACGGCTGGGGATATTCAATCGTCCCTTGATATCGAGCGCGTGTTCCGACCTGCCGCGAAATCTGCTGGTTGTCAAGTTGCTGTTTTCCATGGCCTCCCGCCACCCTCTTCCACCACGTTCCCTTCTTCACCACTTTACACCACTATTTACCCTTTTATAGCAGGAGGAGACCACTTGTCAAGATTTTTCCCAAATTTATAAAAAACGACTTCCTTCAAATACTTAAAGATAAGAATACTACAGAATGTACAGCAGTGAAACAAAATACGCAACAGAAGACACAACAGAAACATTATCCGGAAAATGACAAGAGGATGGCCTGTCATAAAGAAAGACCAACATGCTGAAATAACAAACCAAATATTGCAGACAGTATTTTTTGATTTAACAGGCAGGACAGAAGAAAAAAGATCGAAGGAGCAAGGCAGAAATAAATCTTGAGTTCCTATTTAATAAGCAAGGGATCCACCCCCAAATGGAGGTGGATCCCTTGCTTATTAAAAACACACATACAGAAACAAAATTGAACAAATAATCAGCAAATCCGGCGGAACCACTCAATACAATAACAACAGATTTTCCGCCAAAAAAAATACAGACTATGTCAATTGACAATTGTCCAGTTCAGATCAGTAATAGTGGGAAGGAGTGGGGCCACCCCAAGTCTTACCATCCCATCCATATACCAGACCCTGTTGGCACCTGACACACTGTTCCTCCAAAGAATATCCGGCTTAACATCGTTATTAAAATCGCCAACACCTACAATTTTCCAGTTCTTATCAGTTTCGGATGTAGTTGTTCCACTGCCCAGAAAGGTCACTCCATTCATATACCAAACCAATACTGCCCCGGTCGAGGTATTTTCCCAGAGAATGTCAGACTTACCGTCACCATTAAAATCACCGGTACCGGCAATTGTCCAGGCTGAACCGGGAACCGTTGCTATCGATCCACTACCTGAATAAATTATTTTATTCATATACCAGACCTTATTCTGGCCCGTTGAGATATTTCTCCAGAGGATATCAGATTTACCATCACCATTAAAGTCACCGGTACCCACAATCTTCCAGTTCTGATCGGCAACAATGGGAAGGATGGGCACTTGCCCAAGCCTTATATTGCCATCCATATACCAGACCCTGTTCGCGCCCGTCAAAGTGTTCCTCCACAGGATATCAGTCTTACTATCACCATTGAAGTCACCTCTACCCACAATTTTCCAGTTCTGGTCCGCTTCCACTGGAAGTAAAGTTTGTGAAACTGTGGTTATCCCATCCATAAACCAGTCCAGATTTTTGCCATCCCTGCTGTTTCTCCAGAGAATATCAACTTTGGTGTTGGGGTTTACGACAATCGGACGCATCATGTCACTTTCTTCGTGACTGAGTATGTGACAATGCCATAGATACTCATGGCCAAAGTTGTACATTTCATTAATCGTTGCCGGGATGAGTGCCTGCCCGGTCAGCGGATCCAAGCTCGTAAATCCAACAGGAGAGCCCAGAGGAAATGCCGGATTAAGTGGACGAATGCTTTCAGGGACCGTAAAGGGGAATGTGAATTGAGCAGGCCTGAGAGCAACAATCGTATCCTCCAGCGGGTTTATTCTAATCGTATCTTTCCAGCCCAATTCGTTAGGATCAGGCGGATAGATAAATCCGTCCCAGCCAACCCGGTTAAGAATCTGTACATCGAATATATGAAAGTGAATAGGATGCGTATCTACACCATTATGAGAAATCTTCCATATCTGAACCTGATCCTTGGCCACGATCTCGGTAGGTGGATCAATAAAGTTTTGCATGACAAAGTTCGCAGTCAAGTTAGAAACAAATGGCAACTCAAGACCCAGCTTGGCGCTCATACGTCCATAATCATCATACACCGCACCCATTTCATCATGCATGGCTTTGGGTTTCATGGGATATTTAGACACCATTGAGCCATCAACCCTCATAAAACTCAAAGAAGTATCAGAAATTCGCGACAGTCCCCAATTAGGGGCGGTTGCGGGAAATGTTTTATTATACGTGCTGTTATAGGCAGTTTGTCCAACAATGATCGGCTCCTGTCCGCTTGCAAAAACCCCCTTTGTTGTCGAGGTTGATTTAAACGCGGTCTGCAGATTAGCTAATGTCGTTGGATTATAGTCGTCGGGAGTCGCGACACCTCCCGCCCCCGAAATCTTAACCTGCATGATCGTCCGGGTATTGGGGCCATAGCCGACAGGAGTTGTATTGGCACCACCCATTGATCTGTTGTCCGGAGCACCCGTAAAATAATCATAATGCGGGTCAATTGCCGGCCATGGTGCAGGTGCATCATTATAGAGGATCAGGGTCTTGCCGGCAAACTTGGAGAAATCAATGACGACATCCGCCCGTTCGGCTGGTCCCAACATCAACGTCCCGCCACCCTGATTCTGTTGCAGTACTATTCCGGCCGTAAAGGTGGTCGGATCATAGTTCCATGTAACCGGCTGGTTGGGCAACAATACCGGGGCCGGCAAGAAGCCGCCTTCCGTTCCGATCTGGATCATGGCTGGTCCTCTGGTGGCCGGTGCTGGCACGCCACCTACCCTGCCGTCAGTAGGCCAGCCCGCCGGATACCCGGCGGTCGGTGCTGCGGGAACCATCTTGATCTCCGTCAGCCGTCCCTGAAAGACCTGGGCTGGATCCGCCACATACCACTGAAGATTCCAGAACCGGTCATGAGCCGCATTCAGGATCCGCAAACGATAGGCTTTGGGAGCTACCGTGAGTGTAGGATAAGGGGTTCCATTGATTACCGGGGTATCCATGAAAGCCTCTCCGACCCAGGAAGGATTAGGCGTCCCTGGCATCTCCGGCGGCTGACAGAAAAAATTATTAGTAGCATCCGGCACACAGTTTGGATCGTAATATACATTTACTACCGGCCCATAGGGAATTTCTCGAGTAGGTGGGTAAAACCAAGGGCCATAATGCCATCGACCATAGGCATTTATCCCGCTCAAATCAGGATTGTCTGGATTCTGGGCAGTCATATATACATGGGGCCACCAGAGATCACCGGTCACGGGAGCCGCATTTGTGGTAGTCCAAGGCACGATTGTCCCCGGATGACTTCCCCATATCCAGGTCGGATCCGTCTTGAGGACGTAAGTCGGTCTTGCTGCATTACCATCTACATAAGTCTTGTCCTGAATAATCAGTGGAATTTCATCAGCAGGAATAAGCCCGTCCGCTATAAGCTTAGTCTCCGTAGGATCCCTGATTAAATAACCTGCAGCTTCACCAACATAAACACCAAGGCGGGTGATTCCCCAGCTATGATCATGATAAAACATCAACCTCGCACTCTGCTGATTGGTCCAGTAGTAGGTTTGCGCCCCTGGACCGGGATTATTTGTGGCGCCAACCACTGTACAAGTCGTTTTTCCCGCGCAGGCAGTAATTGTGCTTCCTGCAGCATCAAACCACATATCCGGCACATAGGCCACACTGACACCTTTGGGATAATCCGTGCTTTCCGTCTTTGGAGTGATCCACTGATGGGCGGTTCCGTCACTGATCCAAGGCGTACGGCCACCATGAAGATGAAGATCGGCGCGGTTCTGGGTAAATACGCCGGTGGTCGCAGGCTTGAGCTGCTTCGTTTCCGGGTCATAATCAACTTCAAATTCCCCGGCTCCCATGATAGTGGTATCAACTGGGATAAAGAGATCACCGGCTGCACCAGTTGGCAGCGAATTAACAAACTTGACACGCACCGCCCGGTCCTTGCTGCTGACAATCAAGGGCCCCAGATAGTGGAACTGTTTCACCTCCGGCACCGTCGTATTAATCTGCCGATAGCCCCGAAGTAAGGTCCCTCCTGAGCTTCCGGCTACCACCGGCAGATCACTATGCATCCGCTCCCGATATTGACCGATTTCAATTTCATAATAATCGGAGCCCGGATAGGTTAGCTGATCTGGAATAGCTACCGGGATATACTGGCCGAGATTGTTTTTATGAGCAGCCCCAAGCCCTGGCAGTCCATCGACAAATTTCCGAAGCGGGGGGCTGTTGGACCAATTGGGTGTATTGAAGTAATCCGGAATACCGGTGTCACGAGGACTGGCCACGGCTTCTTCCTGACCAATGGCTGAAACTTGGACCGCCAATGCCGCAAACATGACAATCATGGTTGACAATCGCTTTCTGGTCATTCTTTCCTCCACTTATATTAAAAGTGCTTAGAGGGTATCGGTTAAGGCATCATTGGTGACGCTTGCTGCATGGTGCTCTGGCTTTTATTTTCGCGGTCAAGTGCCGCTTGTCTCAGCAAGGCATTTCGACTGGCCTCAGCCCGACTATGAATTGCGCGTTCCCTCATCACCTTCTCTTTCCAGGAAATACCCGCCCGTGGCTGTATAATCGGATCACTCTGGATCTGACGTTCACGCGGCATCGTGCCTTTCTCTTTCCAGGGAATAGTCATCCTTGTACTGGGCTGTATCAGCAGATCATTCTGTACGGATGTTCGCACCTGATCTTGTTGCTCCTGAGTTGACGAGCTATTTTTCGTCGCGGCGTTCACCAAGGGAATCCATATGAACGACAACAACACGCATATGGCTATCCAAGACACTCTTTTCATATCCCTTTCCCCCTTTCAGTTAAATGACACGCTTAACTCATCAGCAAATCGTACTTAAATCATGTTTGGTTTCAATTTTTACTGTTTTCATTTACCGCCAACATTTACTTGATGGCAAGAAGCTCGACCTCAAAAATAAGTGCGGCATTTGAACCGATGGATCCGCTCACACCCTGCTCTCCATAAGCAAGCTGTGACGGAAAAAAAATCTGCCAGGTTGAACCAACCGGCATGAGTTTAAGCGCCTCTTTCCAGCCGGCAATAACGTCATTAACCTTGAATGTTGCGGGATGTCCCATACGGTATGAACTGTCAAACTCGGTTCCATTAATCAACGTTCCCCGATAATGACACTCCACTCTATCACTGTCAGTTGGCTTTGCGCCATCGCCTGACTTCACAATCCGGTACTGCAAACCGCTTGCCAAGGTCACAACCCCTTCCTTTTTCCCGTTCTCCGTCAAAAAGGCTTCTCCCGCAGTCCTATTGTCTTCCGCTGCCGTGGCGATGATCTTGGCCCGCTTTCGCCGCACCTCGGTCTGATACTGCTTGATAGCCTTTACAAACTCAGCATCAGACACAAGAAGTTTATTACCCGCAAAGGCATCCTGCATACCTTTCATCACCAGATTCAGGTCAATATCGACTCCCTGCTTTTTAAGGTTATTGATTAAATTGACGCCGATAACATAATTAATCTGATCCTTTTGTGACTTCAGAACCGAATCTTCAGCAGGCTTATCTGGTGACGCCTGCACTCCCTGTTCGGTCTGCGACACCACAACTGGTTGAGATTGCGCGCAAGCACCCTGGTCAACTCCCCAGCCACCTGACATCATAGCAACAACCAGACAGACGAGGAAAAATAAGCTGCGAGTATTCAATCCAACCCCCTTGGGTCTATCTTCAGGACAGGAAGATGAATGACGTGTTACCAAACCATCCATTCTTAATTTTTATCTACATATTCAAAAGCATCGTACATCTGATTCCCATGCGCCGCATAGAAACCAGATACCGTCACAACAGCAACAAAAAGGGAATAGATACTGGAGCCAGCACAGAGAACCAGCGCCAGCATCACACCTATTTCTTTAAACTTGCTTCTTTCCTTGCAAAATAGGCACCTGGATCTCTCATCAACAACTGCACATTCGCCTCATGTCGAGCAGTATGATCACTCACGCACCTGGCATACTTGTCAGGATTTGCCTCCTTGAATTGGTTGCAACTCATAAGCATTTTTTTTCTGACTGTTTCCAGTTGCATCCGTTCGACACGAATTTGTGCCTGCTTCTCCGGCGACAAAACAGCAGCGCCGGCAATGCTGAAAAAAGACATCATGAACATAACGATAGATACGATGGGAAATATGATTTTCTTGTTCATAACTACTCCTTTATTAGATTATTAATCTCAATCTTTCTGCGAGCTGCAACCTACATGAAAATAATGACGGTTGTGCCATCTATTGTGCGAATAGGTATAGCCATATGTCTCTTAACAAAATTCGCAGTAATATTTTTATCTGCATAAACCGTAATCCCCAGAGGATTTTTTTTGAGATCCGCAGGGAGCACGTCTCCACTCCAGCCGGTAAAGAGATAGCCTCGTGCCGGTGTTGCCGTTAGAATCGCGGTACTGCCGTAGGCATAAATACCATTACCTGTAAAAGTACCGCCAGCAGCAGGGAGTGCCGAGATGGTCACCGTATAGGTTTTAGCAAAATTCGCGACGATATTTCTATTGGAATAAACCGGAATACCAAGAGGGTTTGTTGATCCCGTGGTGTCGCCGCTCCAACCGGTAAAGACATAGCCTGATGCCGGCGATGCCGTCAGTGTCGCGGTGGAACCGGAGTTATAGGTACCGCCAGGGCTAACAGTGCCACCCGAACCTGACGGAAGCGTTGCCGACGAGGTTGTCACCGTATAACTGTTCCGGGCAAAATTCGCCGCGACAGTTTTAGGCGCATCAACCGTGATAGACAGGGGATTTGTAGTGTCACCGGGTATGAGAACGTCACCAGTCCAACCGGTAAAGTGATAACCTGCTGCCGGCGCGGCAGTGACGGTGGCGGTACCACCCGAAGCATAAGTACCGCTGCCGCTGACAGTGCCACCGGCAACAGGACTTGCCGAAGCCGTCACCAGAAATCCGGTGTCGAGCTGGAAGTTATTGCCGGATGTCCCCGTTACCACCAACCCGGCAACACTACAGTCAGGAGTGCTCGCAGGATTAGCCCACCATTCAGAGGCAAAGAGTCCGAGAGGGTAGGCCTTCAGGTAATAACTTCCGGCAGGGAGGCCTGTAACCGTATAGGTGCCATCCGTTCCTATGTCGCCAACCCTGAAAACGGTATAAGAGCCACAAGGGGTACCGGCAATGGCCATTACATACCCCCCATTACTAATGGCAACGGGAGTGGGCGAGGTATCATACACCGTGCCGGAAATGGTGGCGCCGGCGCCAAGCTGGAAATTCTTGCCGGAAGCCGTCCCGCCCACCGTTACTGTCACTGTCCCCGCGCTGCCACAGGCAGGAGTGCTCGCAGATCCTGCCCACCACTCAGGGATGAAATTCCCATTGGCAGAGGCCTTCAGGTAATAGGTGCCGGCCGGAATCCCCTCAATCATATACGCACCGGACGTATCCAGAGAACCACTCGCAACCCAGGTACCGCTACAGGCACTTCCGCTATAGGCATCGACGTACCCACCATCAGTTCCGGCGCCCCCTGTTACTATACCGGAGATGTTGGCGGCGACATCAAGCTGGAAATTCTTGCCGGCAACAGTTCCACCGGCGATCACGATCACACCCTGCGCCCCTTCACAGGCGGCGGTACTCGAAGGATCAGCCCACCATTCAGGAATATGGGTAACATCCACAGAGGCCTTGAGATAATACGTGCCGTCGGGAAGGCCGATAACTTTATAGGCGCCATTCACATCCGTCGTAAAAGTGCCTTTAGGGACGGCAGAGGTGGCGCCGCAGGGATCGCCGTCGTAGGCATCGACACTCGCCCAGACCACAGGGGTTCCATAATTGTCAGTGACGACACCGGAAGTTTGAGCGCCGGAATCAAGCTGAAAATCCGTGGGCGAAATCACCTGACCTGGGACCGTCACTGATACAAAACTTGCAGAGTTGCAGTCAAGAGTGCTCGTTGTCGAATTAATGCGCCACCCGGAGACATAATTACCCGAAGGATACGCCTTGAGGTAATAGGTACCGAGGGGAAGCCCTGTAATCTCGTACGTTCCATTCGAATTTATAAAGGCATGGCCTGCGTAGCTATAAAGACAGGCATCAGTATAGGCCTCGACATAGCCCAAATCGTCAACGAGGGGAACTCCGGCGCTATCTCTCACGATGCCAAAAATTTTGGAGCCGATATCAAGCTGGAAATCCTTGCCAATAACCGTCGCGCCTGCCAACACGGATACTGTTTCTGCTAAAGCGCAGTCAGAACTGCTCCCGGCCGCTGCCCGCCACCCGGAAATATGATTGTCAGAAAAGGCCTTCAGGTAATAGGTGCCGGCAGGGAGGCCAATGATGGTATAAGTACCATCTGCTCCAATAGTGGCAGTACCGGCGAAGGTGTAAGTCATGGGGGCGCAGGGGAGGGGAGGGCCAGTGTAGGCGTAGGCATCGACATATCCGGAGGTAAGAAGAGCCCCGAGGTTGTCCCTCGCTGTGCCGGAAATGGTGGCGCCGACGTCAAGCTGGAAGTCCTTGCCTGTAGCCGCCCCGCCCACTGCCACGGTCACTAGCTCTGCTGAACCGCAGACAGAGGTGCTCCCTGCCAATGCCCACCATTCAGCAATATAATTGTCAGGAGGAGCGGGGATGGCCCTTAAATAATAATCTCCAGCCGGGAGACTTGTGCTGGAGAGCGTATGGGTAATCATATATACGCCACTGCCATCTGTAACGGTTGTACCGGCTATCTGATAAGTGGCGGGATTGCAGGGATCAACAGTGACAAGAGGATCAACTGCGGTATAGGCAACCACAGGCACAAGAGCAAGGAGTGCTGGCGTTCCGGCATTATTCGTCACCGTGCCGGAAATGGTGGCAGCAAAAACAGGGCCAGCCCACACACCTAAAATAAATAAGAGCAACCATCCAAAGATATGCCTGAAAACATTATCCCGCTTCATACGCCACCCCTTTTTATTTTTTTTCAAATCAACGCCAACCTTCGACAACCGATGAGCCATGGAATTAGCCTTTAAAAAAATACATGTTCACTCGTTATTGTAAGATTGGGCCTCCATTCCATTTACACAAACTGAAAAACATTGATGCCCTTACAAGTTTTCTCCCTTTCATTGAAAGCACATAATAGTTATTCCCATATTCGTGAGAATGTCAAGGTGATTTACACCCCTCACAGAAGGTATCGTGATAACAATTCGTTACCACTCAGGATGTTGATGATAATCATTTAATAATATTCAATGATTACGCCAGCCCGGCAACTTGCGTTAATATGCCGCCAGACTCAGGTTGGAAAACAGAATGCCGTATCCGGCGATCAAGATAAAAACGGAATTTGCCAGGATCGAGATCAAGGCAAGTCGTTTTTGAATGTGCGGAATAACGTCGTGGAGGCTTGCAATTTTTCGAAACGGGCTAATAATGCCCGTCCCCAGACCGGATAAGGCGCTCACAAGAATCACCAAATACAGGGGATACCCCACGTACCCATACTCCGAATGCAGGATGCAGAACGGGCAATGATGGGTGGGCAGTTCATAGAAATAAATGCTGATAAACGAAATGAGTGCGGTAACGGATATGAACAAATGGAAAAGGGAGACGATGGAAAAAAGACAGGCCCCCTTTGTCTTCAGATACACATACAATCCCAATGCCATTGTAATGAGCGTGCTTGCCAAAAAGGCTCCTTGCGACAGCAAACGGGGAAGAGCAAGAAGGTCAGATATGACCGTGTTGACATCGGTGCTGAAAAGCGTCCCGCAACAAGATGTAATGATATTGGGCTTGAGGCCCAAAAGATACCCTGCCTGAACACTGGCTTCGGCAATCAGGAAAGGGGTGATGCAAAGCAGCAACCAGTACTTGATCCGGATTAACGGATAATCAGGGGCCTTGTTGTCGGTAAAATTGACAATGAGCCACAGACCGGCAAGAAGACAAGTGACGATTTTGAGAATAAGGGCTGGATAGCCAAATCCATTGACCTTGAGGCTGCCGGCCGCGCACATGGCACCGATAAAAAGAGGGCTGAGCGTGTCGGCCGTATAGATGAACAGAAACAGGGAAAGGAGCTGGAAACCCAGGACATAACTCATGACCAACGAAACCAGATAGGTTCTGCGTTCCAGCTCCAGTTGCCGCTCACTGCCACTGCGGATATCCCAGCCCCAGATGATGCGCACACCTTCGTATGCGCAATAGCATAGCATGGAGGAAGTCAGGGCCGACCCCAAAAGCAAGGCCAGGATGCCGGGATGAAATATCATGGGCCACCACCTGCGGACACGACCTTCCCGTCTCTCATCTCGACAATCCGGTCAATGACCTTCGATTCATAGACAATGGGATCATGGCTGGCAAGGAGGATGGTTTTGCCTTCCTGTTTGAGCTGCCGCATGATTTCCATGAATTCCGCGGATAGATGGGTATCAAGGTGGGCGGTAGGCTCATCAGCGATGATGATGGTGGGATTATTGATCAATGCCCTGGCAATCGCTGTCCGTTGCGCCTCGCCGCCGGAAAGCCACTCAACTTTCGCCAATGCCTTGCCGCCAATATTCAACAAATCGAGCAGATCCATCGCCCGTTTCTTCAGGGAGGCATGGTTCTCAGCATTGGGATAAGCGGGAAGCATCACATTTTCCAAGACGGTAATACCCTTGATGAGATTGAACTGTTGAAAGATGAACCCGAATGTCTCCCGTCTGATTTCGGTAAGAAACCGCTCGGGAAGGCTCGTTATCTCCCTTTCCTGCAGCGTGATCCTGCCCGAGGTTGGCCTGGCCATACATCCCAAGATGCTTAACAACGTGGTCTTTCCTGAACCACTCGGCCCTTTTAGCGCAATGGCCCCATGGGAGTCGATGGCAAGATTCACCCCTTCGATGGCCACGAATTCGTTGGGCTTTCCGGCGTTGAAGACCTTGCGGATATCCTGAAGATGAATCATAACCTTACATCCTCATGACTGAATCCGGGTCAATCGTTGCCGACCGCCACGACGGCACAATCGTTGCCACGGTATAGGGAATGACCGTTAAAAAAAACAGGGTCGCTATCTGATAAGCATTGATATACGGTGTCAACCTGAAATGGGGATAAAGGACCGACCATCCTTTCAGCACGGGGGCAAACAGGATGGAAGATGCCAGAAAAACATGCAGATAGGCCAGAAATATCCCCATAAAAAATGCCATCAAAGATACTGCCGCACCTTCCCAGAATTTCATCAGCAGGATATCCGAGGTTTCCCACCCGATCGCCTTGAGGATACCGATCTCCCGTTTTTCCTCGGCACTCAATCCCGTGGCCTTGTCCCATGCCAGGATGATAAAGGCAAAGAAAACGCCGGCAAGCACCATGAGAATCACCCCGCCACGCCAGTCGAAAACCGCGTCATAGGTTCGCAGTATCTCCTGCCGTAATATCGGCCGGGTATCAGGATGGATCTGGGTAATCTTGGCGGCAATGGTGGGAAGCTCTTTGGCGTTTCTGACCTGGAGTACCAGATCCGTGGCCTGATCATTGGCAATGGCAAAGATCTTTCGGAAATCCGTCTCCGAGACCAGGATCAGATCGGCGGTAACCAGCTCTGAGGCAAAGGGCAGAAGTCCCTTGACCTTCAAGCCCAGAACAGTTCCGTCATAGGTTTTAAAGGGGATGATGTCATTTTTTTGCAGGCCCTGATTATTCCGTTTTCCGGGCGCACTCCGCCAGGACACGCCATTGCCGATAATGATCTCTCCGGCGCGGTCATTTAAGTCCGCATTGACCATCAGGGTATAGTTTGCGCCACTCAGGGCATCGTAATAGTATCCCCACAACCGCGGCACAACGGATTGAACGCCCTTGATCTGTCTGATGGAATCGATATAGTGCATCGGAATCATATCCTGCCGACCCGCCACCAGTCTTTGGACCGTCATGGCCGGGGCATCCTGAAGAATCAGGGCCGCCTCTTTCTTGAGCGAATGCGTAAAAAAGAGGACGGAGGCCAACAGGAAAATTACAAAGGTATACACCATCACCAGGGCAATATTTTTACCCTTTCTCCGCCCGAGAGAAGAAAGGGTAAAATCGAGGATATTCCGTTGTTTTTCAAGGGCTTTCATATATGCTCACTGCTGCGCTGGTGGGTAGAGACGCGCTGGTACGGCCATGATGGAGCCCGAGGGAAAATGTTCAAGGGCCATCGGATGATCCTGGAACGGCGTATGCAGCTCCGTCATGCTCGGATGGCGGGTATAGCGCGCCTCGGTAAACAGACACAAATCAGTCAGCGTCAGTGCCCTGACGATCGCACGCCGCTCCCGAACAAATTCCCTGTCAAGACGTTGGCTGACAACCGCATCCATGAACATCAGACCCATCAGAACCGCTCCCACGACAAGAGAACTGAAAAAAATATCTGATTTTCTCAGCAACATCAATCCAGCCCTTGAATCAAATCAGGTGTGACCTCATCAAAGCGAATCAGTTTTTTCCCGGAATGATCTTTCATAAATTCTGCGGCATCCGCTTCCTGGGCAAATGGCATGAGCTCCCGCCCCATAGGTCCGAAGACATCGCTGCCAACGACATACCAGGCTGTCCGGCCATCAATCGGGGTCATACTATAGTAGTCGGTGACATAGATGAAGGCGATGTCGGACAGCTCTTTGGCCGCATTATATTTTTTGATATTGAAATAATATTTGAACATATCCTTGGGGCCGTCAAAAAGGGCATGGGAGTCATCCGTGAAGATGATCTGGGCCAAAAAATCCGGATACTTGACCACAAACATGCCGCAGACCGGGCACTTGTCCGCTTTCGCGGCCGTGACGGGTGCTGCTTCACCCGTCAGCGGCAATGACAACATGAAAAGAACCGCAACAACAATCACTCGCAAAACAGACATGCCACTTTCTCCTGATTACTGACGCCATTACTGATGCTGATGACCAACCCCTTGCATCTTTTTCATTTTTCTCTTCTCCCGGATCATCCCGGTATCGGTATACATGCTTTCATAGGCTGCCTTCATCGCCTCATCAAAGGTCGCCAGGGTTCCGCTGTTTTCCATGATAAATTTTTCCGCATCCTCTTTCTTTTCAAAGGCCCATTTGGCATTTTGGGTCATGACTCCTGATTTGTTGCCACCAATGACCCAAAATGCCTTTTCCGCATCAATGAGATTTTTGCTGTTGAAATCTCCCACCTCAATGGAACTGGGCGTTTTATCGATATTCACGGCAAGATCAATCGCGAGACAATGAAGACTGCAGGTTCCCAGCGTTGTTCCATCATCATAGGTCACGAGCATCCTGCTGTGTGCGAATTTTCCCCTGTCCATACCGCAGAATTTACAAGATGGCTCTTTTTGAATATCATCCTGGGCCCAAACGAATCCGGCTAGGGACAACAAAAACACGATCAACAGGCCAGACAAAATTCCTTTTTTCATAGCACCCTCCTTTTAGTTGCAGATAGCAATGCATATTCGTGAATCGTTAAGTGTAACATTACTTCGTTACGTGCCTGATTTCACGTTTTTTTAACCTCGAAATTCCATTTCCAGATCTCATAAATCGCCGGATAGACCAGAAGCTCCAACAAAAATGAGGTGAAAATACCGCCGATCATGGGCGCCGCGATGCGCTTCATGACATCGGCCCCGGCTCCTGTAGACCACATAATCGGAACCAGTCCAAGAAACATTGTGGCCATGGTCATAAACTTTGGCCGCAGACGTTTGACCGCCCCTTCAAGAATGGCCTTGCGCAGCTCGTCCAGACTGCGGAGACGACCCTCTTTCCGGGCCTGTTCATAGGCAATGTCAAGATAAAGAAGCATGAAGACGCCGGTTCCCGCATCGACACCCAACAGGGCGATGAGTCCCACCCAGACTCCGATACTCATATTATATCCGAGCAGAAAAAGCAGCCACACCGCGCCAATGGCGGAGAACGGGACCGCCAGCAAAACGATGCCGGTTTTGGTAAAAGACCGGGTGTTCAGATACAGCAGCACAAAAATCAGAAACAAGGTCAGGGGCAGAACCACTCCCAGGCGCTGCTTGACCCGCTGCATCGCTTCATACTGACCGCTCCAGGAAACAGTATACCCGGCAGTCAGCTTTACCTTGTCTCTGATCAGACTGTCGGCCTCTTTGATATAACCGTCTGGATCACGTCCGGCCATATCCACATAGACATAGCCGGTCAGTAAGCCGTTTTCATTGCGAATCATCGATGGGCCAGTGGCGACCTTAATATCGGCAAGTTGGCCGATGGGAATCTGCCGCCGCCCTTCCGGATCTGCAACCAGCACCCGGCCAAGCGCATCAAGATCCGTTCGAAAATCGCGCTGGTAGCGCACATTAACCGAGTAGCGTTCCCGGCCTTCAACGGTCGTGGTCACGGTTTCGCCACCGATGGCATTCTGGACCGCGGCCTGGGCCTCGTCCATGCTCAGGCCGAAGAAGGCCAGTTGTTCACGGTTCCATTCAAAATCGAGGAAATAGCCACTGCCTGTCTTTTCGGCAAAGACGCTGCGAGTCCCCTTCACCGTCGGCAGCAAGGCCTCGACCTGAGCGCCGATCTCCTCAATGACGGTGAGATCAGCCCCGGAAATTTTAAGCCCGACCGGCGTTCGAATGCCAGTCGTCAGCATATCGATCCGCCCCTTGATCGGCATGGTCCAGCCATTGGCAAGGCCTGGGAGGGTAAGGGCCTCGTTCATCCGGCTGATCAGCTTTTCCGTGGAGAGACGATCCGGGGTAAAACGGCGCAAGATGACCTTGGCCCACTCCGGTGCCCACGAGGAATACCAGGTGTCCACAGACCGCCATTTGGTCTTGGGATGGAGCGTGATCACCGTTTCCATCATTGACAGCGGCGCCGGATCGGTGGAGGTCTCGGCCCGTCCGGCTTTGCCCAGCACCCGGTCCACTTCCGGAAACCGGTGGAGAATCCGGTCAGTTTCCTGAAGCAGCCGCTGTGCTTCGGCAATGGAAATCCCCGGTGAGGTTGACGGCATATAGAGGATTGCCCCCTCATCGAGTGGGGGCATGAATTCCGATCCCAGGCGCAGAAAGACCGGAACAGTAGCAAGCACCAGGATAAGCGCCGCGGCGAGCACAATCCCTTTCCGTCGCAGCGTCCACTCGGCAATGGGTTGATAGAATCGAATCAGCACCCGGCTGAGCGGATGTTTTTCTTCGGAATGAATAGTTCCCACAACCACGGCATTCGCCACCCGGCACAACCAGCGGGGGCGGAAGTCATAGCGATGCAGGCGGGTGAAAAACAGCCGCAACGCCGGATCCAGAGTGATGACGAGCCCTGCGGCGATCAACATGGCAAGGGTCTTGGTGTAGGCAAGCGGTTTGAACAGGCGGCCTTCCTGGGCCTCAAGGGTCAGTACCGGCAGAAAAGAGACCGCGATCACCAGCATGGCAAAAAAACTGGGACCGGCAACCTGTTTGACGGCAGCGACGACAACCGTCCGGTACTCCTCTTTCCGGCCTCCTTGTTCCCATTCCTCCAGTTTCTTGTGAGTCTGCTCAACCACCACGATGGCCGCATCCACCATGACACCAATGGCAATAGCAATACCCCCGAGCGACATGATATTGGCGGTAAGCCCCATCAGCCGGAAGGGGATAAATGCCAGCAATACCGCGACAGGAATGGTGATCATCGGAATGATGGCACTGGGAATATGCCGGAGGAAAAGGAGGATCACCAGCACGACGGTAACAATGATTTCCACCAGGGTGGACTTCAGGTTGTCAATGGCCCGAAGGATCAACTCGGAGCGGTCATAGATGGGAACGATCTTCACCCCGGCAGGCAGTCCGGGCTCGATTTCCCTGATTTTGGCCTTGACGCGGTCAATGACATCCAGGGCGTTTTGTCCCTGTCGCATGACCACGATGCCGGAGACGACTTCTCCGGTGCCGTCCAGATCAGTGACGCCCCGGCGCAGGTCCGGGCCCAGCACCACCTGCCCGACATCCTTGATGCGAATCGGAGCACCGCTGTCACTGGTCGTAAGCAGGATATTTTCAAAATCGGCAATAGACTTGGCATAGCCGCGCCCCCGAACCATGTACTCGGTGCCGCCAAACTCGATCATCCGGCCGCTCGCCTCGGTGTTGCCGCCCCGCACCGCCTCCACCACCCGACTGAGCGGCAGGTTGTAGGCCTGTAGCAAGTTCGGATCAACATTAACCTGATACTGCCTGCTGAAACCGCCGATGGGCGCGACCTCCGCAACACCTGCCACCGATTTCAGATGATAACGTACCATCCAGTCCTGACAGGAGCGCAAATCAGCCAGACTGTGCTTTCCAGACTCATCGACCAGGGCATACTGAAAGACCCAGCCCAAGCCCGTTGCATCCGGCCCCAGTTCGGTCTGCACTCCTTTTGGCAGCTGCGACAAAACGCCGGAAAGATATTCCAGGGTTCTCGACCGCGCCCAGTAGATATCGGTGCCCTCTTCAAAGATGACATAGACGTAGGAATAACCAAAATCAGAAAAGCCACGCACCGTTTTTACCCCCGGTGCCCCGAGCATCGCGGTCACGATGGGATAGGTCACCTGGTCTTCGATGATATCCGGGCTGCGGTCCCACCGCGAATAGACGATCACCTGGGTGTCGCTGAGATCAGGAATGGCGTCGAGGGCAACACGGTTCATGGACCACCAGCCGGCGACACAGGCGGCGGCAATCAGAATAAAGACGACGAAGCGGTTGTTGACGGAGAGATCAACGATGCGATCAATCATGCCCGTGCTTCCCCTGATCGGAAGGGCCAGTTTTTGATTGGTCTGAAACCCCCTTTTCCGTTTCCTGTTTTGTCGTACGTCCGGCAACAGCCAGTTTCATCCGGCTTTCAGAATCAATGAGAAAGTTACCGGAAATGACGAATTGTTCTCCCGGAGCAAGCCCTTTAACAATCTCGACACGGTCGCCAAAGCGCCAGCCTGTCACCACCTCGCGGGGCTCGAAATACCCATCTTTCAGGGCGATAAAAACCACCTTTCTGCGCCCTGAATCCAGGACTGCATCTGCCGGAACCGTGACGGCCGGAGGCAGGGTAACGAGGAACTCGACATCAACAAACATCTCCGGGCGAAACAGATATTCCGGATTATCCATCTCCAGACGCACCTTCAGCCTGCGCGTCTTGGTATCAAACGGCGGCAGAACGTCACTCACCCTGGCCTCCATATATTTGTTCTGTCGGGGAAGAGATATCCTGGCGTTCATTCCCGGTTGAATGTACTTGGCGTCAGTATTAAAAACCTCCGCCACAATCCACACACGGCTCAAATCAGCCACCCGGAAACATTCGGCACCGCGATCAACCTTTTGCAAAGACGAAACTCGGCGATCGATCACCAGACCGGTGACCGGCGACCTGATTTCGATGGTTTTTACATATTTCCCGCTGCGGGCCAGTTCCTCAAGCTGGGTTGCGCCGACCCCCAGATTCAACAGTTCCAGTTTGGCCTTGTTGGCATAGAGGATATCGTCCTCACGGATAAAAGCATAGTCAGTAGGGGATTCGATCTCCTCGTGCATCGAGTGATCGCTCATGTCCGGCATGGATACAGGCGTTTTTTTTACGGAATGGATGGTATCGGAATTGGGTGTTTCAGGTTGGTGAATATCGGGTTGTGACGGATCGACCCTGGAGGAACCGGACGGTGACATCTCGGCAGATGGTAACTCTGGCTGCGGATCTGCGGGAGGCGTTTGCTCACCCAACATGCCTGAAGACGACATGTCCATCTCAGCATGCATCTCTGCAGGCGGCAACGGCGCCGCAGATGGCAACCCGGACGGTTGCGCCAAAGGTTGCCTGGCACCGGTAAAATTTGTTGCCGGCAGCCGCCTTCGCCCCGTATTGGCAAGCTCAGTCAGATAGCGCTGCTGCCAGGAGAAAAAATCATAGCTGTAGATCTTGATCAGAGCCATGAGCTGGTTTTTTTGAACCAGACTGCCGACAGTACCCTCCGGGATATATGACATCCAGCCATCTGTGGCCGAAACCAGCGGATATATCCGGTTTTCATCCGCGGCGATGCGGCCCAAGGTCCGGATTGTGTGGGTTTCCGACACCCTCTCTGCTGACCCAACCCGTACCCCGATGACCTGCTGTTTCTGCGGTGTTATTTTTACGGTACCCGGTGGCATCGTGCCCCCGGAACCTGCGACGTCCCCGTCACCGTAAACGGGTTCCATAGGCATGCCGCACGGCGCAATCCCGGGTTTATCAGACACATTTTCCGGATTCATCGGATCGACATAGTGAAGAATCGAACGTTCCCCCCCGGAATTATGATTTCCGCCTGTCCAGCGCTGGCTGTACCAGGTGCCTACCCGAAAGGAAGCAAACAGAAGAACGAGGAACAACAAGGCAAACAGAGATTTTTTCATGGCATCGACAAACCTGCTTTCCGTCGGAATCGACGATATCAAGACTCTAAGCTGTCACAATAAAAAACCAGAATTCAACGAACCTCATTGTTCCCCTTCTCTAAAAACAGACAAGACTTGACACGCACAAAAGACCGATTATTTCTGCCCTAGAAGCTCACTAAAATCACACTGGGTGGGAAAACTGTGCGCTTCATCAGGGAACGAACCCTGGCGCACCTCCTCGGCATAGCGGGTCACGTTTTCCTTGATCAGAGGGGAGAGGCTGGTGTAGGTCTTGACAAAACTGGGGATAAATTTTTCAAACATCCCGAGAAGGTCATGGGTGACCAGCACCTGGCCGTCACAATGGACACCGGCGCCAATGCCGATGGTGGGGATAGAGAGGGATTCCGTTATAATCCTGGCCAGTTGATCAGGGATGCACTCCAGGACCAGGCCAAAGGCCCCGGCCTCCTGCAAGCCCTTTGCTGCGGCAATCATCTTCCGGGCCGATTCCAGATCCTTGCCCTGCACCTTGTAGCCGCCAAGCTGGGTCGCTGTTTGCGGCGTCAGTCCGATATGGCCCATCACCGAGATCCCGGCCGCAACCATGGCGGCCACCGTCGCGCACACCTCCAGCCCCCCTTCCAGCTTCACCGCATCGCACCCCGCCTCTTTCAAAAACCTGCCGCCATTGATAATGGCATCACGCGGACTGCTCTGATACGAGCCAAAGGGCATGTCACCAATGACAAAGGCGCCGGGTGCCCCCCGCCTGACTGCGGCCGCATGGTGGATCATCTCATCCATGGTCACCGGCACCGTGGAATCATAGCCAAGCACCACCATGCCGAGTGAGTCCCCAACCAGCAGGGAATCCACACCACAACCAGCAAGCAAGGCGGCCATGGAGGCATCATAAGCGGTCAGCATGGCGATCTTCTCACCTGCTGCCTTCAGGGCAATAAAATCAGCGACGGTCTTTCGTTTGGCCATGGCTTATTCTCCAATATCAAAGAGTGAAGGCTGACAGATATTCTGTTTGGGAATTTTGCGCTTAAAATGTTGATAGGCCTTGATCGTAGCCACCCGTCCCCGGGAAGTTCTGGCCAGAAATCCGGACTGGATCAGAAAAGGTTCATAGACATCTTCCAGGGTGCTTTTCTCTTCGCACACTACAATGGCCAGGGTCTCCAGGCCAATGGGACCGCCCTGAAAGGTATCAATGATGGTCAGGATGATCCGCCGATCCATCTCGTCCAGGCCAAAGCCATCGACGTTCAACAGATTCAGGGCCGCGTCCGCCACCCCGGCATCAATGACCGGGTGATTCCCGACCTCGGCAAAATCCCGCACCCGCCGCAGCAGCCGATTGGCAATCCTGGGGGTGCCGCGGGACCGGCGTCCAAGCTCAAGGGCCCCACTGGCATCAATCCGCATCCCGAGGATGAGGGCCGACCGCTGAACAATAACGACCAGTTCCTCAGGGGCATACAATTCCAGGCGAAGGATAACCCCAAAACGATCACGCAGCGGGGGGGTAAGCAGACCCGTGCGGGTGGTGGCCCCCACCAGAGTAAAACGGGGCAGATCCATGCGCACTGACCGGGCGCCAGGCCCTTGGCCAATAATCAGATCAAGCTGAAAATCCTCCATGGCCGGATAGAGGATCTCCTCCACCGCATGATTCAAACGATGGATCTCGTCGATAAAAAGGATATCCCCTTCCTGCAGGCTGGTGAGGATGGCGGCAAGATCACCCTGCCGCTCAATGACCGGGCCGGAGGTCACCTTGATCCCGGCATCCATCTCATTGGCAATAATATGAGAAAGGGTGGTCTTGCCCAAGCCAGGAAAACCGTGAAACAAGACATGGTCGAGGGGCTCGCCGCGCCCTTTGGCCGCGCGGATAAAGATGTCCAGACTCTTGCGCAGGGGTTCCTGCCCGATATAGTCCACCAGCCTTTTGGGCCGCAGATCATACTCATACAAGGGCTCACGACTGACCGCCCTCGGGGTGACCAGCCGCTCTTCGACGCCTATTTCTTCCTCGATATTCATGCCAGTGTCCGCAAGGTTTCCCGAATAAGTTCTTCAACCGGCATGGCGGCAAAAGAGGCGTCCCCCACCCGTTTCTTCACCGTAGTCAGGGCCTGCCTGGCCACCGGGTCAGGGTAGCCGAGGTTGACCAGCACCGACAGGGTATCGGCGACAGCGCCACCTGAGGCCAATGACTGAACTGTTGTTTTTCCTGTTGCCCCCTCACGCCCATCTGGTGCGCCCTGGAGATGCCCCACCTTGTCCTTCAACTCCACACAGAGCCGCTCCGCCGTCCGCTTCCCCACCCCCTGCAAGGTAGTAAGGCGAGTGATATCTTCACGGACGATCGCCTGACACAACTCATTCACTCGCATCCCGGAGAGGATGGCAAGGCCAAGTTTGGGGCCGATACCAGAGACCGTCTTGAGAATAAGAAACAACTCTTTTTCGTCTGCCTCCAGAAAACCGTAGAGAATAATGGCATCCTCCCGGACATGGGTATGGATGTGGAGAAAGACCTGACTGTTTTTTTCGGGCAGACGGGCCACCCCGTCCGTGGAGAGAAAAACCTCATACCCCACCCCACTCACATCAATCACGGCCCGATCCGAGCCTGTCATCAACACATTTCCTGTCAGTGTGGCAATCATGGTTTTTACAGGGAAGAATAAAGGGAGAAGAGAAAATGAAGACTAAAGGCTGAAGTGTGGCATGATCACGCATTATTTTGCCCCTAACAACCTTCAGCCTTCAGCCTATCCACCTAATATTACAGATGATGGGCATGGCAGATGGCAACCGCCAGGGCATCGGCGGCATCGGAGCTGGGCAAAGCTGAAAGGCCCAGCAGCACCCGGACCATATGCTGCACCTGCCCCTTTTCCGCCTGACCGTAACCGACCACCGACCGTTTCACTTTTTTGGCGCTGTAGTCATGGACACCCAGGCCATTCTGCATGGCCGCAACCACTGCCGCCCCCCTGGCCTGGCCAAGCTTCAGGGCGGAACTGGCGTTGTTGGCCATGAACACATCTTCCACCGCCGCGACCTCAGGCATGTGGAGTTGGATCACCTCATTGACCCCATCAAAGATCTCATTGAGACGATGGGCAAAGGGAAATTGCTGGGTCGTCTTCACCACCCCGCAGGCGACAAAACGGATCCTGCCGGCAACAACTTCGATAACACCATACCCGGTAATCCGGGAACCAGGATCAATGCCAAGGATGCGGGTCATGAAAAAGGCTGAAGGCTGAGGACTGAAGGCTGAAGACAATCAGCCTGGCCACCGATACCTACGACAGTTTCTCCATCAGCTCGTTATCAATATCAAAGTTGGCATGCACCTTCTGCACGTCATCATGATCTTCAAGGCTTTCCAGCAATTTGAGCAAGGATATGGCGATCTTCTCGTCAGTCACTTCAATGTTGTTCTGGGGGATCATGGTAATGGCGGCCTCAATGAACCGTACCTTGCTGGCCTCCAGGGCATCATGCACCGCGTCAAAGGCATCCGGGGCAGTGATCACCTGAAACTCGTCATCCTCCTCCACCACATCCTCAGCCCCGGCCTCAAGGGCCATGTCCATCAGCTGCTCTTCCGTAAGCCCTGCCTTTTCCACCTGCAGCAGCCCTTTCTTGTCAAACATCCAGGCCACACAGCCAGCCGCACCCAGATTCCCGTTATTTTTGGCAAAGAAATGGCGCACATCGGCAACTGTCCGGTTCCGGTTATCGGTCATGCACTCAACAAGCACGGCCACTCCGCCCGGCCCATAGCCCTCATAGAGGATCTCGTCGTAGATAGCCCCTTCCAACTCACCCGTTCCCTTCTTGATGGCTCTGGTAATGTTGTCTTTCGGCATATTCTCTGTTTTGGCAGAGGCAATGGCAGAGCGCAGCCGGGGATTGCCATCAGGGTCACCGCCGCCCATTCGGGCCGCGACAGTGATCTCTTTAATCAACCGGGTAAAGATCTTGCCCCGTTTGGCATCGGTTGCGCCTTTCTTGTGTTTGATTGTTGACCACTTAGAATGTCCTGACATAATATGTTCCTGAAAAAAGGTGAAAGGAATAATTTGAAAGTTAATATCTGAACGATAAACGACAAAGATTAAAGATTAAATCCTGAAGGCTTAATCGACAGCCAGAGGCTGCTGACCATCCTGCTCACAAAGCGTTTTCAATTTCTTAAACCCCAGCCCCATGACAAAGACCTCCCGGCTCTCGGTTCGGGAACTCTTGGGTTTAACCACCTTGACCTGCTCAAAACGGGTCTGAACCTCCTCCACAAAGGCAGGAAAGTCCTCACCCTGAAAGGCCTTGCAAAAGAAATTCCCCTTCTCGTGAAGCAGGGTATCGGCCATCAGCAAAGTCTGACGCGCCAGATTCAGCGACTGCTGATGATCGGCCCAGCGATTACCCGTAGTTTTAGGGGCAAGATCTGAGATCAGAACCTTAAAGGCTGGCCTGATCTTCCGCACCTGCAGCACCAGCTCAGGGGCCATGATATCGGCGATAATCCAGTGAATAGGAGCGCCACCAGGCCGCGGGATTTTGGCAGTCTCCTGCAGATCAACACCCACGACAATACCCGTTTCGCCAACGATCTCTGAGGCGTAGAGAGACCAGCTTCCAGGACAGCAGCCCAGGTCCAGCACCGAATCACCCCGACGCAGAAGATGATATTTCTTCTGTGCCTCCTCCAACTTATAAATGGAGCGGGCCGGATATTTATCCTGCTTGGCCTTCTGATAATAAAAATCTTTTATTTTACGCATAATTTACACATATTTTCCGCACACTTTATTCCATTTACAGCTCTTTGACAAGACGGAAATCACCGGACAGCATTGAAGTAGGCCACTCCCACCCTCCCTGATCGTCGCCACCCCTACGTCTCATTACTCCTGCCCT
>CAISPV010000015.1 GCA_903887485.1 uncultured Desulfobulbaceae bacterium | reverse complement strand
GTCCGTTGCTGATGTAGCTCTTGATGGAAGTGGTGCTCATGTAGGTTCTGCTGAAGTATATGGACTGACCAAGACTTCCCAGACATGGGAAATCTCCCTGGGAAGCTTCATTGCCCAAACCTTCAATGGCCGAGCAATTCGTACCAGAAACAGCAGTGGCTGGAGTTTCACTTTCGTGGCCGGCCAGACAGATCTGATAATCATCACCGATCTGTTTGAACGCCTGCGCTCAACTATCAAGCGGATGAGCCAGGCTTATGTGAACTCTGCAAAGGATTTTACCAGAACTCACGGTAAATCCCTGCATAACAGCTATCGCCTGGGAATGATAAAAACGATCAGTCAGCGATTAGAACGGCTAAAGCAAAACACTGCCCCGACTGATAGCCGTAATTCCTTTGGAATGACCGGAACCGCATTGATGGTGATTAAAGATAAAGCAGTTGACCAGCGAGTTAATCGGCTTTTCCCGCGAATAAAAACAATAGCGTCAAGAGCCAATCGTGTTGATGGCAACGCCTACCAGCAAGGTATGGCTGATGGTAATAATGTCAGTCTGCATCGGTCGGTGGGTGGTGGGTCTTGTGCCCCTCTTGGTCTTCGGAGGTAGAA
Organism: uncultured Desulfobulbaceae bacterium; assembly: GCA_903887485.1. GTDB lineage: Bacteria > Desulfobacterota > Desulfobulbia > Desulfobulbales > Desulfocapsaceae > UBA2270. Next base: position 2,549 of record CAISPV010000015.1, on the reverse strand, counting down.
TGTGAAAACATATACAGTACCAGTAACGTATTCGTTCTCTGGTGTGTTTTTCATTAAAGCCTCATCAAAGAAAGAAGCAAGGGAAAAAGCTGATCATCATTGTGGGCTTGTCATAGGTGGCGATATCCATTCAACATTAAATGATGACGATGTTGATTGGGATTTCCATTGTCATCCAGATAAAAAGATCGGCAAATGCCGTTAAGCTAACCCAAAATAGCAGTTTCCAACCCATCGGGGCAAAACAACCCCTATGGGGAAGTCTTGCCCCTTTTTTAATTTCAATTTTATGGAGGCAAGACCATGACTGCACCAACTTTTATGAGCAATGACCTGATCGTTAAGTACGCTTCTGCTGCAGGCGCCACTGAACCTGTTGACAAGGTGTCAAGTCGTTACACCTTTGTTCCAACCTTGAAAGCGGTTGACCTGCTGCGTGATGCCGGCTGGTTTCCGATCAAGGCTGAGCAGAGCGGCACCCGTATTCAAGATAAGGAAGGATTTCAAAAGCATTGCATTCGCTTTACCAGGAATGAAAACTTTGAAATGAAGCCGAAGGATGAGCGAATCGATCTGGTTCTCTATAATTCTCATGACCTGGGTAGTTCTTTCAAGCTGATCGCTTCAGTCTGGCGGTTGGTTTGTGGTAACGGTCTGATGGTTGCATCGGATTTTGCTAACTTCACCCATCGTCATGTTGGGTTCAACGAGAATGATTTTGTTGAATCGGCTGATAAGATCACCGCATCTGCAAATGTCATCAATGACCAGATGGATTATTTGAAGGGTATCAGCTTGGGATATGATGAGCAGATCGCTTATGCTGAATCCGCTCACAAACTGATATATGAGGATTTGGGAAACGCTCCCATTTCTCCAGAACAGTTGTTGAAGAAACGCCGTTTTGACGACTCAACTAACAATCTTTGGACAACATTCAATAAAGTTCAGGAGAACATAATTAAAGGTGGAGTAAAAGGCAAAGTATATGGAGAGAATGGCCCTCGTAAAGTTACTACCCGAGCAGTCCAGTCACTTGATCGCAATATCAAGCTGAATCAGGCCCTGTGGGTATTGACTGAAAAAATGGCTGAGTTGAAATCCATGGCGGTTGCCGCATAACCAATTCATTATTAACCACAGCCGTCTCCTTCGGGGGACGGCTTTTTTTTGTCAATTGGATTTGCTCAAGCAAATCCAAGGAATACAGCCAAACAACGCTCTATCTCCAGTAGTGTATTTTTGTCAATTTCGCCAAAGGGTTTTCCAATCTTATCTTTTACTACAGTCATGGTTTTATCCACCATCACCTGGGACGGCTTATTGAGTCCGTTTGTGATGTTTGGTTCAATTGTTATGCGAAATAATGGCGCATCGACAATTGTGCTCGTCACAGGCAAAATTGTCACGGTTGCATGTTCATCAAACCGATCAGACTGGAGGATCAACGCTGGTCTTGGCTTGCCAAAATCACCTTGCATAGCCACGGTCACAAAATCCCCACGCTTCATTCCAGCCACCCCTCCACATTTGCCAAAGCATTATCCATGAAATTTAACAGTTCAATATCTGCCATGTCTGCTTGCGCGGCCAACTTGGATTGACGGCGACACTCATCGGCAAACTCAGGTCGTCTGGTATCTGGTACCCAAAGTTGAATTGGTCGTAATCCTGCTTTACGAAGAGCCGCCCTGCGCTTTTGCACTCTTTCTGCAATTGGTGTTGCCATAATGTATATCCCTCCTTCTTTTTGTTACATGTAACTATTTGGAAAAAAGTAGTCAAGATTTTTTTTCAGGCCTTCCTTGTTCTCTGTTTTTTATTTATATGTCTATGCATGAAACTCAGCAATCCGAATTGGTACATGAGCAAGGCATGCATTGAGCAAACGCAGTGGAAGTTCCGGTTCCCAGAACCTCCGATTAAAACGGTAACAAAACTCATCAAGATACTCCTGAAGGCATTTGGAAGAAACACCATGAAAAGTATCGTTGAGAAACGTTTTCATATTATCGATCATTACGTGAACCAATGGCAGCCACACAGCAGCCTCTCCGGGAGGAGTCCGTTTTTCCTGTGATTCTGCGTCTCACTGACAGCATTAAGAGTCGGCAAAGCATCTGTTTCCAACGTTTGATCAGCTTTAATGTGGTGGCTGAAGATAGTGCTGACGATGTACGTGGAATCTTGGAGACCTGCATGGAAAGCGCATTTCAGGACATATTTACAGATATGCCGTTCCCTGTTGAGGCTGATATTTGTGACTCGTGGGCTGATGATTGTAAGAAGCAGGTAGTCCAGGCTCCAGTAGTACCTATATCGCTGGTTACCGTTTCAGATCAATGCATTGATTGTCCAGAATGGGCAGAAGAGCCGTCAGAACGAATAAATTCAAGTCGAAGATGGCTCTCGCCCATCTCACTGAAATTCCAGTTATTGCCGCCGTTTGCTCTATAGAAAAGCCATATTCTAAAGGAAGGATAACAGTTTGTGCTTGCCTCAACTCTTCAGCGGTTTTTGCTTTTGACAAATACTCTTTTGCTTTTTCG
>CAISPV010000014.1 GCA_903887485.1 uncultured Desulfobulbaceae bacterium | reverse complement strand
TTGCCGATGATCCATCTCGGTGATTTGAACTAACAATTTAGAAAAGGACTCGTTCTCCATGGTTCCCTCCTTCTTGTGATATATCAAAAAGATAAGAACCATTGCTTATTTTTCAACACTTAACGGGAACAGAGCCTTTTTTTAAGATCTCTTTCGTTGGAAGGTCGCCTTTCCTCCATTCATGGAGAAGGCGACATCAGGCCATCTCTGATCTGCGGATAGAGCGACGGTTTTTATGAGCCTTTCGGATTTTTGCTGATAAACGCAGAATTTGAGTTCACTTATCGGCAAAATGATCAACCCTTCACTTCAATACCTTCTGCTTTCAACTTTTGTATGGATATTCGTGGAGTAATTTTTGATCTTGACGGCACTTTGCTCGATACCTTGGAGGATCTGGTTGATGCCGCCAATGCGACCCTGGCTCATTTCGGGTTTCCCGGCCATTCTCCTGCCGCCTATCGCTATTTTGTCGGTGATGGTCTTATGACCCTGATCGAGCGCATTGTCCCGGAGAAAAATCGTTCTCAGCAGGAAATTGCCGCCTGCATGGATATTTTTATGCAACTTTATAGTCAGAGCTGGGATCTAAAAAGCAGGCCCTATGCAGGGATTATGGAGATGCTCCAGCAGTTGCGGCAGAGCGGATTGCAATTGGGCGTCCTCTCTAATAAACCGCACGCCTTTACCCGGCTCTGCGTCCAGCAGTTTTTCACCGCAGACTCCTTTGCCTTTGTCTTTGGTCAGCGTGAGGGTGTGCCCAGAAAACCTGATCCGGCCGGAGCAAAAGAAATTGCCGATCTGATGCAGCTCCAACCTCAACAGATTCTCTATGTGGGGGATACCGCCACTGATATGCAGACTGGAAATCGGGCAGGGATGTGGACCATGGGTGTCCTCTGGGGATTTCGGGAGCGCCAGGAACTGGAAGAAAGCCAAGCCGGAATAATAGTTACTCATCCATTGGAGATTGTGAATCATGTCAATAGCAACTGCTGATCTGCTTGTTGCCCTGAATTATGCGTCGCCGCCAGTAGTAGGGGCCTTTATTGGCTATCTGACCAATATGGTTGCTATCAAAATGCTTTTTCGTCCCCTCCATGCCTGGCGGATTTTTGGTGTCCGGGTGCCCTTTACTCCAGGTGTTATCCCTTCCAAACGGGATGAGCTGGCGATCAACATGGGTGAGATGGTAGGGGAGCACCTCCTGACCAGCAAGGAAATCGGTCAAGCCTTGGCCAATGAAGCGTTTCAGACTCATCTCTACGGATTGATAGAAAACCGGGGCAGCACTTTGTTGCAACAAGATCTTGGTCCGTTGCCAAGCCTGATCCCCAAAGGATATCAGATCTATTTTGATGTCGCGGTCAAGGCCGTCACTCATCAGGCTCAGGAGGGGATTCATACATTTGTGGCTTCATCCGCCTTTGCGGTCATTGTGAAAACAGCCGTTGATCGGCAGCTTGAGCGTCTTCTTGCTACTCGTCTTGCCGATATCTTTCCCGGCAGAGAACGGGAAGGGGGCTATGCCTTTATTGAGAAAAACCTGGCCCGGATGCTGGCCAGCCCGGCCATGGAACAATGGATCGAGACCTTTGTCCAGCAGAAGGTTTATGGGACTCTCAGGCAGGATAAGTCTCTTGCCGATATCCTTCCCGAGTCTTTGCAGGGGTTTATTGTTGATATCATCGAGGAACAGACTCCGGCGTTTCTAGGCCGATTGGCGCTGGTTATAAGCGAGCCCGAGATTCGGAATAAAATTGTGAAAGGGGTGCGGGCAGGGGTGGAGCATTTCATTGCTTCTATGGGGCCCATGGCCGGGATGGTCAAGACTTTTCTCAGTATGGAGACTGTGGAGAGGAAAGTTCGTGAGTATCTGATTGACAAAGAGGGAGAGATTGTCGACTGGATGCAGAATGATGAGGTACAGCAACGGGTGTCAACCTTTCTGCGGGAGAGGAGTCAGGACTTTCTGGCCACTCCGCTGGCTACGATGGTGGGCACTAAGGACGGCGCAGGAGCGGCCGACGGTCAGGGGGGGGATAGGGTGGAGCTGTTTTGCACGCAGATGAGCCGGCAACTGCTGGCTTTTTTCCGTGAGCCGGAAATGACTACGGCTGTTGCCTTCATGATCAAGGATAATCTGGAAACCCATATGGAAGGCGGTGGATTGGCCCTTGGTGAGGTGCTGTGGGATCTTATGGGAGATGCCGGGGTGCAGAGGGGTAAGGTTTGGATCAAGGATGAAGCTCTTTCCATTCTGCGTTCAGAAGAGACCAGAAAGAATCTGAATGGTATGACCCAGACCCTGTTGCAGGGGCTTCTTGCCCGTCCTGTCGGGCGTCTTTCTGCTCTGCTTCCTGCCGGGGTACGGGATGGTTTGTATCAGTCGATTCAGAAAATGGCCTCTGATATGTTGGCTGCTGAAGTGCCGGGTCTGGTAGCCTCTTTGAATCTTAAAGAGATTGTCAGAGAAAAAGTGGATTCCCTGGATCTGATGCGGCTGGAGAGATTGCTCCTCTCCATTATGGAGGAACAGTTCAAGTATATCAATCTCTTTGGCGCGATCCTCGGTTTTCTGATCGGCGGCCTCAATGTCCTGCTGTTGGTTGCCTTTTGATAATGCGATTTTTGATATGGGGATGAAAGCGACTGTTACCCCTGGATTATCCAACAGAGGAGAAGTCCTGCGGCCATGGCTATAAGTCCCATAATCCGGAGTTGCTTCGGGCGGGTTTCGCTGAGTTTTCTCAACCAGGCCTGCATGGACTCCGGGGCGGCCACATAAGGAAGTCCTTCAAAAATCAGCACCATGCCAATAAGTAAAACGAATAATTTCATAGGGGCCTGGTTTGTCGCTCTATCGGGTGAAGAGCAGGACTTGTTATTGGGACCGTGCGTCTGTGACCAGCATGCCGGTGAGAAAGATGCCCATGATCTGGCAGATGGTTTCTTCAACGGTGTATTCGGTTTCCAGGGAGGTGCTCCAGACTCGTGAGATTTCATCAAGTGCCCCGAAGAAGGCGCGTTTGGCAATCCCTGGTCTGATATCCGCCCGGTAGATGCCTTGCGCCTGGCCAGCCTTGATAATGGTAGAAATAATATCAATGTATTCGCTGAACTTGTTGTTTCTGTATTCTTTTATGACTTTGGTGCTCTGACGCAATTCGATCTGGATAACCTCGGCCAGATTTTTATTTTTTTTCATCATGGTCAGATGTTTTGTAGCAAAAATTTCCAGTTTTTTCCTGGGATCTGGTTCCACGGCCAGTGAGAGGGTGACCTGTTTTATCAGGTCACCAATTTCTTCTTCAAAGACAGAAATCAGGATGTCAAATTTATTGTTGAAGTAAAGGTAAATAGTCCCGTCTGCAACCTTGGCTTCTTTGGCAATATCGGATATTCTTGCATTGAAGAAACCTTTTTTGGCAAAAACCTTGGTGGCTGCATAAATTATCTTGGAATGTTTGTCTGCTGCTTTCATTAAAAATGATAAAAAGTTTAGATGGTTGGGAAAAAGAATCAGGAATGATTAATATTGAATGGTTATTCATTCATTTTATCCATTACAAATGAATTGTCAATGGTTGGAAGTCGTTTACTGTTCAATTATGAAAAAAGAGTGTTTTTGTGACGTTTTGTTGATTGAAAAAACAGCATTGAGTTGGATAGGGGAGGGGAACAGAATTGAATTTTTCCCTCGGAAAATCAGCTATTACAGGAGTAAGTGAATGAAGGTATTGGTTGTGGGTTCTGGTGGTCGTGAACATGCATTGGTCTGGAAAATTTCTCAAAGCGCCAGAGTCAAAAAGATCTTTTGTGCCCCTGGGAATGCCGGGATAAAGCGTATGGCCGAGTGTGTGGATCTAGCGGCTACAGATATTGACGCCCTGCTTGAGTTTGCCAAACGGGAGCAGATTGATCTGACTATCGTCGGTCCTGAATCCTCTCTTGCCGCCGGTATCGTCGACCGTTTTGAGGAGGAGGGGCTGCGCATCTTTGGACCGCGAAAAAATGCCGCTATCCTTGAAGGAAGCAAGGTCTTTGCCAAAGAATTTATGGAGAAATACGCTATCCCCACCGCCTCATTCAAGGTCTTTGCTGATCTCAAAAAAGCTAAAAAATATATTGATCAGATTGGCGCGCCCCTGGTAATCAAGGCTGATGGTCTCGCAGCCGGCAAGGGTGTAATTGTTGCCGGCACCATTAAGGAGGCCAAAGAGGCAGTCGATCTGATCATGAAGGACAAGGCCTTTGGGGATGCTGGGAACAAGGTGATTGTCGAGGCCTGTCTGCAAGGTGAAGAGGCATCCTTTATCGCCTTTACTGATGGCAAGACCGTGCTGCCCCTGCCTACATCCCAGGATCATAAGGCTATCTATGATGGGGACAAGGGGCCGAATACCGGTGGGATGGGTGCTTACTCGCCTGCCCCGGTGGTAACTGAGGCCATAGGTGATTTCGTTATGAATAAGGTGATGTTGCCCACCATTCAGGGCCTGGCCGCCGAGGGTCGGCCTTTCAAAGGGATGCTTTATGCCGGTCTGATGATTGAAGGGGATAAGGTTAATGTCCTGGAGTTTAACTGCCGGTTTGGTGATCCTGAGGCCCAGCCCTTGCTGATGCGGCTGAAAAGTGACGTGATCGATATCTTTGAAGCGGTGATTGATGGGTGTTTGGATACTGTTGAGATGAAGATTGACCCTCGGCCAACCGTGTGTGTGGTGATGTCTTCCGGTGGATATCCAGGTAACTATAAAACGGGTCAGGTTATCAAGGGACTTGCTGCTGCGGCCAAGGAAACCGGAGTCCAGATCTTTCATGCCGGAACAGCTATTAAGAATGAGCGGACGGTCACGGCTGGTGGTCGGGTTCTGGGAGTAACCGCTGTGGGTAAGACCCTTGAGAAGGCCATTGAACAGGCCTATAAGGCGGTTGATCGTATCCAGTGGACGGGATGTTATTGCCGACGCGACATTGGTGCCAAGGCCTTGAGTCACCCTGTGAAACAGGCGGCCGCGGCCCTGGTGGGTATTGTCATGGGTAGTGATTCGGATCTGCCTGTTATGCAGGCGGCGGCAGATTTTCTTAAACAAATGAAGATCCCTTACGAGATGACGGTGGCGTCAGCCCATAGAACCCCGGAACGGGCGGCCCGCTGGGCCAGTACCGCCCAGCAGCGGGGATTGAAGATTATTATCGCTGGCGCCGGGATGGCGGCCCACCTGGCTGGAGTCCTGGCTGCTCATACCGAACTGCCGGTCATCGGGGTTCCCCTTGACGCCTCGCCATTGCATGGGCTGGACGCCTTGCTTTCGACGGTACAGATGCCGCCAGGAATACCGGTTGCCACCATGGGGATCGGCAAGTCCGGGGCCAAAAATGGTGCCGTTCTTGCCGCCCGGATTCTTGCCTTGGAAGATAAGGGGATCGCCGCCAGGTTGCAGGCGTTCAAGCTGGAGATGGTGAAAGAGGTTGAGGAAAAGGCCAGAAAGATTGAAGGGTAAGGGGGCCAGTTGTGACCTGAGTCATAGCCTGTCGGATGAGGATTACAAACGGGCCGTTTCTGTCCTTGCGCAGGGGGGGATCGTCGCCTTTCCCACCGAGACTTTTTATGGTCTGGCCGTTGATCCGTTTAACGAAAAGGCACTGACTGATCTGTTCAGGTTGAAAGGACGCCCCTTCCATAAACCCTTTCTGGTTTTGATCCAGGATGAAGGCCAGTTGCCCAGCCTGGTAAGTTCGATTCCGCCTTTATATCGACCGCTCATGCAGGCTTTTTGGCCTGGCCCTCTGACCTTGGTGTTTCCGGCTTCCATCAAGCTCTCGTCAATACTGACTGGGGATGGCGCTGGAATCGGGGCGCGGATCTCGCCGCATCCGGTTGCCAGGATCTTCGGTCAGATGTGGGGCAGGCCGATGACTGCGACCAGCGCTAACCTGTCGGGGATACCTGCGGCCCGTACTGCGGATGAGGTGCACCAGTTTTTTGGGGACGGGGTTGCCTGTATTCTCGATGGTGGCCAGACAGCCGGGGGCATGAGCTCAACAGTGGTTGGATTGGATCAGGGGAAGTTGCAGTTAATCAGGGCAGGGGCTATTGATTTCTCTTCCCTGATTGAGGTGAGTAAAGCTGAAGGTTGAAGGGGAAAACTGGTAATCATTTTTCAAGGTTCCCTGAAGTATGAGGTTCATTTTGAGTGGCGTCTGGCAGACAACATACAAATGACCGTTATGGAACAACTTATCTTCCAAGTAACTTCACGGTAAGTGTTTGAAATTACGAGGTTGCGTTTTTTGGTTGTAGTCCGGCATCTTCAACCAGCACAAACCCCAATTCATTGGCTTTGCGTCTCAGGTTTTGAACGACACGGGTACGATAGCGTTCTTCGTAGTATTCTTGTCCGGCATCGACATAAGCGGTGCCGTGCTTTAACATCGTGTAGACCAACCGGGCCAGTTTGTGGGCGGTCGCTGTTATAGCCTTGGGAGCACCCAGGCGGGATCGCTGCCTGCGTAGGAAGGCGCCAAGAGCACTTTTTGAGTTGAACAGGGTAAAAGCTGACATGCGGAGGGTTGCTGCCGCCCGGTTGGCAACCGGTTTACTTTTGCCGCTGAGCACCTTGCCGCCGCTGACCTTGGTGCCGGGGCACAGCCCCAGCCAGGAAGAAAAATGCTTAGCTGACTTCCAACGGCTCATGTCAATGCCGATCTCGGCTATGATCTTGAGTGCGCTGTTGGTGTCGATACCGTCGATTCGAGTCAGATCGACACCGGATATCCGCTGGAGTGCACCTTCAAGTGTGGTCACCTGTCCGCCGGGCACTGAACCGTTATCGGAGCCTGTCGTAGCATCGAAAGTGGCTAATTGCGAAAGAATCTCTCGATCGCACTCGGCAATTTGTCCCTGATAAAAGACGTACAGATCCACGGCCTGCTTGAGACTGAAAAGATGTTCCGGCCGAAAATTGCCGTGCAGGGAGCGGGCGATGGTCTCCTCGTTATTCTTGCAACGGCGATCACGCAGGCCGGCAAGAATCAGCGGGTCGCGCTCGCCATTGAGAATGGATTTGATGATCTGCATTCCCGTTACCCCGGTGATATCGGAGACCACGTTGGCAAGTTGAAGGTTCATCTGGGCCAAAGCCTTCTGCATATGCTGGATGTGAGAGGCGGCATAGCGCACCAGATTCATCCGCTGCCGAACATAGGTACGCAGGGCACAGACCTGCTCGGTTGGACGGAAAGCGCCTGTAAGCAAACCATAGGTGTGCAACTGTTGCAGCCATTGGCAGTCCAGTACATCGCTCTTGCGGCCGGGTACGTTCTTGACATGACGGGCGTTGACCAGTTTCACATCAAGTCCCTTACCCTCCAGGATTTCAAAAACAGGAATCCAATAGATACCGGTGGACTCCATGACAACGGTAGTAATGCCGCAAGCAAGCAGCCAGTCCGCCATCCGATACAGATCGTCGGTGAAACTTTCAAACTCCCGCACTGGCTGCTCGCTCGCCCCTTCCGGAACCGCCACAAAATGGCTCCGGGAACCAACGTCGATACCGGCGGCATAAAGGTTGATGTGTTGCAGGTGCTTGGGGAGATTCATCTTCTTGTCTTTTGATTTCGATGATTTTTCCGTACTCATTGCCCTCTCCTCCTTCGTCATGGATTGAACGGCATGACCGGAAAGGGGAGCTGTCGATATAGGCTCTCTTCCAAACGGGATAGCAAATGCTTCACCAGTGACAAAGACGCCAGCTCCCGGACCACGCTAACAAACGGGCGCAGGGCACCAATGACGATGCTGCCTCCACAGTCCGGCTGCCGCTTTTTACAATAAGCAACTTCAAAAGCTCGATCAAGTTACTTTATGATAAATCGCCGCCGCAGGCGGTGTGAGACGCTAATAACTATCTACTGCCTGGTCAGTTGCCGGTATTTAATACGGTGCGGCTGGTCGGCCGCGGCCCCCAGTCGCGCCTTGCGATCTTTTTCATAATCCGAGTAATTCCCCTCAAACCAGACCACCTGCGAATCACCCTCAAAGGCGAGGATGTGGGTGGCAATCCGGTCGAGAAACCAGCGGTCATGGCTGATGACCACGGCACAGCCGCCGAAATTAATCAGCGCCTCTTCGAGTGCCCGCATGGTGTTGACATCCAGGTCATTGGTGGGCTCATCGAGGAGCAGGACGTTGCCTCCTTCCTTGAGCATCCGTGCCAGATGGACCCGGTTGCGCTGGCCGCCGGAGAGCAGACCTACCTTTTTCTGCTGGGCGGAACCGGAAAAGTTAAATTTGCCTACATAGGCCCGGGAATTGATCTCTCGGGTGCCAACCCAGATGGTTTCCTGACCCTCGGAGATTGCCTCCCAGATCGTCTGTTCCGGATCAAGGGTGTCACGGTTCTGGTCAACATAGGCAAGTTTGACCGTCTCACCGAGACGAATGGTTCCCGCGTCAGGCGTATCCTGGCCGGTGATCATCTTGAAGAGGGTGGACTTACCGGCGCCGTTGGGGCCAATGATCCCGACGATACCCCCAGCCGGCAGTTTGAAATTCAGATCTTCAACCAGCAATTTATCGCCCAAGGCCTTACGCACATGGTCTGCTTCAATCACCACCTTGCCCAGACGGGGGCCGGGCGGGATAAAGATTTGCAGTTCCTGAGCCAGTTTGTCGGTCTCTTGACCCAGCAGTTGTTCATAGGCATTGATCCTGGCCTTGGATTTTGCATGTCTCCCCTTTGCTGACATCCTGATCCATTCCAGTTCCCGTTGCAGGGTCTTGCGTCGGTCACTCTCTGATTTTTCTTCCGTTGCCAGCCGTTTTTCCTTCTGTTCCAGCCAGGAGGAATAGTTTCCCTTCCAGGGAATGCCAACGCCACGGTCAAGTTCCAGGATCCAGCCGGCCACATTGTCGAGGAAGTAGCGGTCATGGGTCACGGCAATAATGGTGCCGGCATATTGCTGTAGATGATGTTCCAGCCAGGAGACTGACTCAGCGTCCAGATGATTGGTGGGTTCGTCCAGCAGGAGGATGTCCGGCTGTTTCAGGAGGATGCGGCAGAGGGCCACCCGGCGTTTTTCACCACCGGAGAGGATACCGCACAGGGATTCGGGCGCCGGGCAGCGCAGGGCATCCATGGCCATCTCCAGTTTGGAGTCCAGATCCCAGGCGTTCAGGTGGTCCAGTTTGTCCTGAACCTCGCCCTGCCGGTCAATGAGCGCCTGCATCTCGTCATCACTCATGGGTTCGGCGAATTTTTCGTTGATGGCATTGAATTCATGCAGCAGGTCAACAGTGGATTGAACTCCTTCTTCGACGATCTGCCTGACGGTTTTTTCCGGGTCAAGCTGGGGTTCCTGATCGAGATAGTCGATGGTGAGCCCCGGCGAGAGAATGGTCTCACCGTTAAACTCGGTGTCAATGCCTGCCAGGATGCGCAGCAGGGTAGATTTACCGGAACCGTTTAGTCCCAGGACTCCAATCTTGGCGCCATAAAAATAGGAAAGGGAGATGTCCTTGAGAATGGGTTTACTGTCGTAGTATTTGCTTACCTTGATCATCGAATAGATAATCTTTTTGTCGTCTGTGCTCATGAAGATACCTGGAAGAAAATATAAGGAAAATAAGGAAATGGCAGATTTATAAAGAATGGATAGAATACCCCGGAATAAAAAAAAAAGGAAGAGGCATCCGGTACTGTCTGCCTCTTCTTTAAGGTTACAGGTAACTCAGGTTATTTAGTCTGTAGAGGGGAGCTAATAGTCTGAAAGGTTACATCCACTCCATCTTCTGCAAGTTTTTTTTGTGTCCTTACTTGGCTATGGTACTATGGATATAGATCTTTTTGTCTATGGGTGATTCTCCCTTGCAGTTTGCCACCTGATCCAGAGGAATGGCTATGGTATCAACAAGAAGGATAGAATGGCTTTGTTTCAATAATGGAGGAAAAATGGAAAGGATTGAGTGTCGAGTTGCAGGCTATGTGCTTGATTTCGAGCAGGCGAAAGCGGTGGCCAGGATCATAGCGATGTCGGGAAATGAATTCACCACCCTGGTCTCCTGGTGCGATTGTGAGAAGGGAGTCCATTCACCCCAATGTCTGCAATGTGAGATCAAGGAAGAGCCTGCCTGGGAGGTTTATGGCCGGAACCATGAAGGACGTTTGCGGATAAGTTTTGACGACGATAGATTTGTTTATATTTTTTCTTAAAACGTAATAATTTCTTCTAAGTAAACCCCCGGCTTTGCCGGGGGACAATAATAGTTTGACGATTCCTGCAAAATGAAGAAGCCTCCAGCCTCGTGGACCGCTCAAAGTCACGAGAAGGAGGCTAAATGAACAACGTAAACAGTTTAAGTCACTCAAAGTGGGAATGCAAGTACCACGTGGTTTGGATACCGAAGTGTCGTAGAAAAGTGCTCTTCGGGGAACTTCGGAAAAATCTTGGAGAGGTATTTCACGATCTTGCTCGCCAAAAGGAAAGTAAGATTTTAGAAGGACATCTCCAGTCAGACCATGTCCATATGCTGATATCAATTCCACCGAAATACTCAGTTGCTCAGGTGGTTGGTTACCTAAAGGGGAAAAGTGCAATTCATATAGCTCGCACGTACCTTGGCCAAAAGAAGAACTATGGTGGAATGAGTTTTTGGGCACGAGGTTATTTTGTCTCAACTGTTGGTACCGATGAAGGTGTTGTTCGCACGTATATCCGAGAACAAGAAAAGGAAGATAGTCGAGTAGAACAACTGTCGTTATTTAAATAGGCGACCACCGAATGGTGGTCAGTAAATCTTTTTAACATACCGCTTTGAGCGGTTCATAA
>CAISPV010000013.1 GCA_903887485.1 uncultured Desulfobulbaceae bacterium | reverse complement strand
CTTTCATGGTGTAGCCACAAAGTATCTGTCGAATTATCTGGGGTGGCGGCGTTCTCTTGAGCAACATCCCCAAATTTCACCAGAGTCTTTGCTCGCCATTTCTCTGGGGCAGTTTCAACACTTAAAGGGAACATAGCCTTATATATCCTTTAAATGCTTTTTTGCAATTCCAACATCCGACACATTGACTTTCAGATAGTCAGTTTGCTATCCTGATCATAAAAAGAAATATCTGGACATAAACAGAAAAAAATCAAATCTGCTGTAAGACAGCGAAGGAAGGTTACGGTTCTCATACAGGAAGGTCTAATTTCATTTTTCTCTTTTTACCAAGGAGCATGCTATGAAAAAAGTTATTCCTCTGATTTTATTGTTGATCTGGTGGCCGTCTTTAGTGCAGGCAGAGTTGGTGGTGAGTCGGGTAAAGGAGGTTTCACCCCGTTATCTGACCGAGATGAACGGCGTTTTCTTTTTCTCCGCTTATGACAGTTTGAACGGCAGCGCCTTGTGGAAGAGCGACGGTACCCGCAGTGGCACGACGGTGGTTAAAAAATTTACTACCGGGACTGATAAATCGGTACCTCAAGGGCTGCTTGATGTCGGCGGTACCCTCTATTTCTGTGCCTATGAAACGGCCAGTGGCTGGGAGCTCTGGAAGAGTAACGGTACGGGTGCAGGAACTACAATGGTCAAGGATCTTTATCCCGGCTCCAGTGATGGGGTGAGTGATTACTCGTGCCATCTGGCGTCTATCGGCAGCACGGTATTTTTTGGCGGCACTGATACAGTTAGCAATGGTCCGGCTTTGTGGAAAACAGACGGTACTGCCGCGAATACGGTCATGGTGAAAGATATTCAGCTTGTGCCGGGAAACAATGGGGGGCGGCCCGAATACCTTTTTGTTATGAACGATACGCTCTTCTTTGTCGCCAATGACGCGATTCATGGCGATGAGTGGTGGAAGAGCAACGGTACGGAGGGAGGGACCACGATGGTCAAGGATATCTGGCCCGATATATCTGGCGGGGTCGCAGTCGATAGCACTCAAACCCCTGTGATCTTGAATGGCTACTTTTATTTCCAGGGTAATGAGGGAACCAACGGCTATGAATTGTGGCGCAGTGACGGGACGGAAGTCGGCACAACCCTGGTGAAGAATGTCAATGAGACCCCGTATGTGATTAACGGTTCGGGATCAAGTTATCCCTGTTATTTCACCGTGGTTAACGGAACCCTGTTTTTTCGTGCCCAGGATGATACACACGGCCGGGAATTATGGAAGAGCGACGGCACTCCTGGCAACGCAACGCTGGTAAAAGACATCCATCCCGGCACGGATCTCAATTTTGAGCCTTATGGTCTCACGGATGTGAATGGGATCCTCTACTTTACTGCAGATGATGGGACCCACGGATCGGAACTGTGGAGAAGTGACGATACCGATGGTGCGGTTATGGTGAAAGACATTAATCCTGGATCAGGCAGCAGTTGGCCGGGCTATTTTATCGCTTTTCAGGGAGAAGTCTATTTCAGTGCCGAAAACGTGACCAACGGGACGGAACTATGGAAAACGAACGGTACCGTCGGTAACGCGACGCTAGTTAAGGATATTGTCCCTGGTAGTGATTCCAGTTGGCCGAGTGAATTTCTTGTTATGAACGATGCTCTGTTCTTCGGGGCCACGTATAATAGTAGTGCGCCGGAAGGGGCTGGCGATGCCCTGTTCCGGTATGGCGAGTTGCAGTATAAGTTTTACTGGCCAATGTTTTTGCCCGGTATCACCCACCCCCACAAGTGATAAAGTAACACCTCGGGGCCTCTCTTTTTACCACTTCCCTGCAGGGTTTTGTCCCTCCTGTTGGGAAGTCTTCCTCCTGGCTGATCAGTTGGCCGCTCTTGTTTTCAGCTGCGTGCTGAAGATGGAGACTTCATGATAAGTTTTGTCAACGGGAAAACAGAGAAGTCTCTTGGCCTTCCGGCGTACTTCTGGCAATAATGCTGTCTTTGATTGGCATAAAATAAACGCGAAAACGGAGGAGATGGATGATCGAAATAATCAAGGCCGACCGGCGTCATTTTTCTGATTTGGGGTGGCTGCAGACATACTGGCTTTTCTCCTTCTCCAGCTATTTTGATCCGCACAACATCCAGTTTGGATCCTTGCGGGTGTTTAATGATGACATCGTTGCATCGGGGACGGGTTTCCCCACCCACCCGCACGAGGAAATGGAGATTGTGACCATCGTTCTTGATGGTGAGATGACCCACGAAGACAGCATGGGGAACAAGGCCGTGATCAAGGCGGGTGATGTGCAGCGCATGTCGGCGGGCACCGGCTTGACCCATTCTGAATTCAACCTCGCTGAGAAGCCTGTCCATTTCTACCAGATCTGGATTTTTCCCGATAAAAAATGTCTGGTACCAACATATGACCAGAAGACGTATGCAGTCGGTGATTGGCAGAACCGCCTCTTCCCTGTGGCGTCTGGCCAGGGTGTCTCCGGGACAGTCACCTTTCATACGGATGCCACCATTTATCGCTGCAATCTGGAGGCCGGGAAGGAAGTCATTCACCAGGCCCTTGCTGACCGCCGGATTTTCATCTACCTGACCGATGGTCATATCGTGGTTAATGGCCAGGATCTAAGTGTCAAGGATCAGGCTCGGATCGATATGGATGAGTTACTGATCATTAAGGCTCAAGATTCCTCTGACTTTATTCTGATTGATGTTCCCTCGGGTTAAGAGTTAGAGTGTAGCCCGGAGACATTGAGAGGACAGGGTGAAGAGCAGTCAACAGCAGGGCAAGCCGGTTATCTCGGTTGTGAGGATGAAGAACGATGAAAAGTATATTATCGGTAGTGGACCAATTAAACTGGGGGCTGATTATCGTATTGTGTGCAACGCTTGGGCTTGCGCCATTTTCCCCGCCCCATATTGTTGAAAAGATATCAATGCTGATACGGGGAAACTTGATCAAGCCGTTAGACTGGTTTGACTTTTTCTTGCATGGATTCCCGTGGATTCTGTTAATCTTAAAAATAATGGCATTGTTGATGAAGAAAAGATGAAGAGGAATAATCTGTCCCCAAGCCAGATGCTATTCAGGTATATCCCTTTTTCCTGAGTCCCTGAAAATAAGAGAGATGAGGGCCTTCTTTTGAATCTGATCGTGAACAATCTGCAAATTCCCATTGAAAAAGATGGGGTTGAGGCGTATCTCAAAGCCGCCTCGCAACAGATGGGGATAGGCGTAGGGGATGTCGACATCGTCAAGATTCTCAGTAAATCCCTTGAGCTGAAAAATATTGAACAGTTTTGTTACAAAATTTCACTCGTCGTTACGGTTCCTGACAGCTTTGCACATAGGCAGCACTTCCCCGCATACATAGAGCCAATCAGGGGAGAGAAAAAGAGAATAACCATGCCGGAAAGACCGATCATCGTCGGTTTCGGTCCTGCCGGCATGTTTGCGGCCCTTGAATTTCTTGAGTATGGGATTAAGCCGCTGATCTTTGAACGAGGCAAAAAGATCGAAGAGCGCTCTCTTGATGTGCAACGGTTTATAGAAGAGAGGGATCTCAACCCTGAATCCAATATCCAGTTTGGTGAGGGGGGCGCCGGTTCCTACTCGGACGGCAAACTCTTTTCCCGGAGAGATAATAATACGAGCTTTATCAACCGGGTGTTGCAGACCTTTATTAAATTCGGGGCGCCTGCAGAAATAGGGTATATCAGCAAACCTCATCTGGGCACCGATGTATTATGCGCCATCGTCCGCAATATCCGGAATTATATTCTGGAGCGGGGCGGGGAGATCCTGTATGGCGCAAAGATGACAGACCTCTTGATTGCGGAAGGGAAGGCCGTCGGTATCACCATCAATGGGGAGAGGGAATATCTTTCTTCGAGTATCTATATTGCCTTGGGCCATTCGGCGCGGGACACCTTGGCGATGCTGCATGAAAAAGGTGTTGCCATGGAGCAGCGACCGATTTCGGTGGGGGTGAGGATTGAGCATCCTGTCGAAACCATTAATCTGATGCGCTATGGCGACAAATATACGAACTTTCCCGGCCTGGGGGCTGCCACCTATTCCTTGAATTATACCAATCGAAAGATTCGGCGGGGAGTTTATACCTTCTGCATGTGCCCTGGCGGGGAGGTCGTGAATGCCTCATCTGAGCAAGGGATGCTGGTTCTCAACGGCATGAGCTATTCGCACCGGTCATCACCTTTTTCCAATGCGGCGCTGGTGGTGAGCTGTCATGTCGATGATTATCAGTCTTCCAGCCCTTTGGCGGGTATCGCGTTCCAAAAAGATATTGAGCGCAAGGCTTTTAACGCCGGCGGGGGGAGATGGGAAGTTCCGGCCCAGAATCTTCTGCATTTTCTGGGTGAGAGCAATACTGCCGGTTTGCATGAAATTTCCTATAAGATGGGGGCCGTTGCTGCTGATATGAGAGAGATCTTTCCCGAATTTGTGGTTTCGGAGCTGATGGCCGCCTTTCATAAATGGAAAGAAGAGGTCCCCATATTTGTTTCCAGTCAGGCGATCTTGTTAGGTGCGGAAACACGGACTTCCTCTCCTGTCCGGATTCAACGCAATGAAAAATATGAATCAGTAAATACCAAAAATTTGTACCCGATAGGCGAAGGCTCAGGCTATACCGGCGGCATCACGAGTTCTGCGGCGGACGCGATCAAGGCGGTTGAAATACACCTGTCGCCAGAATAGTTTGTGGGGCGATGCAGTTGTCATGGATTTTTTTGCCCTTCTGTCCCTGTTGATTCCGCAGGAAATAATTTTGATAAATCTAAGTCGGGATACAGTTCTTTCGCGCAGACCGGGCAGATCCCATGGGTGAATTCAGCCTCAGAGTGGTCTCTGATATACGATTCAATCTGATTCCAGTACCCCTTGTCATCTCGGATTTTTTTGCAATTTGAGCAGATGGGAAGAAAACCATTGAGTATTTTAATCTTTGACTGGGCCAACTGCAGTTCCTCTGTCCTCTCTTCGACAAGTTTTTCCAGATTCTGACGATATCGCTCCACCTCGGTCTCGGCAAGCTGTCGTTGTCTGAGATTCTTGACTTGCTGATCAATGATAAAAAACGAGATGCCGGCAATAAAAAACAGAATTGCCAGGGAGATATAAATTAACTTTTTAGAAATTTTGGCAATTTCGGCATGAACATCATCCAGATACACCCCGGTGCCGATGACCCATCCCCATGGCTGAAATAGTCTGACGTATGAAAGTTTGGAGCCAACATGTTGCGGGTCATCATTGAATTGCCACATATAGGGGACAAATCCGGCGCCATCCTTTTTGACCACCTGAACAATCTCGGTAAAGAGATGCTTGCCGGATGCATCGGAAAATGTAGACAAATCCTGCTGCTCCAGATCCGGACGGTAGGGATGCATGATCATCCTGGGCTGTAGATCATTGATCCAGTAATAGTCTTTGTGAGCCGGCCCGTAATGCAACGTCCTGATCTGTTCTTTTGCCAAACCCTGGGCCTCGGCAAGAGATATCTTTCCTTCCTTGATCAGGGCATCATAATGCTCCAAGGTACTGCAAACGGTGTGCACCAACTCGACCAGCATCAACTGCTTCTGGTGCAGCAGGTTTTTCTGGGAAGCCGGTAGGGCGATACCAAATAGGGTAAAGATAAAGAGCAACATGGCCAGCAGCGATGGCGCAACTATTTTGAAAATTTCAGTTTTACTGAATGAATTCATCATGATGAGGATTTCCATGTGAGTGTGGGGCTGCCATGTTGCCCGCTTTTGCATCCCCATCTTGATTGAAAAATCAGGAAAAAGGCATGCGTTGCTTGTTGTAGAATTATATATTTATTTTTAGGTTGAATGCGAGGGAAATATGATGACCCGGAGGCAAGTCTCATAGAGCTGTGTCACTAATAAAAAAAGCCCTGCAGGATATTTTCCTGCAGGGCTTTTGGGGTTTACTCTGTAATAAAGAACTAAAAGGTTCGTAGCATCCAGATGCCGCAGGGACAGGTGTCGGCGCAGAAACCGCAGGCAATACACTTCTTGTTGTCGGAGGTGTATTCCCAACTGCCATCCAGTCCTGATTCATAGCCATTGGTATGACCGTATTCTATCTCGCGCCGGGTGATGGCCCCGGTGGGACAGATGGTCTCACAGAGATGACAGTCTCGGCAGGAGGCGCAGGAAAGGCAGCTCTCGGCCTGGGCCTGCTCGGTGTGGATGCGCATATGCTCATCCGGCACATAATGGGTGATGGTCAGGGCCTGCTGGGTGATGGGGTGCTGGGTAAAGGGCTTCCACTGGACACCCTTAAAGTCGGCAAGGATGAATTCAGCGGCAGTCTTGCCGGCCCCCAGAGCGTTGGTGGCCAGACCCGGTTTCTCGACGTCGCCGACGGCCAGCACCTTGGCGTTGGTGGTCAGGTGCGAATCCTGCGTCTTGATCCAGGCTGCGCCGCCGACGGTGACGGTCTCAACATTTTCCGGCAGGAATTTCAGTGAGGGCACGTCACCGATGGAAATAATCACCGTCTGGGCCGGTATCAACTCACAGGTATCCATGACCAGACCCTGTTCGGTCACTTCGCGGGTCATGACCGGCCAGCGGAAGACCGCGCCCAAGGCCTCGGCCGCTTCTTTTTCCTTGCCGAAGGCCAGTGGCTTCTGGATATCAACCAGGGTCACCTTCTCGGCGCCAAGGCGGTAGGCCTCACAGGCAACATCGCAACCGACATTGCCGGCGCCGATGATGACTACTTCCTTGCCTACCTGGTCAGGGGCGGCACTTTTGGCATTTTTCAGGAAGTGCAGGGCGGGAATAACCCGTTCATTGCCGGGGAAGGGGATGCGGCGCGGCTCATGGGTACCGACTGCCACTACCACATAATCAAAATCACTCTGCAGTTCCAGGAATTTTTCCTTGTTCATGTCCACACTCAAGTGGACATGAATGTTGGGGGTATCGAGAAAACGTTTGATCTCCTGATCCCACACGGCTTTGGAAAGACGCTCCCAGGGGATAACCTGGGCCAGTTTACCGCCAATCTGTTTGTCCTGTTCAAAGATATGGGCCTCAACTCCGGCTAAAGCCAGCTGCCAGGCTGTATTCATGCCTGCAGGACCACCACCGATGATGGCCACCTTTTTGCCGATGGGTGCGGCCATAGTTGGCGCAGGTACATTGGCAACGGCACGGCCAAGAAGCTGGACGTCAATGGACTCATCAACTCCTGATCGGGAACAGTTTTCCATACACAGGTTCGGGCACACTGCCCCACAGACCGATGCCGGCAGCGGGGTGTAGCGCAGGAGCATCTCATAGGCCTCGTCGATCTTGCCTTCACGGATGAGACGCAGACGATCGACGGTGGGGATGTGGACCGGGCAGTAATAGGTGCAGGGGGCGGCGGACTCGCGGTTGGCCCAGAAGGGCTTTTTGCGGCGCAGATCGCCGGTGGGTACCGCTTCAATGGGGCTGCGGTCAAGGCCAGGCGCCAGGTCACGCAGCGGGTCTCCGCCACCGAAGGCCTTGTTCCAGAACTTGTTGCGGAATTCGGCCATGGGCATGGGGCCGGAAAACATCAGGGCCCGTTCTTGCGGGGTGACGGTCAGGAGCATCTGCCATTCGTCACGAACGGAAAGGGTGGGCAGCAAGTCGGTGCGGCCAATCTTTTCCAGATATTTGCTCATTCCCTCCATGAGCCACTGCCATTGCTCATCCGAAGGCCGGTCAAGTCGGGCGCTGGTTTTCGGGAAGGAGCCATCGATGGGGCCGCGGAAATAGATGCTGCCGCCAACCATGCCGACACAGGGCCGATAGCCCAGGACATTAGCTGGATTCTTGGCATCAACGCCGCACACCACGGCGATGCCGCCGCAGTTGAACTCGGCAAAAGAGTCACCGGTGGACCCGAGGACCCACAGTTCCGGGCGTTGGTAGTCAGGGTTCCATTTGGTCATGGTCAGACCACGGGCGCCGATAGAACCGCGGATGTACACCTTGCCGTTGGCCATGGCGCTGCACACCCCGTTGGTTGCATCCCCAAGGACAGTGATCTCGGCACCGATATTAAGGTAGCCCACGTCATCTGAAGCCGATCCATGGCAGATGATGGACGTGCCGGGCATACCCATGCAACCCAGACGTTGACCGGCAGGGCCTTTGGTCTCGATGGTCAGACCGTCTGCGCGGTGGAGTCGTATGCCGATATTATGCTGGCCAAAGGTCTCCAGACTGAGGTGATTTGTCTTGTCCGCGGCATTCCGTACCAGATGCTCAAAATCCATGGAACTGATACGATGGCCATTTTCGTCAAGACCTTTTACAACAATCGTGCTCACAGAGAACTCCTCAAAATCAGATTTAAGATTTAAATTATTGCGAAAACTGTTCTTTAAAACTTAACACTCGCAGCCCTTCTTCCCTTAGCAGACGTATCTAATCCCCAACCGGTCGGCAGCATCTTTGTCGCTGATACCCAAGGCGTCGGACATGCCCACGGGCAGACTCTGGGATCGGCCCAAAGGTGCCATGATCTTTTTGGCCTCGGTGGCAATGGACATGAACACCTCGCCCACTCGCTCGGCCACCAGATCGGGGTCGAGACGGCGATACAGTTTCGGGTTCTGGCTGGTGATGCCCTTGGGGCAAATACCCAGGTTGCAGACGTTGCAACGGCTCTTCTCGTTGCCAAGACAACCGGCAACTGACTGCATGATATATTTGCCGATATGGACGCCGGAGGCGCCAAGCATGATGAGGGCCATGCCGTTCTGGGTCACATTGCCGTTCTTGCCGATACCGCCGGCCGCAAAGATGGGGATCTCGTTCTGTTTGCCCTGGGCCACCAGATCGAGATAACACTCGCGGACGTTGGAGGCGATGGGATGGCCGGTGGCGTCCATGGAAATATTGTAGGCCGCTCCCGTGCCGCCGTCAATACCATCAATCAGCAGACCGCCGGCATAAGGGTTACGCACCAGATTGTTGAGCACCGATTTGGCTGACGTGGAGGCTGAGATCTTGGGATAGACCGGGACCTTGTGGCCAAAGGCGGTGGACATGGTCTGGATCATCTTCATGACGCTCTCTTCAATCGAGTAGAGGGTCTGGTGCACAGGTGGCGAAGGCAGGTCAACACCCTCAGGTACCCCGCGCAGCCGGGCGATCAGCTTGGAAACCTTGAACCACATGAGCAGTCCGCCGTCTCCTGGTTTTGCGCCTTGACCGTACTTGATCTCGATGGCCGCCGGGTCGCACTGCATCTCGGGGATGGCGCGGATGATCTCGTCCCAGCCGAAATAGCCGGATGCGATTTGGAGAACGATGTATTTGAGATAGGGGCTTTTCAAGACCCATGGCGGACAGCCGCCTTCACCGGTACACATGACCACCGGAATCCCTAACACCTCGTTGCAATAGGCCACGCCTTGGAGCAGACCCAACCACATGTTGGGGGAGAGGGCGCCGAAGGACATGGAGCCGATGACAAAGGGGAAGATCTCGCGGGTCGGGGGAATCCAGCCGCCTTCGCTCTGGCGTTTGAGGAATTCCTCCGGAGGAAGTGTCCGACCGAGTGTAGTGGTCAGATTGAATTCATGGCGTCCGGCATCAAGGGCCGGATCGGTGAGCATGGAGATGCGGTCAAACATGATCCGGTCGAGCAGATTCGGACCACTGACATTTCTCCGGCCGCCGCGGGTCTGGGGCTGCCCCTTCTGGTTGTGGAAGAAGAGGGTGCGGTGCTCATTGGTATTGGGCACCGGCATGATCGCCTCGTTAGGACAGACCATGGTACACATGGAGCAGCCGATACAGGCATTGGCCATGTTGGTCTTCTGACGGATGCCGACAAAGGTGCGGTATTCATTGCCGCGTGCCTTTTTGAGGACGTCAAGCTTCGGCATCCTCTGCCGCCGGTAGGCCAGATAGATTGCTTCTTTCGGACAGACAGCCGTGCATCGTCCGCAGAGGGTACACCGGTCTTCCCGGTGCTGGATTATCCAGGGGAGGTCCGTGTAGCCTAAGCTACTTGGGCCAACGGATACGGATCGAGCTGAGACCATATTGTCAGTTCCTTTCTCTCGGGTGGTACAATAATTGTATGTTCACGCATAGGTTGAAAATCAAGGGATGGGTCACGGTCAGGGACCATGGCCGCAACGCCACACATCTCGGAGGCAAAGGCCCAGACTCCGTCTCTGCCGCCGACGGTGGCAGGCCGCATCTTTTTGTGATCCATGACCAGCAGGCAGGTCTCGTCAGGCAGGGTGCCGATAACGGCATTGGGGCCGTCAATGATCAGCCGGCGGCAGGCATCACGCAACCCTTTCAGGAAAACGCCCTGAGGATGTTTGTCCAGTTCCGCATTTTTGAGCGGGGTGATGATGTGTTTATATGCCTGCAAGGGCAGTTTGAGCTGTTTCAGGGTGTAATGGAGGATATGGGCAAAGACCTCGGAGTCACTCTGATACCCCATGTAACCGGGGAAATGCTTGCCGAGCAGCCAGTCGCGGATGGGCACAAAGGCGGTATTCTCGCCGTTGGTCATGGTGGCAATGCCCTGGATGAAGAACGGGTGGCAGGCATAGAGGTTAATGCCGTAGTTTGTGTTCTGCCGGCCCTGGGCC
This sequence comes from uncultured Desulfobulbaceae bacterium, assembly GCA_903887485.1. Classification (GTDB taxonomy): domain Bacteria; phylum Desulfobacterota; class Desulfobulbia; order Desulfobulbales; family Desulfocapsaceae; genus UBA2270. The sequence continues at coordinate 33,588 of CAISPV010000013.1, read as the reverse complement.
ATGCAGACCCGGGAGGTGATCCGGTTGTCATGGAGGGTCAGGGCGTTGCCGATCTCCATGGGCCAGCCCACTTCCTTGATCATGGCCACATCCGGCCAGAAGGAGAAGGCGGTGAGGTCGCTGCCGTTTTCTTCCCCGTTGGCCCGCAGGAAGAGGCGAGTGAGCATCAGTTCGTTTTCGATCTCTTCCGTGCTCTTGCCCTCAAAGGCCGGGGGCATCTTGTAGACCCGGACAAAATAACGGTAGCGATCCTTGGCCTCGACCATCTCGGGATGGGTCTCAAATTCGTGGTCATATTTCAGCTCATAGCCACGTTGCGCCATGATGCTGTTCAGACGCTGCCAGGCGGCTTCACTGTGGGCAATCCCGGAAAGAACAGGGTGCTTTGAGTCGTATTTGTAATGCTCAAAGTGCAGCCCGCGCAATAACAGGCCAAGCCCGGAGCCATCATAGCCTTCCTGCATGGCTTCCATGGCTGTGAGAACCTCATAGGGTGAAAAAGGTTCAATGGCGGTTTTCAGGGCTAAACGACACATGCATTGTTCTCCTGATGAATGAAATGTAAACTGCCTGTATGGGCAGAGGTTGAAATAACACAGTATTGTTGGCTCCCCGAACTGTCAAGAGACAGGAACGAATGAGACTGTTTAATTATGATAAGGGAAAAATTTTTACAACGAAAAAAGATCTCTGTCAAGGCCAAAGAGGGGAACAAAGAAGGGGAAAGTAATCAATGATACATATGGCAGGGAGGCGCTATGGCGTGACAGGGATTGTTCGCTGCGAGCAATGAAGGAGAGGGGCATCTTCTGTCTTGTGTTTCTTTTTTTTAGCCCCTGTTCTTCTAAATAAGGATTGCTGTCGGCGGCGGTATGATTCAGCACCTTCCTGCTCTGGACGAGTTTGATTCACGATTCATCCCGGTTCATTGGTAGTGTTTCGCGTTTTCCTTCATTCCATGGTGATCAAATGTGTCCAGGGGTTACCTGGAAAACACAATATGTCTTTGAAGATATTTGTGTTTTTCTGCTGCATCAGGTAACGTCAAAAAGCTATGTGAATATATTGAACAGATATGAACAGCGTGACATTCCAAAAAAATGAAGAACAGAATGAAAAGAATCAATAGGCAGAATTTGCAAAGCACAATATTGGCCTATTCTGTCTATTACACTGTTAACCTCAAGAAACAGCAATGAACTTATATAAAGTACTTTTCTCCAAAGATGATCTTGAATTATTTTCTGAAACTGAAAAGGTATTTTTTATCCAAGCTGGTACGATTCTAAATGAGGTTAACATATTAATAAAACTACTTATTTTGTCAAACAAAGAGGCCGAAAACAGTGTTGCTGCAAAAGCACAACATTCACAAAGCATTTTTTTTACGAGTCTATTATCTGGCAAATTGTGGGAATGTTGGATGTTCCTTCAGAAAGCATACTTTCAATCAAGATTAGCTAAGGAATACGAAATACTATTATCAGATGAGGCGCAGAGAAGTTTAAAGGAATTGAAGACATATTTTGGAAAAGACAATCTCATCAAAAACATTCGAAACAAACTTGCATTTCATTACGATACTGATGAAGTTAATAACCAAATACCTTCGATGATGTCCGACCTTATACCAGAAATATACCTGTCAGAAAGCCAAGGAAACAGTTTTTTCTACATTTCTGATATTATACGATTAAGAACAATTCTGGAGTACACAGGCAAATCAGATGCAAAAGTTGCAAAAGAAACGTTGTTCTCTGAAGTATTGAATATAGCAAATTTATTTATAGAATTCTTGTACCATTGTCTAGTCTCCATGGTAGATCGACATAAAAATATAAAACTGGAAGAAATTGACATAGGTAACCCACCCAATATCAATGATATTACATTGCCATATTTTTTAAATAAATAACATTATAACAATATGTTAACCAGTCGTTCCAGCGGAAGCCGAATAGGCCACGTTTTACGCTGTTGATGCCGGAATCATTCTTTTAACCAAAAACGAATTTGCAGCAAAGGCCCGTAACAGCATGGCGTGGGAACATCTTCCGGAGATCAACGAGTTATGGCATTGAAACCGACAATTTATAAATTAAAAATTACCTTAGCGGATACCGACCGGGATTATTATGACACGCTCAATTTAACGGTTGCTCAACACCCTTCTGAAACACTTGAGCGGATGATGGCTCGTGTTCTGGCCTTTTGTTTGAATGCCCAGGAGTATCTGGTGTTTACGAAAGGACTGTGCGCAGTGGAAGAGCCCGATATATGGGCCCGCACCTTGGATGATCGCATATCATTATGGATCGATGTGGGGGAGCCAACTGTTGACAGAATACGAAAAGCAACCCGGATTTCGCCGGCAGTTAAGATTTACAGCTTTAATTCAAAATCGGATACCTGGTGGGCCCAGGGACGAGCAAAGTTCAATGAGCTGCCGGTGGCGGTTCTTCAGCTTCCGTGGGGAAGTATCCAGGAATTGGCGGCGCTGGTGAAGCGGACCATGAATCTTTCCGTCACCATTACCGGTGATACTGCCTATGTCGCCGCTGAACATGCGGAATGTGAGGTGTCTTGGGTGTCATTGCAGGCTGCATAATCAAGTAAACTTGCCAGGGAGAAACAGGGGGTAGGCTTGACAGTTGGGTATCTGCAGGCGTAGACTTTTGGTATGGTGGGCAAATTTTTGTCCGGTTCATTGAAGAACAGAGCAGGGCAGGGTCTTGTCCTTGGTTTTTGAGATTGGCTTATTTAAATACCTTTATGCTATTCCAGGCTGACAAGGGAAGGGAGCCGCAGAAACATATGAATGGGCAAGAATACTATGGCCGGGTAATCGACCGGCTGAGAAATTGTTATCAGTTCGGGCACTACGTTATTGCCGCGGGCAATGAGCTGGCGGCAGAGACGCATGAGACCATTTTCCCGGCAATAGCAGCCACGGTTGATCAACTTGAAAAATTTACCCTGGAAAGGGGGCTTCAGGTTCATCTTCCTATTGTCGGAGAGAGGTCCGGCTCAGTCCTCATGCCGCTAGATATTGAAATCTTTCTTGCAGCGGAGAACTACAAACTCTATACGGACAAGGAAGCTCAAAAACAACTTTTCAAGCAGATGGTCCCTTCGATGCGCTTTGTCGAGGAGCTCTTCCGGTCAAAAGGCATTCCTTATCTGCTCGATTATACTCCCTCCGGCTGTCACCTCTTATTTCAAAATATCATGGGAACGAGAGCGACTGAAGAGCTGCGGAAAATAGGTTTTGTGGAAGGCGATCTCATCAAGGCCTGCAATTACATTGATCCCCATGACATCAGGCGCTGGTATGGGATCTCCCTGGATGCAGCCCATGTGTTCAGCGGGCTCGGCAAGCTTGCGGAATATATCGGACTGCTGGCCATGAAGACCTTTCAAGGCAATGAAGCCGCCGGACTTTTGCCGGTCACCATTTCCGATAGCGCTGATCACTGTATCAACTTTGACAATACCTGGAGCGAAGGTTCGCCTTTTATGCGGGCAATTCGCAGTCCTTTCAGCCTGCACAAAAAAAACCAGGAAAAGTACGGAAATTATCATCAACCTCCTCTGGTTGATGTCATTGGCACCTACTTTGACGGACAAAAAATAACCGAAACACCCGATATCGATTTTGTATTAGATTGCATGTGGAACCTGGAAAAGGCGGCCGATCATGCCCGGAGATTTTCCGGATTCATCCCCTGTTCGAACGAGACACTGATCGATTTTATCGCCGAATACAAGGCCTCCGATCTTTTTCTGTTTCACCGTGATTTTGACGGCCAGGAAGACATTCCCCGCGGACTGGCCTTGGAATATGCAAAAAAAGAGGAACACATCCCGGATTGGACACGGAATATTCTTCATTTCCCCAATCCTTCGGCGCTCCAGCCCAAAAAACTTATTGGGTTTGTCTACGATTTTCTGGTTTATGCTCACTGGAAACCGAAACATATCGGCAACATTCTCCGCGACATGTATCAAAATCCGTCATTCAATTGGACACAGGATTTTTTCAAGTACCCTGCGGAAGAAAAAGCAAATTTTTGGGCAAGGACTTACAGCGCTGTCGCTCTCTGGAAAACCGGCAAACTCCGGGTGCTGTAACAGGCAATCCGATCAACCCGGCCTGCTGAATCACTCACCCTGCAATCACTCTCCTGCAAAGAGATATTTTCCCGACCCGGTTAATCTGTCCAAACAGAGAAAAAGCCTTCCGATAGGGCGCTTGAGTGGCCGGTCGGAAAGATGCCTGAGTTGTATTCAGGCTTTCCTTTACTCGGATTTTGTGGCCTGGCCATTATCCCCGCCCACGCCGATGGCCTGTTCGATGCTGGTCTGGGCTATGCGGTAGTCATAGAGGGCCTGGTTATGGTCGGCCTTGGCCTGGACCAGCAGGATGTCGGCATCGGTGACCTCCACCGGACTTCCCACCCCGGCGCTGTACCGGCCGGAGGCGATCGTGGAATTCTCTTCGGCCTGCTGGATGGCAAGTTTGGTGGTGGCGATCCGCTCTTCGGCCTCCTGGAGATTGAGGTAGCTCTGCTCCACGTCCTTGTGGATGCTCTGCTGCAAGGTTGTCACATTGGCGGCCATGATGTCGGCATTGGCTTGGGCCTCGTCAATCTGGTGACGGGTCAGGTGACCGTTGAAGATCGGGACGGTGAGGGCGACGCCGGCGCTCCATCCCTGGCCGTTGGTGTCTACGTCGCCGGTGTAGGCGGTGCCGGCATTGCCTGAGAGATTGGGGGCATCACCTTTGCGGGCGAGATCAACGGACTGCAGGGCGGCCTGTTTTTTCAGGACCATGGCCTTGAGATCGGGGCGATGATCCAGGGCCATGGGTAGGGCCTGCTCGTAGGGGAGGGTAAATCTGGCCGAGGTGAGTGTGTCTTCGATCTTATAATCAGGGGCATTGGGCAGGCCCATGGCGTTATTAAGAACAACCCTGGCCAGCCGCAGGCTGTTGTCCACCTGGATCTGCACGAGCTTGGCATGGCTGAGATCCACCTCGGCCTTGGTGACATCGTATTTGGGCTTTGTCCCGGCCTCGAAGAATCCCTTGGCCTGGGCCAGATGCTGCTCAAACTGTTTGACGGTTTCCGTGGCGACCTCTTTGTTGCGGGCGATCTTCAGGATGTTGTAATATGCCAGTTTGGCATTGAAGACGGCGCTATCATCGGCCGCGTTCAGATCGGCCCGGGCCGAGTCGAGGTTGGTCTTCTGGATTTCGACCTTGGTGGTGGTCTTGCCGAAGTCACAGATCATCTGACTGGCATTGAGAGCGAGCGCCAGCCGGTTATAGGGATTGTTATCGGTCATGCCGAATGAATTGATTCCCGGCGACAAACGATTGTAACTGCCACTACCGTTGACCTGCGGATAATAGGGGGCCTCTGCTTGACCAACCCGGCTCTGGCCGGCATTGACATTTCCCCTGGCCGCCAGGATTGTTGGCTGATTCTGTCGGGTAATGGCCACCACTTTAGCAATGGTGAGAATTTCACCATTATTGATTACGGCGGCGCTAGGCTCTTTGTTTCCATTTTCTGTCGTGGCCGTCGTGATAGTCTCTGCCTGCAAGGTGTGAGTCAATAAGAGTCCGGCAAGTCCTGCCGTCAGCATAATGGATGCCAGGCATAATTGTTTTTTCATGGAAATTCCTTTCTTGTTTTGAATGAGGTTCATACGTTCTCCTCCTGGCCTTTCATCTTTTTATCCTGGGCAATCAGCATATAGATTGAGGGTACCACAAAAAGGGTGAAAAGGGTACCGATGACTATCCCGCCGACCAGCACCAGACCGATGGAGTTCCGGGCTGCGGCCCCGGCCCCGGTGACGAGCGTCAGGGGAAAGTGACCGGCGGCGGTGGCGCAACTGGTCATCAGGATGGGGCGCAGACGGGTCAGGGCGGCCTCACGCACGGCCTCAAGCTTGGAATGGCCTTTTTCCTGGAGTTTATTGGCAAATTCGACGATAAGAATCCCGTTTTTGGCCACCAGCCCCACCAGGGTGATCAACCCCACCTGTGAGTAGATGTTCAGGGTGGTAGTCCAGCCCTTGGTCCAAAAGGGGATATTGGGGTTGGGGATCTTCAGAAAGGTGAAGATCAGGGCCCCAAACAGGGCCAGGGGCACGGAACCGGCCAGGATGACGAAGGGATCGCGGAAGCTGTTGAACTGGGCGGCCAGCGCCAGGAAGATCAGGACCACTGCCAGGCCGAATGCCGGCAGGAAGCGGTTGCCTTCTGTGCGCAATTGCCGGGATTCACCGGTATAATCGAGGACGTAGCCCTGGGGAAGAATTTTTGCGGCCTCATCTTCAAGAAATCGCAGGGCCTCATCAAGAGGGACCACGGAGACGCCGCTGATGATCACGGCATTCAACTGCTGAAAGCGGTTCATGGAACGGGCCGTCGTTGAATTGCGGATGGTGGCGACACTTGACAGGGGCACCAACTGCCCGCTTGGTCCGGTGATGTAGATATTGCGTAACTGCTCAGGGTTGAGACGGTCGCTCCGTTGCATCTGGGGGATGACCTTGTAGCTGCGGCCGGCGATATCAAAGCGGTTGACGAAATTGCCGCCAAGCATGGAGCCGATGTCAGCGCCTACCTGCTGCAGATTGAGTCCGAGATCGGCCACCCGGTCGCGGTCGATGACAAGCTCGGACTGCGGCTGATCGATCTTCATGTCAATGAGCGGCGGAAAGGCGAACTTGCGGCTGGTCATGGCCTTCATCTGCAATTTCTGGGCAAACTCGAGGATCTGTTCCGGTTCCGCAGTCGAGGCCAGGACAAATTCCACCGGGAACTGACCGCCGCCGGGCAGGGAAGGACGGATGACCGGGAACATGCGGACACCGGGGATGGTAGAGAGCTTTTTCTGGACCTCGGGCAGGATTTGGAAGACGGTGCGTTTCCGTTCCGCCCAGGGTTTGACTACCATACCGCCAAACCCGGAAGAGGGCATGGTGATCTGAAAGGTAAATTTGGTTTCCGGCTCAGAGAGAAAGACCTGGTTGGCAGCTGCCGCGTAATGGCTGGTCTGATCAAGGGTGGAGTTGGCTGCGGCATCGAGAATACCGAATATTACGCCCTGATCTTCAGCGGGTGCCAGTTCCACCGGCGACATCCTGAACATGGGAATTGCCAGCAGACTGATGACGATCCAGACCAGATAGACTGCCGGTCGGCTCGAAAGAGTCTGATCCAGCCAGCGGCCATAGCGATCCCTGATCTGATCAAAGCCGCGGCTGATCCGTCCGGCCAGACCATGTTCGGCCAGGCCTGGTTTCAGGAGTTTGGCCGACATCATCGGCGAGAGGGTCAGAGCGACGATGCCGGAGATGGTCACGGCCCCGGCCAGGGTAAAGGCAAATTCGCGGAACAGCGCGCCGGTCAGTCCGCCCTGCAGGCCGATGGGGGCATAGACTGCGGCGAGCGTGATGGTCATGGCGATGATCGGTCCCACCAGTTCGCGGGCGGCGACAAGGGCGGCATCGAAGGGTTTAAGGCCTTTGCGGATATGGCGTTCGACGTTTTCGACCACGATAATGGCATCGTCCACCACTAAGCCCACAGAAAGGACAATGGCGAGCAGGGTCAGTAGATTGATGGTGAAGCCAAAGACCTGCATGAGAAAGACTGCCCCGATCAGGGACAGGGGAATGGTGACCACCGGGATAAAGACCGAGCGGAAGGAGCCGAGGAAAAGAAAGATGATTACCACCACAATGAGCATGGTGTCACCCAGGGTCTTGAGGACCTCGTGGATGGCGTTGTTTATGTAATCAGTGCTATCATAGGCGATCCGGGCCTGCATGCCGCTGGGCAGGTCTTTCTGGATGGCCGACATCTCTTTTTTGACCAGCTCGATGACATCCAGGGAGTTGGCGTTGGGCAGGGGCCAGATGCCTATGAATACAGCGGTCTTTCCGGAAAAACGGACCTCGGCGTCATAGTCTTCAGCGCCGAGCACTACGTCGCCAATATCCTCAATGCGGATGTCGGCGCCATCCTGACTGCGGACGATGAGGCGTTTGAACTCCTGGATGGAGCGCAGGTTGGTATCAGCGGTGAGGTTGACCTGGATCAGAGATCCTTTGGTGTGGCCGAGAGCGGCCAGATAGTTGTTGGCGGCCAGGGCCTGCCGTACCTGCACCGGCGTGATGTTGTAGGCCGCCATCCGGTCCGGTTTGAGCCAGATGCGCATGGCAAAGGTGCGGCCCCCCAGGATATCGGCCCGCTGGACCCCGGCCAGAGCGGAAAGGCGCGGTTGGATGGCCCGCGCCAGATAGTCGGTGATCTCGTTCTGCTTCAGGACATCCGAGGTAAAGCTCAGGTAGGCGGCAGCAAACTGGCTGTCTGCCGATTCAATGTTGATGATCGGCACCTCCGCCTCAGGTGGCAGGTCGGCCCGGACCTGATCGACCTTGGAGCTGATCTCGGCCAGGGCCTTGGTGGCGTCGTAGTTGAGTTTCAGGCGGACGCTGATGGTGGAGACCCCCTGGGAACTCTTGGACTGGAGATAATCAATGCCGTCGGCAGCGGCAATGGCCCGTTCCAGCGGGGTGGTGATGAACCCCCGCACCAGTTCGGCGCTGGCCCCGACATAGACGGTGGTGACTGTCACCGTTGCATTCTCACTGCGGGGATACTGACGGACATTAACGGTTTTAATCGCTTGGAGTCCGGCAATAATGATGACCAGACTGATCACCAGGGCAAGGACAGGACGACGGATAAAGATATCAGTGAAGTTCATGGTACGGCACGGAGTATTGGTTTGTTGAGATTAAGCAGCTTGTTAGTTGTCAAGTCCCGTCTGTTAGTTAAAAAACTAAAAAATTACAGGTCTGAAAGATCTTCCCTCTGTTTATTACACCGGTTCAAGGTTCGTGGTTTCGGTTTGTTGGTTTCGAAAAAAATCTGCTGAAAATTCTTCCCGTCTCATATGGCAGCTCCCCCTCCCACTACTTTATATAGGGTTACCCGGTTCAGTAACCGGGTCAAACGGGAGGTGATCAGCCCTTGCTGGGCGCTGTAGAGTGAGCGTTGGGCATCCAGTTCCGTCAGATAGCTGTCGATTCCTTTTTCGTAGCGAACCTGGGAAAGATGGTAGCTCTTGGCTGTGGCGTCGGTGAGTGACTGCTGCGCCGCCACCTGCTCGTCGATGGTTCCCCGTTGGGCAAGGGCGTCGGCGACTTCCCGGAAGGCGGTCTGGATCGTCTTTTCGTACTGGGCAACGGCGATATCCCTATCTGTTTCCGCCACTTTTAATTGCGCCCCGCGGGCGCCGGTATCAAAGATCGGCAGCTCAATTTTCGGTGCAAAGGCCCAGGTTCCCGATCCTGACTGGAAGAGCCCGGAAAGCTCATCACTGCCGACACCAAGAGATCCGACCAGGGTGATGCGCGGGAAAAACGCCGCCCTGGCCGCGCCGATATTGGCATTAAAGCCCTTGAGCAGATCCTCGGCCCGGAGGACATCGGGGCGCTGCAGCAGCACCTCGGACGGCAGGCCCAGGGGAATATCCTTCATCGCCGTCAGGGTGTCGGAGAGCGATGGCGGCAGGAGTGCAGCGGGAACCGTGGAACCGACCACCAGGTTGAGGCCGTTTTCGTCCTGGGCCACCAGGGTGGTGTAGCGGGTGATATCCACCCGTGCCGCATCCACCCGGGTTTGCGACTGCTGCAGATCCAGTTCGGACGAAGCGCCCAGCTCAAAGCGGCGCTGCATCAGTTGGTAGGTGGTCTGCTGGGCCTTCAGGGTATCCTGGGCCAGCTGCAACCGTTCGCGATCGGCAGCCAGGTTCAGGTAGTTGGCGGCCACCTCGGCGATCAGACTGATCTGGACCGTGCGCCGCGCCTGTTCGCTTGCGAGATATTGGGCCAGGGCCTGATCCTTCAGGCTTTGGACCCGACCGAACAGGTCAAGTTCGTAAGAGCTGACACCCAGACCGACGTTGTATTGATGGGTGGTCTCGGTCTGGCCGGTGGTCGAGAGAGTCTCCGGGATGCGCTGGCCGCTGCCGCCGGCAGTGGCGTTCACCTTCGGGAAGAGATCGGCCCGTTGGATCTGGTACTGGGCCTGTGACCTCTCGATATTGAGGGCGGCGATACGCAGGTCACGGTTATTTTCTAGGGCGAGGCCGATCACCTTCTGTAACTGCTGATCGACAAAGAACTCCTGCCAGGGGATGTCGGCCGCTTTCTTGCCGGGCGGGTTGTCAGCGCTCTTTTGATAGGCCGGTCCGTTTGGCCAGGTAGTCGAAACAGGCGCCATCGGCTGGGTGTATTCGGGGGCCATGGTCGCGCAGCCGCTAAGGAAGAGGGAGACGCCGAGCGAAAGGCACAGGGCGGCTGTCGTCATTGGTTTCATCTGTTTCATGTCAGTTCACCTCAGGGGAGTTGCCGGCAATGTCAGCTCTTACAGGGGCCTGCTGCGGTTGTTTCTTGGTGAAGATTCGAGAGATGAGGACAAAGAAAAACGGGATGAAGATCAGATCGATGAAGGTCGCCGAGAGCAGCCCGCCGGTGACGGCGGTGCCGATGGCGTTCTGGGCCGCAGCCCCGGCCCCGCGGGTCAAGGCCAGCGGCAGGGTGCCGAAGAAGAAGGCCAGTGAGGTCATGATGACCGGACGCAGCCGGATCTTGACTGCCGTAAGCGTCGCCTCAACCAGCTCATGGCCCTGATGCATCTGCTCCTTGATGAACTGGATGATCAGGATGGCATTCTTGGTGGAAAGGCCCACGGTGGTGAGCAGACCGATCTGGAGATAGACATCGTTGGGCAGCATCCGCAGCTTGACCGCCGTTACCGCTCCTACCAGTCCCAGCGGCAGCATCAGCAGATTGACAAAGGGGATGGTCCAGCTCTCGTACAGCGCCGCCACACTCAAGAATACCACCAGCAGCGAGATGGCATAGAGCGCCGGGGCCTGGGCGCCTGCTTTCTTTTCCTCGTAGGAGAGACCGGTCCATTCATAGCCGATACCGGGCGGCAGCTCGGCTGCCATTTTCTCCATCTCGGTCATTGACTCGCCGGTGCTTATCCCTGGCGCGGCCTGCCCCAGGATTTCAACGGAAGGAATGCCATTATATCGCTCCAGGCGGGGCGAGCCGTACTGCCAGCGAGCGTCGGCAAAGGCTGAAAAGGGCACCATCTCACCCTTGACGTTACGGACATACCAGCTGTTGATATCTTCCGGCTGCATCCGGTACTTGGCGTCTGACTGCAGATAGACTTTTTTCACCCGACCGTTCTGGATGAAATCGTTGACATAGGAACTGCCCCAGGCAGTGGAGAGGATGGTATTGATATCCGTAAGCGATACCCCCATGGCGCTGGCCCGGATATCGTCAATATCGAGCTTGAATTGGGGCGAGTCATCCTGACCGTTGGGGCGTACCGCAATCAGCTTGGGATTTTTCATGGCCAACCCCATCAACTGGTTGCGCGCCTCCATCAGCTTGGCATGTCCCAGTCCGCCACGATCCTGCAGTTGGAAGTCAAAACCGTTCGCCACACCCAGTTCAAGTACCGCCGGTGGTGAAAAGGCAAAGGCCATGCCGTCCTTGATCTGGGAAAAGGCGCCCATGGCACGCTTGGCAATGGCCGGCGCCTTGAGATCAGGAGACTGGCGCAATTTCCAGTCCTTCAGCTTCACCCAGGCCAGTCCCATATTCTGACCACGACCGGCAAAGCTGAATCCTGCCACGGTGATGATTCCCTCCACCGTTTTCGATTCATTTTTCAGGAAATGCTGATCCATCTGCCGTAAGACCTGGATGGTCCGTTCCTGGGTGGCTCCGGCCGGCAGTTGTACCTGGCAGATAATGAAGCCCTGATCCTCATCCGGCAGGAAGGCGGTGGGAAGACGCAGGAAAAAGAAGACCATGGCCGCAACAATGGCGCTATAGATCATCAGGTAACGTACCGGTTTACCGAAGGAGCGGCCAACGATCCCCTCATACTTCGCTCGGCAATAGTCGAATAACGTGTTGAAACGGCGGAAGAACCAACTGAACCAGCCGGTCTCGCCAGAGTGGTGTCCTTTTTCGATAGGTTTGAGCAGGGTGGCGCAGAGGGCCGGGGTCAGGATCATGGCCACCAGCACTGAGAGGATCATGGCGGAGATGATGGTGACGGAAAACTGACGGTAGATCACGCCGGTTGAGCCGCCGAAAAAGGCCATGGGCAGAAAAACCGCTGTCAACACGGTAGCGATACCCCAGAGGGCGCTGCTGATCTGGCCCATCGATTTGATGGTGGCGTCATGGGGTGACAGCCCCTCTTCGGTCATGATCCGTTCCACATTCTCCACCACGACGATGGCGTCGTCCACCAGCAGACCGATGACAATGACCAAGGCGAACATGGTTAGGGTGTTGATGGAGAAACCGGTGGCAGACAATACTCCCATGGTTCCCAGAAGCACCACCGGCACGGCGATGGTGGGGATCAGGGTGGCCCGGAAGTTCTGGAGGAAGAGGAACATGATGATGAAGACCAGGCAAACCGCTTCAATCAAGGTGTGAATCACTTCTTCAATGGAAATCTTGACGAAAGGGGTTGAGTCGTAGGGATAAACCACCTGCATGCCGGCAGGGAAGTATTTCGACAGCTCCGCCATCTTGGCCTTGACCCGATCGCCCGTTTCCAGGGCGTTGGCTCCGGCTGCCAATCGGACTGCCATGCCGCCTACCGGTTTTCCCTTGTAGAAAGATTGGATATCGTAGTTTTCGGTGCCTATCTTGCTTTCAGCCACATCCTTAAGCCTGACGTTGGAGCCGTCGCTATTGGTGCGCAGGATGATGGCGTCGAACTGATCGGTGTTCTGGAGCAGGGCCCGGGCGTTGATGGTGGCGTTGAGTTGTTGCCCTGGCACCGCCGGGGTGCCGCCGAACTGTCCGGCGGATATCTGGACGTTCTGGGCCTGCAGCGCCGCGATGACGTCATTGGTGGTCAGGTGGAAGTTGTTCAGTTTGGACGGGTTCAGCCAGATTCGCATGGCGTTCTGGGTGCCGAACAACATCAGTTCACCTACCCCGTCCAGGCGGCTGATGATATCCTGAAGGTTGGAGACCATGTAGTCGGTCAGGGCGTTACGGTCCATGGAGCCGTCTTCTGAAACGAGTCCGACAATCAACAGGAAGTTTCTGGTAGATTTTACCACCGAAATCCCCTGCTTTTGTACGATCTGAGGTAAAAGCGGCACGGCGAGTTGCAGCTTGTTCTGCACCTGCACCTGGGCGATGTTCGGATCGGTTCCGGCCTTGAAGGTCAGGGTGATGGTCACCGCCCCTGAAGAGTCGCTGGTGGAGGACATATAGATCAGGTTATCGATACCGTTCAGTTTTTGCTCAATGACCTGGGTGACGGTATCCTGCACGGTCTGGGCCGAGGCCCCGGAATAGGTGGCATTAATGGCTATCTGCGGCGGCGCAATCGGTGGATACTGGGAGACCGGCAATGTCTTGATTGCCAGGAGACCGGCCAGCATGACCATGATGGCGATGACCCAGGCAAAGATGGGACGATTGATGAAAAACCTTGGCATGGAAGGGCTCCTTTACTTTTTAACGGCTGCAGGTTGGGGAGTGCCGGCAGGGGACGTATCCGGTTTACTGCCGAAGGGTACGGCCTTGACCTGAGTTCCCGGGCGCGCCTTCTGGATCCCTTCGAGGATGACCCGGTCGCCCACCTTCAGCCCGTCACTGACCAGCCAGTTGTCGCCGACCGTCCGGGCGACCTTGATGACCCGCGGCTCCACCTTTTCTTCAGCGCCGACCACCATGACCATGGCATTACCAGCCGGATTACGGGTGACGCCGCGCTGCGGTACCAGGATTCCCTCTTCCTTCACTCCCTCTTCGAGAATGGCGCGGACAAACATGCCGCTGAGCAGCAGTTGATTCGGATTGGGAAAGAGCGCCCGCAGGGTGACGGAACCGGTCGCCTGTTCCACCGCCACTTCGCTGAATTTCAGGGTTCCCTCCTGCGGATAGCTGCTGCCGTCTTCCAGCAGCAGCTTGACCTTGGCCTGGTCACCATTCTTTCCCTTGATCTCGCTATTGGCAAGATTCCGCTTCAGGCGGAGGATCTCAGCGCTGGACTGGGTCACATCCACGTAAACGGGATCAAGCTGCTGGATCGTGGCCATCGGCGCCGTCTGGCTTGCCGTAACCAATGCCCCGTCAGTCACGGTCGAGCGGCCGATCCGACCGGATATCGGTGCCTTCACACTAGTGTAGTCCAGATTGATATGAGCGGTCTCGACGGCTGCCTGACTGACCGCCACATCGGCCTCAACCTGCTTGAGCAGGGCGCCGGCATCGTCGTACTCCTGTTGGCTCACCGCTTTGATCGCCACCAGTTCCCGGAAGCGATTCGCCTTGAGCCGGACCGTGGCCAGATTGGCCTCGGCCCGTGCCAGAGAAGCCTTGGCACTGGCGTAGGCAGCCTGATAGGTGGCGGAATCTATCTGATACAGTACCTGCCCGGCCTTCATATCAGAGCCTTCAGTGAACAGTCTTTTCTGGATAATCCCGCCCACCTGGGGACGGACCTCGGCAATCAGGTAGGGCGATATCCGTCCCGGCAGCTCCATGGTCAAGGTGACTGGGGCGGTGGCTACGGTCATGACCCCTACCTCGGGGGTGGTGGCAGGCGGTGGCCCTCCCACAGAGGATTGTTGTTTGCAACCGGTCATGATGAGCATGGCGGTCAGAACTCCCGTCAGGGCAACCAGTTTGATTTTGTAAGTGGCTTTCATCAATATATACCTCAATAAGGTTGAGTGACTTGCTAATTTAATGGCTCGGGTGTTGCTGGCGCGGGTACCGGAACAAAGCTTATTTATTTCATAATCATGAAAGACCAACGGCCTAAAAGATTAATTGTTTTCCGGTTTGGGTTTGAGTTCGAAGGCCGGCGTTTGACTGTTGTCGATCACCACGGCCTGACCATTGCGCAGTTTGAAGACCCCGGTGCTGGCCACGGTCTCTCCCTCTTTCAGACCAGAGAGAACAGCGACAAAATCACCGCGTTTCTCCCCGAGGCGGACAAATTGCTGGCGCAGGACCTTGAGCTCCTTGCCGCTTTTCTCATCCTTTTTTTCTTCCACGACAAAGACCGAATCACTGTAAGGGGCATAGAGAACAGCAGTGCCGGGGATGGTGAACACCTTGGCCTGTTCCGGCAGCACGATGGCGGCGTTGACAAACATTCCGGGGCGCAGGAGTTCGTCATTGTTGGCTACTGTCGCCTGGATCTTGATGTTGCGGGTCTGGGCGTCCACCTGGGGGGCAATGGTCGTGATCTTACCGGTCAACTGCTTGTCCTGGGCTCCATCACCGTTTATGCGGAGCACCATTCCGGTTGTGATTTTGCTGAGTTCCTGCTGGGGCAGCATGAAATTGACAAAAATCGGATCAAGGACCTGGAGGGAGACAATTTCCTGCCCCTCTTTCAGATACTGACCAAGATTGATCTGCCGGATGCCCAGTCTGCCGGAAAAGGGGGCCTTGATATTTTTTTTCTGGATGATGGCCTGGATGTTTTCGGTCTGGGCCTCCGTCTGTTTGAAGCTGGCCTCACCGTTATCATATTCGGCCTTGGAAATGAGACCCTTGTCGGCCAGTTCAGCCAGACGGTGCAGATTGGTGCGGGCCAGGTTTCTGCTGCTTTCCATGGCCCGTAACTGGGCCTCTTCGGCACTGGTGTCAAGCTGGGCCAGCGGGGCGCCTTTTTCGACAAAATCACCGGGGGTAAAGGAGATTTTCACCACCTTGCCGGCCTGTTCGGCAGCCACGGTCACTCCCTGAACGGCATCGAGCGAGGCGACCGCCGAGAGCACCGACTCCCAGGATTGAAGCTGGACTGGTGCCGTGGAGATGGTCTCCGGTGGCGGGACCATTTTGCTGCCCAAAGCGATCATGTGGCGGATCTGCAGGACTTTGATACCGGCCAGGGAACCGCCGATAATGATCAGGGCAAGGATGGTGAGGAGAATACGCTTTGTCATGGCTTTTCTTCAGTTGTAAAAGAGGAAGGGGTGACGACGGGCTGCCGGTCGGCGCCTGTCTCTTGGTGTATTGCATCCCAGCAGGCGGCCAGGGTGTTGTTGATGGTAGCTTCGTCCAGTTGAATCAGGCCGGCGATACTGTCCTTGACCAGAAAGACAATGGGGCCGATGGCCAGGGCGATGAGGGCCGCCAGCGGCAGCTTTTTGATCACCTGTTGGGCCTGACCGGCGGCAAACACCTGCTCCAGCGGCAGGTCCTGACCGGTGTCGCCGCAATTACAGAATATTTTTTCCCGGCGCAGGGTGGTGCCGTAAGGTGAATTATAGAATTGTTCGATAAATTTGAACTCGTACGGGTTTTTCATACCGTACTGGAAGATGCCCCGGCAGAGATGGAGAAAGCGGTCGCGTACGGGGTGGCCCTCATCATATCCGTGGAGCAGGGTTTGTTTGAAAGCCCCGTTCACCTGCGTGAAGATCTCGAGAACCAGGGTGTCTTTGTCCTTGAAATAGCGATAGATGGTCCCCGCGCCAACTCCGGCTTCCTGGGCAATCATGGAGATGGGCGTGCCATGGAAGCCATACTCGGAGATGAGCCTGATGGTGGCGTGGATAATGCGTTCCCGTTTGTTGCCGGGATCTGTCTGTGTGGACGATGTTGTGATGGAATGAATGTTCATTCCGCCTGTCTATCCTGTTTTCAGATAGGCGTCAAGAGGAAAATGAGCAATGCGTATCAGGAAAAAACAGCAGGTTTGTCTCTGAGGTCAGTCGTCAATAGTGAAAACCAAACCTCTTTGCCACGTTCATTACAGTAAAATATTTTCTCTCAAAAGCAGCCGGAGAATAAAACCCTAACCTTTTCTGTGTACGTTGCCGGTGAGCCTCTTGCAAAATGACGAATTAAATTCAAAAACCGTCATTCCCGCGCAGGCGGGAATCCATAACAGGCTTAATTTACAACAATGGATTCCCGATAAAAGCACTCGGGAATGACATATTGGTCATTTTGCAAGAGCCTCCGGTTATAGGATATTTCTATGTACTCACGGATCTCAGACTCAGCTTCAACATCTTGAGTGCTGACAATTTTTCAAAACATATTCTGGCCAATTCAGAACTCAATAAAGTGTTACGATTGACAATCTCGCAAAAAGTCCAGACTGTCACAATGTCATTTCGACCATTGGGAGAAATCTTAATAGTACCCAGTGGTTAAGAAGAAAGATTTCTCGCTGTCGCTCGAAATGACAGGCTTTTTGACTTTTTGCGAGACCATCACGATTAATATAACTGCGCAACCCATCCCCTTCTTTCAAATCCCCTGCGTTAAAGCACCCAATCAACCTCACAATCCGCCATTTCACCCAGTGGCCACATCCCTCAGCGCATATTTATTTTTTAAGAATATTCACACAACATACTGTTATAAAACACAATAACAAGTTACACAAACACCTATTATCTTTTTGGACCAATATTTGCTTGTTTTTTTGATGGTTTTTTGACATAAGCAAATGATAGAGGTCAAACCTGTTGGGAGGCAGGAATGGAAGATTATGAGTCTTTTGAGAAAATGCCTATTTGGGGATTTTTTGCGAGACCATCAAGCTTAAAAAGGGGAAAAATGAAGAGGAAACTTTTGGCAGGATTGGCTGTTGGGGTGATGATGTTTGGTGTATCTGTTGTTGGAGCTACTCCAATAATTACAAACGGTCTTGTAGCCGCTTATGAATTTAATGGCAATGCTGATGATTCGAGTGGAAATGGGAATAATGGAACTGTGAATGGTGCTACTTTAACCACAGACAGAAACGGTAATGCTGATAGTGCTTATTATTTCAATAATGGTGCATATATAAATGTCGCAAATACTGACCCTCTTAAGTTGGGAAATGAGCTTACAATATCAACATGGATAAATTTTTCTGGCGGAAATCAAAATCCTCGCATCATAAGTTTTGGAGCAGATAATTATTATGGTTATGAAATTTTGACTATTGGAACTGGCAATCAAAGAATGATTGCTGCTGGCATTTACAGTGGCAGTATAGCATCAACCAATACATTAAGTTCAGATTCTTGGCATCAAGTAGTCTTGACGGCAGGTTCTGGCGTCTTGTCTCTTTATATAGATGGAATATTGGATCACACAACTTCCTTTAGCCCTGTAACACCGAACTACTCTGTTCCTTTTGATATAGGCAGGAAATCCATATATGCCTATGATTACTTTGGTGGTAAATTAGATGATATTTTTATCTATAATCGTACCCTATCATCTGATGAAATTACTACTTTATACACAGGTGGCGCCCCAGTCCCACCACCGGTTACAACCAAAGTCCCTGTCATGAATGGTCTGTGGCTGATTCCCTCTGTTCTGACCGGTCTGTATCTGCTGCGTCGGCGTAAAAAGCCGTCAGCATAAGCACCCATGACCAAAAAGCCAGATACCAAGGGAAGCGGAGCCAACACTCGTCCCCGCTTCCCTTTCTGGAGCTTTGTCCTGTTTGTGCTCCTGGTGCTGATTGGCAACAATACCCCTTTCTGGTTCTTCCCTGAGCCCACAATCCCGTTCCAGAAGTTCATGGTCAAGATCGTAGGCGGCCTGATAGAGGCCTCTGGTCTGCAAGTTGTACACAATGGTATCCATATCACTCTGAAGAATGGTGAATGGATCATGACCGCGGAATGCACGGCCATGTCAGCCATGATTGTCTTTGTTGCCTTTGTGCTGGTCTATCCATCGGCGCTGAAAGCAAAAGGGATAGCGATTCTGGCCGGAATTCCATTCCTGATTCTGGCCAACACCCTGAGGCTCTTCTCTCTTGCATGGCTAACTGAGCTTTTCCCCAAGTATGCTGAGTTCGTCCATGATTATGTCTGGCAGGTGGCCTTTCTTATTCTGATTGCCTTGATGTGGTTGCTATGGATCGAGATGGTGGTGAGGCATGAAAGAAAAACTGCTGTTTCTGGGTAAACTGCTCGTTATTTCCCTTGTTCTCTTTATGTTCATTGGATGGATAGAAAGGGGGTATCAGGGACTCCTGCGTCTCGTATGCTCTTTTCTGCTTTCATGTGCTCAACATGCTGTTGTTTTAGATTATACAAGTTGTCGGAATACGATACCTTTTCTGACACTAATGCTGGCAACTCCAAGGATCAAATTGACCAGGAGGATCACGATCATTCTCATCGGGCTTGCTGTTTTCATTCTTATTGATATCGCCAGTATCCTTGCCTGGAAAAACTTCCCGAACCCACAAACGACAACAATAGCTCATTTGCTCTTCAGTCAACTATGGAGAACAGGAGGGCAATGGATACTTCCCTTCCTGTTCTGGTTCATGGCTGTTTATAGGGATATGGGAGAGTTGTTTGTTGCTGACAGCAGGGTAAAGCCTGCTGGCCAATGATTATTGCCGTCTCAAACCAATATAGATGAAGACGAATAATCCAAACTGAAACCAGTCTTATTTTTCCAAACAAAAAAGGATGCCCGTTCTTTCGGGCATCCCTTTTTGTTTCAGAGAAACAGGAACAGTAGCTTATTTATGGCATTTCGTACCGGCATAGCCTTTAGGACGATGCCGGCGTGGCATTCGGTACAGGCTGGGTTGCTGCGGTCGAATGGATGGAAGTTCAATTTTTTTTGCAGGGAAGTTCTCCGTGTAAAGGGTATTATTGCTTATGCAAGAATTGAGCAACAAAGGAATATCCATGATCAAACTTCCCATCCATGCGATCCTGCCGGAACTGCGGGCGCAGCTGGCCAGCCGTGAGGCCGTGGTGCTCAGCGCCCCGCCCGGTTCGGGCAAGACCACGGTGGCGCCCCTGGCCCTGCTTGCTGAGCCTTGGCTGGCGGGGCGAACCATCCTGATGCTGGAGCCGCGGCGGCTTGCGGCCCGTCTGGCCGCCGCCTTCATGGCCCGACAACTGGACGAGGATGTCGGACAGACCGTGGGTTATCGGGTACGCTTTGAGTCCAAGGTCTCCCCGGCCACCAGGGTGGAGGTGGTAACCGTTGGGGTGTTCACCCGCCGTCTGCAGGACGATCCCGAACTGGCTGGGGTGGGGCTGGTCATCTTCGATGAGTTTCACGAACGCAGCCTGCAGGCCGATCTGGCCCTGGCCCTCTGCCTTGATGTGATGACCGGCCTGCGGGAGGATCTCAAGATTCTGGTCATGTCTGCCACCTTGGACACCGGGGCCGTCAGCCGATTGCTTCATGACGCCCCGGTGGTCATGGGCGCGGGCCAAACCTATCCCGTAGGCGTGGAATACAGCCGGGCCGGGCAACAACTGTCCCAACCCTACCCCCGCGAGATCGCACAGCAGGTGGCTGCTGTTATCCACAGGGGGCTGACCGAACAGCCGGGCGATATCCTGGCCTTTCTCCCCGGTGCCGCCGAGATCCGGCAGACCCAGGCGCTGCTGACCGCGGCCCTGCTTCCTGCCGAAATCGCCATTCATCCCCTCTACGGCGACCTGAGCCTTGCGGCCCAGACCGCCGCGGTGCAGCCGGACCGGGAGGGGCGGCGGCGCATCATCCTGGCCACGCCCATCGCTGAAACCAGCGTCACCATCGAGGGCATCCATACCGTGGTGGACAGCGGCTGGAAACGGACCCTGCAGTTCGACCCCAACAGCGGCCTCAGCCGCCTGACCACCCAGCGCATCTCCAGGGCCTCGGCCACCCAGCGCGCCGGTCGGGCCGGACGCCTTGGCCCGGGCCACTGTTACCGGTTGTGGAGCACAGGTGAGGAACACGGCCTCAAGCCCTTCGACCCGCCGGAGATCCTGGCCGCCGACCTGACTCAGCTGGCACTCGACTTGGCCCGTTGGGGGGTGCATGATCCTGCCGGCCTACGCTGGCCCGATTCGCCGCCGGCCGGCCATTTTGCCCAGGCGCAATCCGTACTGCGGGCCCTCGGGGCCTTGGACCATCAGGGCCACATCACCCCCCTTGGTCGGAAAATGGCTGAACTCCCGGCCCATCCGCGCCTCGGCCACATGCTGCTGGTCGCGGTTGATCATGGTGCCACCGGTCTGGCCTGCGATCTCACGGCCCTGCTTTCCGAGCGCGACATTATTAAGGGGAGGGAGCGTTCGGCGGATATCGAAGACCGGCTCCATGCCCTGGCTGCTTTCCGCACCGATGGCCGGGCAGCCGCCCAATCTCTGGATGCGGACACTGATGCCTGCCGCCGGGTGGTGCAGACCAGCAGGCAGCTCCGGGATCATCTCCCAAAACCAACCCGGAACAAGGCCGGGGACACAGTAGTGCTATCGGCGATTGCGGGCGAACTCCTGGCCCTGGCTTTCCCGGATCGGATCGCCCAGCGCCGGGCCGAGGGCAGGGGGCAGTACAAGCTGACCTCCGGCCGCGGCGCCGTTCTCCCCGCCCATGACCGGCTCGCCGTCCACGAGTATCTGGCAGTGGCCGAACTGGACGCGGGTCGGATCGAGGGCCGCATCTTTCTTGCCGCCCCCCTTACCAAAGAAGCCCTGCTGTCCCTGTTTGCATCCCGGCTGCAGTGGGAGCAGAAGGTGTACTGGGAAGAGCAGAGCGGTACGGTGAAGGCCCAGCGTCTCCTGCGGCTGGATGAGATTGTTCTGGAAACCGTCACTCTGGCAAAACCCTCTGCCGAGGCGGTGCTGGCCGCCCTGCTTTTCGGCATCCGCAGCCGTGGTCTCGCCGTCTTGCCCTGGAGTGATAAGGCGAGGGAGTTGCAGGCGCGCCTCGAAAGCATGCGGTTCTGGCAGCCGGAAGCGGGCTGGCCGGATGTCTCGGATGCCTGCCTGCTCGAGAGCCTTGAGCAGTGGCTTGGCCCCTGTCTCACCGGGATGCGGAGCGCGGAACATCTCAAGAAACTCGATCTCTTCGCCATCCTCGCCGCCCTGCTCGACTGGCGGCAGCAGAGCCAGCTTGAGCAAGAAGCCCCAACCCACCTCACGGTGCCCAGCGGCTCACGGATCAAGCTGCGCTACACCCCAGGCGAGCCGCCGGTGCTGGCGGTGCGCCTCCAGGAGATGTTCGGGCTGGCCGACACCCCGAGGGTCGGCAACAACACGGTGCCGGTACTGCTCCACCTGCTTTCTCCGGCCCAGCGGCCCATGCAGATTACCCAGGATCTGCGCGGATTCTGGGAAGGCGCCTACCATGAGGTAAAAAAGGAACTCCGAGGCCGCTATCCTAAACATCACTGGCCGGACGACCCATGGCAGGCCCAGCCCACCAGCCGGATCAAACCCCGAAAATAGAAGCAGGCTGTGAACTGCAAATCCTTCGTGCGCTTTGTGTCCTTTGGAGTAGGATTCCTCAATCCTGTGATTGTTTAGGAGCCGTTACGAAATAATATGGCCATTTATGTCTATTTCGTTACGGCTCCTTGTATGCCGCTTCAAACAACTAAATTGCCATGTTATTTTTTACAGCGGCTTGGCATTCGGTACTCGGCATTCGGCATTCAATAAATTGCCGGATTGAGAGTGTAACTTTTTGAAAAATCTGAAATGAAAAGGAGTGTCTCATGGAGCTTGATGTTCCGGTAATCGGCATACTGCGGGGGGTGGAAGGTGAATTTTTTGGCGAGGTCATGCAGGTCTCCTTTGCTGCCGGACTTACGGCCATGGAGGTGACCATGAACACCCCGGGCGCTGAAAAAATCGTTGAGAAATATCGTCCGGCCGTGCCCGCTGGCAGACTGTTGGGCATGGGCACCATCCGCAATCTCGATGAAGCCTGGCGGGCCGTGGCCGCCGGGGCCATGTTTCTGGTGACCCCTAATCTGGATACCAGGGTGATCGACTATGCCAAGACAGCAGGCATCCCCATTATCGTGGGGGCGCTGACCCCTACCGAGGTGTACGCCGCCTGGTCCGCCGGGGCGGATATGGTCAAGGTCTTCCCCTGCGGCGCCATGGGTGGCCCCGGTTACATCCATGATCTGCTGGGGCCGTTTGACCGGATCAGGCTCGCGGCAGTCGGCGGGGTCACTCTTGCCAATCTCCAGGACTATTTTGCCGCGGGCGCAGCGGCGGTGGGGGTCTCCACCAGCCTTTTTGGTGGCAAGGCCCTGCGGGAGAAGAACCTTGACCTGCTCGGGCAAAACGTAAAAACCTTCATTGAGCATTGCCGCGCTGCCCAGGATCGGGTATGATTCCCATCTTTATTAACTGTGTTCAGGAGCTGTTCCTGCTGTCTTACGCCTCCTTATGCCGCTCACGATATTCCACTCTTGATATCGTTATTTTGAAATAACTGCCTATGTCTTTTAAAAGGAGAATTCCCCATGTTCAGACCGGAAATTAAAGTTATTGACTGCACTGTCCGCGATGGCGGCTTAATGAACAAATGGCAGTTTGACGACACCTTTGTTAAGCAGGTGTACCATGCCCTGGCTGAGGCCGGGGTCGATTATATGGAGATTGGCTACCTCAGTTCGGAATCCGCCTTTGACCGCAATGTGGTTGGCCCCTGGCGCTTCTGCGGCGAAAAAGACCTGCGGCGCATCATCGGCGATTCGGAAAAGAAGATCAAACTCTCGGCCATGGCCGATATTGGCCGGATCGATTACGACGACATCCCGGTTCGTTCGGAAGGTTCGCTGGATATGATCCGGGTGGCCTGCTATGTCCACCAGATCGACAAGGCTGCCGCCCTGGCGCATCACTGTATTGATAAAGGCTACGAGACCACGATCAACCTGATGGCGGTCTCCACCGTGGGGCCGCGCGACCTGGAAGAGGGACTCAACGACTTGGCCAAGTGCCGGGTTCCCATCATCTATCTGGTGGACAGCTTCGGCGCCTTTTATTCCGAGGATATTGAGGTGCTGGCCAGGATGTACATGGAGCGGATGCCGGAGAAAACCATCGGTATCCATGCCCATAACAATCAGCAACTCGCCTTTGCCAACACCATCTCCTCCATCATCTCCGGGATCAACTATCTCGACGCCACCCTCTACGGCATTGGCCGCGGCGCCGGCAACTGCCCGCTGGAACTGCTGCTTTCCTTCCTGAAGAATCCCAAGTTCCAGGTTCGCCCCTTGATCAAGGTGATTGAGGAGCAGATCCTGCCCTGGCGGGAGAAGATCGACTGGGGCTATTTTATCCCCTACATGGTTTCCGGGGTTCTCAACCAGCATCCCAGGGCGGCCATGGCCTGCATGGAATCAGACAAGAAAAATCAGGTCACCGAATTTTATGACCAGATGACCAGCGTCGCTTCCGGCCTGTAATCTTTTCGAAAAACATGTTCTGAACAAGGCAGCCTCGGCAATGGGGCTGCCTTTTTTGTTGATGCGGAGAGGTGGGCGGCTTGTGTTGAAAAAAGCAATTGCGGAAAAAAGGTTAAGTGATTACCTATTATTGAGTCTATTTTATGAACCCACTGCACGTATTTTCTTAATGATCCTGTAATGATGGAGACCAATATGAAGAGTGTCACCCCGTTTTTATATACCGCCAATGAACTGTTTGACTGGTTGAGCGGCCATCCTGATTTTGTTCTGCTTGATGTTCGGAATGCCAAGGACTTTACCAATTTCAGTGTTGAAGCCCCGAACTTCTTTCCTTATATCAATATCCCCTATTTTAATTTCATGGAAGACGCCCAGGGGAACATCAATCTGGTGCCGAAAGGGCAGAAGATACGGATCGTCTGTGCCAAGGAGGGTTCGGCAAAATATGTGGCTGATCTTCTCTGCGAGCATGGTTTTACCGATGTAGGCTATCTGCAGCAGGGCATCGTGAGCTGGGGCAATGCCCTGGTGCCCAAAAAAGTCAGTAGTGACGATGAAAAATATACGCTGTACCAGTTTGTCCGGCCGGGCAAGGCCTCGTGCAGCTATATGTTGATCTATAAGGATGAGGCCATGGTCTTTGATCCTTCCCGCAATATTGATGTCTATAAGGCCATGGCCAAGCAGCATGGCAGCAAGATCATCCGCTCCTTTGAGACCCATAGGCAGGCTGATTATATCTCCGGCAGCCAGCAACTGGCGAAAGAAAAAGGCTGCAAGGTGCTGGCGAGCAAGCTTGATTTTACCGGCGCCACCTTCCCCTATGAACCGGTTGTTGACGGTCAGGTCTGCACCTTTTCCAAAAAAGGCCCGGAGGTGCGGGTCCTGCATACGCCGGGGCACACCATGGGTAGTTCCTGTTATCTCATTGACAATAAATATCTGCTCAGCGGGGATACCGTCTTTATCAGTACCGCCGGCCGACCTGATCTCGGTGGACGGTGGGCGGAATGGGCGCGGGAGCTCTATCTGAGCCTCATGCTGCGTCTGCGGGATCTGCCTGATCATATCCAGGTGCTACCCGGTCATTATACCTCCTGGAGCGAGGCCAATGATGCGCAAATTATCATGGAGAGCCTGGGGACATTACGACAGCATGTGGTGGCCTTCCGTCTGCCTAATGAGAAGAGATTTGCTGAGTTTATTGAGGAGAATATGCGGCCGCAACCCCCTGTCTATGGGGAGATCCGCAAGGTCAATATTGGTTTTCTTGAGGTGAGTGAGGAAGAGGCTGATGTGATGGATCTGGGCAAGAATGAGTGCGGGGCCAGTAATTACGGCAAGGTGGGTGTCAGCGCCGGGGTCCAGCGGGTTGACCGGAGGCAAGCGGCCTGATTGCTGTTGCCGTGCCCATGAAGATATTGATTCTCTGTACCGGTAACAGTTGCCGCAGCCAGATGGCGCATGGATTTTTGCAATCCTTTGACCACAGGCTCCAGGTCTTTTCGGCCGGCACAGAGCCGACAGGTCGGGTCAATGCTCAGGCGGTTGCCGTGATGCAGGAAGCAGGGGTTGATATCAGTCATCATGTCCCTGTCCATGTCAACCAGTACCTGGGCGAGGCGTGGGATTTTGTCATCACGGTCTGCGGCGGCGCCAATGAATCCTGTCCGGTCTTTATCGGCAAAGTAAAGTCCCGCCTTCATTTTGGTTTTGCTGATCCTTCCCAGGAACAGGGAACGCCGGAGCATGTCATGCAGACCTTTTATCAGGTCAGGGACGCGATTAAGGCCAGATTCTATGAATTCTATCGTGGGCAGATTGAGCCGTTGCTACGGAAATAATGGTGGCTGAACACTCGGTCATCGCGGTCACCGGTATTGATACCGATATCGGCAAGACGGTGGCCACCGGACTTCTGGGCCGGTATCTTCTGGGGCAGGGCAAACGGGTCATCACCCAGAAACTGGTGCAGACCGGGTGTGTCGGTATGGCTGAAGATATTCTGACTCATCGGCGCTTGATGGATCAGGAACTCCAGCCTGAGGATCGCCAGGGCCTGACCTGTCCCTATGTCTTTGCCAAGCCCTGCTCGCCGCATCTTGCGGCCTCCCTTGCCGGACAGGTGATTGATCCAGCCGTTATCCGTCAGGCCACCCGGACCCTTGCCGCCCGGTATGAGCTGGTGTTGCTGGAAGGGGCCGGCGGTCTGCTTGTTCCTTTAACCGCAGAGCTTACCTTTCTTGATTATCTGGAGCAGGAGGCCTGTCCCCTGATTGTGGTCAGCACCCCCCATCTGGGGTCGATCAATCATACCCTGTCTGTCCTCGAACTGGCCCGCAACCGGGGGCTGACCGTGTTGGGGATTATCTATAATCGCTACCAGGAGAGTGATCCGGTGATTGCCGAGGATTCCGCCCGGATTTTTTCAAGGTACCTGCGGCGATACGGTCATCATGATTGTGTTGTGGATCTGTTTGCGGTCGAGGAGTATAGCCGGCAGAAAAGAAGTCTGGATTTCAGTTCGTTGACTGGGCAGATAGCATCTTGCCGATAACAAAAGACCTGGAGTCGTTACGAAAGTTGCGAAAGGAGAATAGGATGCGTTTACAAAAAAAGATCTGTTTGAGTTGCCGGAATTTCAGCTTGCAGGAGACTGATTCCGGGGTCTGCAAGGTGGTCAAGGGGCTTGCGTCCTATCCGGTGAAGGCCACGGAAGACACCTGTGACCAGTGGCGGGATTGTGGTCAGCAATACTTTATCCGTACCGGCTGGATCAAGGGGCGACTGGCCAAAGAGCAGGGGCATACGGTTGTTACTGAGACCGGGATTATCAGTTGAGGTCCATGGAAACAGCAAAGAAGGTGTTGCATGGGGACTGAGATTGAACGAAAATTTCTGGTAACCGGCAATGAGTGGAGAGACATGGCCGCAGGAATCCGCTATTGTCAGGGCTATCTTTGCTCCGGTAAAGAGCGGACCGTCCGGGTGCGGATCGCTGGCGATACAGCATTCCTGACCATCAAGGGGGAAACCAGCGGGATCAGCCGGATGGAGTATGAATACCCGATCCCGGTGGAAGACGCCAAGGTCCTGCTGGCAGAACTCTGTGAGCAGCCGATCATTGAAAAAAAGAGGTACACGATCAATTATCAGGGATTTGTCTGGGAGGTTGATGAATTTTTTGGTGAAAACGAGGGGTTGCTGGTGGCCGAGATCGAGCTGGAAGAAGAGGGGCAGAGGTTTGCAAAACCGCCATGGGTTGGGGCGGAGGTCAGTTCAGACCGTCGTTATGCCAATGCGAGTCTGGTTAAAAACCCTTTCTCCACCTGGAAGTTCTAAATCATCTTTTCCAGTTCCTTGATTTTGCTATAGTCCCCGAGAACAATCAGGGTGTCGTTTGTCAAGATCATGCTGTTGGGGTTGGGATTGAACAGCATCTCGCCTTGATCGCGTTTGATGGCCACGACAATCAGGTTGTAATCACGGCGGATATTGGAATCCTTTACTGTGCTGTTCGCGATCTTGCCATGATCAGAGACGGTCAGTTCTTCCATGCGCAGACCAAGTTCACCGCTGTGGACGGTCAGGTCGATAAAATCAGTGACGGTTGGCCGCAGGAGTTGCTGGGCCATGCGGCAGGCCCCAATGTAGTAAGGCGAAATGACCCGATTGGCCCCGGCGCGCAGTAGTTTGGTCTCCCCGCCATCGGTGCCGCTGGAGCGGGCCATGATATAAAGGTCGTTGTTCAGGCCTCTGGCCGACAGGGTGATATAGACATTATCGGCGTCAGTGGAAACCACGGAGATAAGTCCTTTGGCCCGTTCGACCCCGGCCTGGAGCAGCATGTCGTCGCTTGAGGCCTCGCCATCAAGGAAAAGATAATTGAGTTCAGCCAGTTCCTGAATGACCTCGGGATTGTTTTCAATAACGACAAAGGGCTTGTCCGCCTCTTTGAGCAGGTTGCAGATGACCCGGCCAATGCGGCCAAATCCGCAGATAATGTAATGATCGCTGAGTCCCAAGACCTTTTTTTTCATATTCAATCTCCCGTAAAGAGCCCGCAGTTCACCTTCCACTACTGCCTCGGTAATCTTGCTGAACATAAACATGACAAAACCCACCCCGACCAGAATGAGCACCATGGTGAAGATCCGGCCCTTGGTGTCCAAGGGAAAGACCTCGCCGTAGCCAATGGTGCTGATGGTGATCATGGTCATGTAGAGGCTGTCCATAAAATTGCTGTGTTCGATGAACATGTAACCAAATGTTCCGAACGACAGGATAACGACCAGCATGATCAGGGCTGTTACTGATTTAGGCATATGTCTCTTGTTGTTCTGTTTTTGAGATGGGTCTGTTTTACCCTTCACTATACCCCGTTTTTGATGAAAGGAAACCTTGAAAAAAGGGGGCTTTTGTTTAAGTTAAAGGCATCCTTGTTTCCATGCGGTGCCGAGAAACAAAAACACGATATTATTGATTGAAAGAGGTTCTTTGTGACGGAAATCCTGATGTATGCCCCCCTTGTCCCCATCATTTTGCTGGTGGCCGTGCTGTTTTTTCTCTTTCTGATTCTGAAAAAGGTACCGCAGCAGATTGATGTCTCCGTGCTGTTATCTCGTCTTGATGCCTTTGAGAAGGGCCAGGGGCGTACCGAATCCATGATTCGCGAGGAGATGGCCAAAGGCCGTGAGGAGTTGAGCCGGACGGCGCGCGAGCAGCGGCAGGAACTTATTGCCGCCTTCGCGACCTTTGGTGATTCCGTGGTGCAACGGATGAAGGATGTTGCCGGTATCCAGAAGGCCCAGCTTGAGTCCATGTCAACGGTGATTGGCAGGCTTGCCGATTCCAATGAGAAGAAACTGGAGGCCATCAGGGTGACGGTGGAAGGGAAGTTGCAAAGTATGCAGGTTGATAATGCCAAACAGCTTGAGCAGATGCGGCAGACCGTGGACGAGAAACTCCAGGGGACTCTTGAAAAGCGCCTGAGCGAATCCTTCAAGCAGGTCAGCGAACGGCTGGAGCTGGTGCACAAGGGCCTGGGCGAGATGCAGACCCTGGCCACCGGCGTGGGTGATCTGAAAAAGGTGCTGACTAATGTCAAGACCCGCGGCACCTGGGGCGAGGTGCAGTTAGGCGCCTTGCTGGAACAGGTGCTCAATCCCGATCAGTTTGCCGTTAATGTGGCCACCAAGGATGGCGGCGAGCGGGTTGAGTTTGCCATTAAATTGCCGGGGCAGGGAACGGAGGCCAGTGAGGTCGTCTGGCTGCCAATTGATGCCAAGTTCCCCATTGAGGATTATCAGCGTCTGCTCGATGCCCAGGAACTGGGCGACCTGGCCGGGGTGGAGGCGGCCGGCAAACAGCTGGAGGGCCGGGTCAAGGCCTGTGCTGGGGATATCTGCCGGAAGTACCTGAATCCACCCAGGACCACCGATTTTGCCATCCTCTTCCTGCCCATCGAAGGCCTTTTTGCCGAGGTCATCCGCCGCACCGGGCTGACTGAGGCCATCCAGCGCGAATGCCGGGTGGTAATTGCCGGGCCGACGACCCTCTGGTCTATTCTCAGCAGTCTGCAGATGGGTTTTCGCACCCTGGCCATCCAAAAGCGATCGAGTGAGGTCTGGAACCTCTTGGCCGCGGTCAAGACTGAGTGGGGCAGATATGGTGATGTCCTGGAGGCAGTGCAGAAGAAGCTGCAGCAGGCCTCGGAGACCATAGAGAAGGTGCAGGTGCGATCAAGGGCCGTCGGCAGAAAGCTGAAGGATGTGCAGGAGCTTCCCGTGGGTGAGGCGGCGGCCTTGCTGGCGCTCGATGTGTTGGAAGAAGATGGTGCTGTTGGTGAGGACGGGAGGTAGAGGGGAAAAATCGCCCGCAGGGGCGGGCTCCCACCTGATATGATGGTGATGCCATGTGGGAGCCCGCCCCTGCGGGCGATACCGGTCTGGCCACGAAGTTCATCATATCGGGGATACGAACCATCCCGCTCTTTTGAGGTGGATAATGACAAAAAATGGCAAAATACGAACATCTGCCGATATGTCGGCAGCCCTGATCGCCCGCAGAGGCGGGCTTGCATAGAGGTAATCTTGCCCGCAGAATTGTAGGAGCCCGCCCCTGCGGGCGATAACCGCACCAGCCGAAAAAGAAAATATATGCCGCATATTACCGAAAAACCGCACACAAAAGATCTACGCAAAGGCCGTGTTTCCGAACCAGGGCGAATATATGTAATTACTACGGTTACCAGCCGCCGCCAGCCTCTCTTTCGAGATTTTCTGGCGGCAAGAACCTTGATTCAGGTTATGATGGAACATGAGCGGGCGGGATTTGCCGCAACCTTGTGTTTTGTGGTGATGCCGGATCATCTGCACTGGATGATGCAGCTCGGGGAGCTGAAAAATCTTGGTGAGACCATTCAGGCTCTAAAATCTTTAACCAGCAAAAGGATTGGTCTGCCGGTTTTTCAGAAAGGGTATTATGATCATGCGGTCCGTAAGGAAGAGGATATAAAAAATCTGGCGCGGTATATCGTGGCCAATCCCTTGCGGGCAGGGTTGGTGGGCAATGTCAATGATTACCCTCATTGGGATGCGGTGTGGGTGTAAGTTTTTTGGTTTTCATGGGTTGTGTGGTTATCGCCCGCGGGGGCGGGCTCCTACATGATATGCTGGCGAGGGATGATCATCGTTCCGGTAAAGATGGTGTTTGTGGGAGCCCGCCCCCGCGGGCGATAAGGGACGAGCAGGCGGAATGGAATATGATGAGAAAATATCATTGTCTATCATAGCGTGAGGGAGTCAGGGATGCAAAGGACAGGGCGGGGGAATCGGAAGATGAAGGCGAGTTGCGGGCGCAGGTTGCGGCGGCTGGGGAGTGTATTGCTGTTATTTGTGTTTCTTGTGGTGCCGGGCATGGCTCCGGCCGCGGCCTGGAACCCCTTGCCGGATACCGGCCAGACAAAATGCTACGATGCCAGCGGCAATGAAAGGGGCTGCCCGGTAGCCGGGCAACCCCTGTATGGTCAGGATGGCCAGTATCAGGGAGCGCCGCCTGCCTATCAGGATAATGGCAATCAAACCGTTACCGATCAGAATAGTGGCTTAATGTGGATGAAGTCCGATGACGGCACCAAACGCAAATGGCAGGGTGCTGTTGACTACTGCAACGGACTGGTTTTTGCAGGTCGAACCGACTGGCGGTTGCCGACCAGATTCGAGCTGGATTCCATCGTTGATTATGGCCGGTCGTTTCCGGCTGTTAATCCGGTTTTTAGTTGTCAGTCGTCCTTTTACTGGTCGGCTTCCATCTATGTGGATGACCCGGTGTATGCGTGGGGGATCTTTTTCAACGATGGCGGCGATCATTGGCTCGATAAGAGCAATCCTTATTACGTTCGTTGTGTCCGCGCCGGACTCTGAAAATTTGTCTTTTGATTCTTTGGGGTGCTCGGATGATCGCCCGCAGGGGCGGGCTCCTACATGGCATATTGTATCCGTAGGAGCCCGCCCCTGCGGGCGATATTTCCCATTAATGTTTGCAGGAGAAGATATGGAAATGAAACAGAGCCGGCCGGATACATGGCATCCCCGGCGTACTACTCAGAGAAGAGGCCTACGGCGCATCATGGGCATCATCCTTACGCTTTTGTTCTTCTCTCTCTGTCCACCCGTTTATGCCATCGGCCCCTATACAGCCGGCAGCAACACGGTTGTTGACCAGGGAACCGGCCTGGAGTGGCAGAAAAGCGATGACGCCACGCCCCGCAACTGGCAGAATGCCCTTGCCTATTGTGAAAATCTGTCCCTGAACTCCAAAACCGACTGGCGGCTGCCCAATATCCGCGAATTGAAATCCATAGTTGATGTGAACAGATATTATCCTGCCATTGATCCGGTCTTTACCTGTCAGCCGTCCTCCTACTGGTCGGCTACCACCGTCACCAATCCCCCTGCGACGAGCGCGTGGATTGTCAATTTCGCCAATGGCGATGACAATTGGTACATTAAGACCAACAGCTATCGCGTTCGTTGTGTTCGCGCCGGAATTTAGGAGCCGTTACGAAATAACATGGCCATTTATGTCTATTTCGTTACGGCTCCTTATGCCGCTTCAAACAACTAAATAGCCATGTTAATTTTTTACTGCGGCTTAATTGTCACAATAGTGATTGATACTGATGGTGATAAGGGCGCGGATGACGAAGAACTCTGTCCGAATGAACCGACCAGATGTGAGAGGGGGCAAGAACATCCACAGACAGTATTGATTGCAACAGTGTCGGCAAAACAGGGACACTTCTGAGAGAGTCGTTATGCGGCTTTACTGGTTATCATTCGAGATTGATAGGAGGTGGTTTGACTTTTGAAAATCAGAGATTAACAGTCTATATACGTAATAGATCCTGTTTTTTCTTTTAAATTGTAGTGTTACCTGTCTCTACTTTTGGTCATTTAGTACCCAGATGTCAAGTTTTTCCTCCGATGGTAGCTCCGTCAAGGGTCAATTCTGAGAATGGGCCCAACAAATGCTCGTCGGAGGAATTGGCCCTTGGCGGAGCGGAATTGTACCGCAGTTTTTCATTCCAGTTGATTTGTCAATGTCTGTCTCATCACCACCTCCATAGCTTTGAAATAATCACGCTGGGCTTTTAGGTTCAATAATTTACTGTAACGCTGGGTAGTCTTGATTTTGGAATGACCAAGCAGTTCCTGAATCGAAACGATATCAGCATCAGCATTCAGTAATTGGGTGGCCATCGTATGCCGGAACCTGTGGCAAGTTACGGCCACACCACTTTCCTGAGCATAATGCTCTACCCGTTTCTGTACTGCACGGACAGAGATCGGCTTTCCTCTGCAGCGCCCCTTCTCAGCCAGAAAGATCTGCTTCTCACCAGTTTTTGGTCTCATTCTCAAGTACTTTGCCAGTGCCACTGCTGCATCATTGCTGATATACACGATTCGATCCCTGGCACCTTTGCCGGCTTTGACCAGAATCCGGCTGCGCCTGTAATCAATAACGTCAAGGGTCAGGTTAACCACCTCCTGGACACGCAAACCGCAGCGCAGCATCAACATAAAGATGGCAAGGTCTCTTGCACTTGAGACACTCTCGAGAAACAGCTGGAGTTCGTTGTCATGAAGGTATCTCGGAAGAGGATGGGGCTCACGGAGCATCTGTCCTCTGGCAACTGGATTGTCCAATGGTACTTTTTCCTCATCTGTGAGGTAATCATAAAATCCACGAACTGCTGAAAGATGGCAGTTAATGCTGCGTGG
>CAISPV010000012.1 GCA_903887485.1 uncultured Desulfobulbaceae bacterium | reverse complement strand
TTTCATGGTGTAGCCACAAAGTATCTGTCGAATTATCTGGGGTGGCGGCGTTCTCTTGAGCAACATCCCCAAATTTCACCAGAGTCTTTGCTCGCCATTTCTCTGGGGCAGTTTCAACACTTAAAGGGAACATAGCCATATTTTTTTGGTACAGATTGACTGTGTCGCGATAGTTTAACGTGCTTAAAATATCGCCATATTTGATTAGACCGTGTCTATGTTGATATATAAAGCTTATCATATGCCTATTTAAAATGTCAAAAGTAGATCTGCTACACTTCGACACACACAAGACACGGAGGCGTTAGAATGGAAAAATCAAAGGGTTGAAGTGCAAAAAAATCGCGAAGAGACTGTCCGATAAGTAAATGAAAAATGGATTATTCTTTGGCCGGTCTTGGATTTATTACCAGGTCTTTTCCGTAGTTACGGATGCATCAGGCAACCTGTCTCTGAACTTTATGGGCAGGTTGTCTGATTTGATGGTGTTAAGTCCAACCGTATCAACAATAATTTTTTTGGATGGAGCTTGTGATTTTGGGTCAGGGCTTGGCGTCCGGCCCCAGGGCCGCCGCGCGGCCGGCCAGCCAGCCCGTTGAAAAGGCGGCCTGCAGGTTATAGCCGCCGGTATCGCCCTGGATGTCGAGGACCTCTCCTGCCAGATAGAGTCCCGGGGCCTTGCGTGACTCCATGGTTCGGGGATCCACCTCTTGCAGATCTACCCCGCCCGCGGTAATGATGGCCTCGGGAAAAGGGCGATGGCCAGTGACTTCCAGCCGGAAATCCTTGAGCCAGGCCTTTAGCCGTTTGCGCTCCTGGGCCGTGATCTGACCGCCCAGACGATCTGCCGGGATCTCGGTGAGCTGGAGGCAGACCGGAATCATCTCGCGGGGGAGCAGGCCGCGCAGGATGCTGGGAATCGGCTCCTTGCTGCGGCTCTCCAGGTCACGGAGCAGCCGGGCGTCCAGCTTCTGCTCATCGAGCGCCGGCTTCAGGTCGATGGAAAGGGCCATTTTGTCGCCCCTTCGCAGTCCGTCCACCACCTCGCCGCTCAGGGTCAGGATCACCGGCCCGGTGACCCCGAATTTGGTAAAACTCATCTCGCCAAAGGCCTGCCGGCCGCGCTTCCCGTTGGTGATCAGCCGCACATTGATATTGCGCAGGTCAAGACCGTCCAGCGGTGCGGTCAGGCCGCCTCCGGTTTCGAGCGGCACCAGTGCCGGTCGGATGGGAACGATGGTGTGACCGACCGCTGCCGCCAGCCGATAGCCATCCCCTGTTGAGCCGGTGGCCGCGTAGGAGGCACCTCCAGTGGCCAGAATCACCGCATCGCAGCCCAGCGCCTCAGTATCGCAGAGCACGCCGCTGACCCGGCCGTTGGCGGTCAGCAGGAGTTCAGCCCGGGCCTCAGTTTTGATCTTGACCCCGCATTTCTGCAGCCATTGCTGCAAAACCTTGACCACGTCCGGGGCCTTGCCGCTGGCCGGGAAGACCCGCCCCCCTCTCTCGCTTACCAGCTCCAGTCCTTGCTGCTCGAAAAAGGCCATCAGCTCCGGGGCAAAAAAGCGGGAGAAGGCCTGGCGTAGGAATCGGCCATTTTTACCGAAGTGGTCGATGAACTCTTTGGTCTCGGCGATGTTGGTGAGGTTGCAGCGGCCTTTGCCGGTGATGCAGATCTTGCGGCCGGGACGTTTCATCTTTTCGAGGATGAGGACATCAGCACCGGTAATCGCCGCCTGTCCGGCTGCCATCAGACCTGCCGCGCCGCCGCCGATGACGATGACTTTTCGTTTATTCATTTTTGTCCTTTTTCGAATCTATTGATATTTAGGTGTTAGGTTGAAGTCTGAAGACTGAAGGAAAGGCGTCACAAAACATGCGACAAGTCCGTATCGACACCCCCTATAACCTTCAGTCTTCAACCTTCAGCCTTCAGCCTACTAAAAAATGGTGCATGGTTTGAGGTGAAGATGGGCGGATCCCGCTGGAGGATGGGGATGATGGCCGGATGGCGCTTGAATTCCTTGTCGAGAAAGGTACGGATCTCCTTGCGTCCCCAGCCCAGCGGGTGGATAAAGTCGCTGTACAGGGAGAGATCGCCTTCATAGAAATCTTTTGCCTGCAGATCATGGGCCTCAGGGCTGCATACCGGCATATTAAAGACCGCCAGATTGAGAAAGGTGATGGCGCTCTGGTGGGTGACCACAAAATCCAGGGTCTTGCGGGCCTGTTCCGGCCCTTCGGAGGGAGTGCCGAAGAGCAGATAAACATAGGTGGCAATGCCTGCCTGCTCAAGTGCGGTCAGGGTCTGGGCCACCATCTGCAGATCAATACCCTTATCCATGGCATCAAGTACGCCCTGGTCACCCGATTCGATGCCCAGCTTGAGCATCAGGCAGCCGGATCGGCGCAGCCTGCGGCAGAATTCCGGGTCAGTGAGCAGGGGGCTGACCCTGGCAAATCCATACCAGGGTGCGGCGGGTGGCGTGTCGATCAGTCGGCGCATCAGGGCCGGGGCAATGGCGTTGTCGAGAAAATGGATAAGGGTTGGTTGTGTCTTGTGGCACAGGGTCGCCAGATCGTCCACGACCCTGTCTGCCGACAGGCAATGATAAGGGTTCTCCTCGGCCTTTTCCGGGCAGAAGGAACAGCGGTTCCAGTAACAGCCGGATGAGGCGGCGTAGGGGAGGATGAAACCCGGGGCCAGATATTCTTTTTGCTGGAGGTCCTGGAAATCGGGCGGCTGGTGTTGCCCGTTATCCTCGATCCCTAAGATTTCCAGCAGCGGCGCTTCGCCGGGGCCTGCTACCAGGTGGTCGATGAGCCCGGCAAAGGGATTGTCCCAGGCCGGATTGCGCAGCCAGGAGGTGATCAGCCCGCCCCCGGCGACGATGGGCAGTCCCGGCGCGATTTTCTTGAGAAAACCAATCATGGCAAAGGTGGTGGGGGCCTGGCTCAGGTAATTGAGGGAGAGGCCCACCACCTTCGGATTGGTGGTCTCCAGGATCCGGGTCAGCCGTTCGACAAACCAGGGGTAAAAGATATTGTCTTCAGGATCTCCGGCACAGCGCAGCAGGTCAGCGCTTTTGAGTGGGGAAATGGTGGGATCCTGATAATTGGCCAGGGTCAAGTCAAGCTGTCGTGCCAACCCCACCTGTTCCAGCACGCGGTTGATATCGGCCACCGCCCGCTGGTAGCGCGCCGGGTTGGTGTAGATCTCCGGGCTGCGCATTTTGCTCAGATTGTCGCTGACCCCCCGGCAGGCGCGTCTGGTCCAGGTGTCATTCGCCTGTGGCTGCCGGCCCAGGAGATGGAGCTGCCCTTCAAGGTTGGCGTCCAGCAGGGTGCACTCCATGTCGTGGCCACGCAGGACGCCGGCCAGCTGGGCAATGCCGGCCGGGGCCTCGCAGGGTTTGGCCAGGGGGGGATAGATAAGGAGCATATTTGCGGTCTGGATTGCAGTTTCCTGAAGTTTTCTGATGCCAAAAAGAGATGACAACCCTTGTCCGGCTTGCTAAAGTAAGAAGTCTCTTCATACCATACAATAAGGAAAGAAGTTCAGAAAAATCTTTTTATCGATGGAGTGTGCCCTTATGTCTTCTTTTTTTACTCGTTTGACCCCT
>CAISPV010000011.1 GCA_903887485.1 uncultured Desulfobulbaceae bacterium | reverse complement strand
TTTCATGGTGTAGCCACAAAGTATCTGTCGAATTATCTGGGGTGGCGGCGTTCTCTTGAGCAACATCCCCAAATTTCACCAGAGTCTTTGCTCGCCATTTCTCTGGGGCAGTTTCAACACTTAAAGGGAACATAGCCTTTTATTAAGCAGCAGGTGCCGCACCCAGCTCTTCTTGCTGCCCAATCTTCATTTCCACTTCTTTCAGCGTCTGCCGTACCTTGACGGCCAGGTTCCGCAATGAAAATGGCTTCTGGATGAAATGCACGCTCTTATCCAGTACTCCGTCATGGGCGACTACATCGGCTGTATAACCGGACATGAACAGACTTTTCATGCTGGGGTAAAGAGATTGTAACCGTTCTGCCAGTTCTCGTCCGTTCATGTTCGGCATGACAACATCAGTTATGAGAAGCTGTATCTCACCAGCGTGTTCTTCAGCCATCCTGATAGCCTCATCCGGCATGTCTGCGGCCAGCACCCGATATCCTAATTGTTCCAGCATTATTTTACCCATATTCAGAATCGCAGGTTCATCCTCCACCAACAGCACTGTCTCACCACAGCTGAGAGGGATTTTTGCAGTCTTTTCCCGCTGAATATCAATGGCTGGGCCCATATGCCGGGACAGGTAAATTCTGAAGGTTGTCCCCATTCCCGGTTCGCTGTAGACGTTGATAAATCCGTTGTTCTGCTTAACAATGCCATAGACCATAGAGAGTCCCAGACCGGTTCCCTTGCCTATCTCTTTGCTCGTGAAAAACGGTTCGAAAATCTGGTTGATGGTCTCCTTGTCCATGCCGCAGCCATCATCGCTGACGGCCAGCATCGCATACTCTCCTGGAATAAACCCAGGATGTTCAGCACAGTAGGTCTCATCAAAAACAGCATTTCCCGTTTCGATCGTAACCTTGCCGACGTCGGCAATGGCGTCTCTGGCGTTGACATAAAGATTGGCCAGCAGCTGATTGACCTGAACGGGGTCCATCTTGACCTGATACAAATCGGCGGCGGGCATCCAGGCCAGATCGATATTCTCACCGATGAGCCGCTTAAGCATCTTGAGCATACTCTCCACGGCCCGGTTCAGATCAAGCGCAACAGGAATGATTGTCTGCTTGCGGGCAAAGGCCAGTAATTGCCGGGTTATATCCGTTGAACGGTTTGCGGCCTTGATGATTTCCTCAAGGTCGGCATGCAGCGGCATGGTCGGCTCCACCTTGCGCAGAGCCAATTCTGCATAGCCGAGGATCACGCTGAGCATATTATTGTAATCATGGGCCACGCCGCCCGCCAGCAACCCCACTGCTTCCATCTTCTGGGCCTGCTGAAGCTCGGCCGCCAGCCGGAGATGGTCGGTGATGTCCCGTTGGACGGCCACATAGTTAGTAATCTGGCCCGATGCATCGCGAACCGGTGAAATCGTTGTCTCCTCGGTGTAAAGAGACCCATCCTTACGCTTGTTGACCATTTGGCCTGTCCAGGTTTTACCATTGGAGATGGTATCCCAAAGATTACGGTAAAAGAGTTCATCCTGCTTACCGCTCTTGAGGATGCGCGGATTCACGCCGACGACCTCCCTGCCGCGGTAACCGGTCATTTGCTTGAATGCCGGGTTAACGTACTGGATAATCCCCTGGGCATCGGTCATGACAATAGCCTCTCCGACCTGCTCAATGGCCGCCATCAATCGCATGCGCTCGGCCTTGGCCCGCTTATGGGCAGTGATATCACGGATGTTACACTGGATCACTTTGCTATGATCCACCAGATAGACATTGCTGACAAACTCGACAGCGACGGGTTGCCCATTTTTGGTTTCCAGCGGCAAATCCTCGTAGCGGATATATTCGTTATTTTGCAGAAGATTGAACGCGTCCTTGGACGCGGCAATATCTTTGAAGGCACCGATTTCCCAGATATATTTCCCACAGAATTCGTCATAAGAATAGCCGAGTAACTGCATCAGAAAAGGATTGACATCAACCACCTTGCCGGTATCGGCATCAAGGATCAGGATACCATCCTTGGCTGACTCAAAGAGTCGTCGGTAGCGCTTCTCGGAATCTTGCAGCGCCTCCCCTATCCTCTCTTTTTCCCGCAATGCCTCTTCCAGCACCGCGATACGTTGATGCAGTTCATCGTTGGTAATGAGAAATTGGGTTTCGGCCTTTATATCTGACATAGTCATAACCTCGACAAATTTATCTAACGGCAAACGGCAATAAACATGGGAAAAACATCGCGAATTCTCCCCACTATTCCTTTTTTACCGGGTAGTTGCCGCGATCAGTCGAACACTGTTTCATCCACCAACGCTGAAAAGCCCGCAGGGAAATTCCCTGCGGGCTACTGAACCTTATGCAGACTCGACCACCTTATTTAGTCTCAATCGTCCTCGTCCTGGTCTCGGTCCGCTCTTCGATTGCAGGTTTTTCAATCGTTCTCGTCGTGGTTTTCCGCACTACCACTTTGTTGGCAATCATGCGGTCACCTTCACGGGTGTAGTAAACCGTCACCGGCAGACCCGATTTAACGGTCTCGACGGAGACAGGATTCCCCATATCATCAACATAGGTTGTGCTCTTTGTGTAGTTGTAGTGCATCGGAGATGAGCTGGTTTCCGACCGAACCTCGATGGTGTCAGGGCTAAACTCACTGATCGTCCCTGCAGTTTCCGTTGTCGTACTCGTGTTGACCGTCGTCATTTCCTGTTGGGCAAAGACCGCGCAGGGCATAACCAGAACAGCCAATGTGAATACAAATGGTATTACTTTTTTCATGACGTCCTCCTTTGTTTGTTAAATTATTCACTATTGCCTCGTACACTTTGTCGCTACAAGAACTGCTCTTTAATATTATCTTTCCATATAGTTGAATCCTGTAGAGCCCTTTCCTGTAAGGTGCAAAACTTGAAACTGGCTCAACTACCTATTTGCTTTCGGTGGTTGTGGTAGTGGTCTGATGCTCTTGGATCACAGGCCTTTCGGTGGTCGTTGTGGTTTTTCGAATTTCTGTACTTTTTTCTTTGGATGAACAAGCCCCAAGGGTGCCGACCAGCAGCATAAGGACTAAAGAAGGGATAAAAAATTGTTTCTTTTTCATAGCGGTTACTCCTTTCTATAAATTTGTAGTAAAAAAATTAACTGAAGAACCAAAGAAAACAATAGGCTCATCAGCCGCCTTAACAGATGCTTCTTGTTCAGCACTTTTATAAATGCAGTTTTTATGCCATGGTTCTAACACTCAGCGTCTGGACAACCCATCATTCTGATTTTTAAGAACATTTTGTTCAATTATTCGATAGACAGCGCCGGTTTTACTTTGCCAGAAAACTTCATATCACCAGGCTTTTCTCTGCAATAATTTTGAGAATCAGCTTCTTTTTTTCTTACGGAATTAACAGCCTCGATCCCTTCAGAATTCGAGACAGTAACTATTTGAATTTTCATTGGTTCACTCAAAAGACTCTTTATTCCAAGCAACACGCTGAATCTGTCGGACCTCATATGATGGTCCAGATGTTGACGAGTTTGCCATTCCGAAATCAGGTTGAAAACATTTTCGTCTTCGATATCAGCAAAGACACCATAGCTCAGACAGCCCTTTTCCTTTTCCGGCAGCTCAATCAAGGAAAGCAAGGTAAGCAAAACCTCTTTTTTCTTTTCCGGTAGCGCGTTTATGATTGTCCTGACCATGATCATCATCGACTCTATTCCTCGTTATTTGACTTTCGGACTTTCACCTTTATTAATAGATCTAAGGCCGCCAGTGGCGGAGGCGCCGCAGTGTTACATAGCATTGATCAGCGACCACATCAGTCAGCCGCCAACACGAACCCAGTAAACAAAGACAACGAGATGGCCAAGGCGGACGACATTAATCGTCGCTTCATCACTGAGAACTTCTTATCAATACGGGTTATCCAATTTGCACCCATAACCACTGACAACCGTTCAATGGCGGCACATCACTGATCTGTTCAGTCTTTTTCCCTGCCATGACCCGGATATTATCCGGTTAAATATCCGGAGGATGTCTAACCCATTATTTACTTATCTCTTATGCAACAACAATAAACGCCAGGGCTGATCAGTGAACAAGGGGGTAGTTGGTGGCTGCTTTGTAAGGGTATTGGCGTCTAAGGTAACCGCGGCATTCCGTGCCAACGCTCTGCCATCCAGCCTTGCGCCGGTCTTGATCGAGATCGCAGTCAATGCCAGGATGTTTCCTTTGACGACAGAGGTCGTTCCCAGAGTCGCTGAACTGCCGACCTGCCAAAAAATATTGCGGGCCTGGGCGTTGCCAGCCAGAATTATCTGACGGCCGTTTCCCACAACAAGTGTGGACGCCATCTGGAATATCCAGACAGCATTCGGGTCGCCTTGGGCGTCGAGCGTAAGATCTACTGACGTTATGGCAAACGAACCCGGTGCGGATTTATAGAGGCCAGGGGCCAGGGTCTTGCCACCGAGTTCTCCGGCGGAGACGATAACATTGAGTGTCCGTCCTGCGGCATCGTTATAGGCAACAGTCAAGTCTCCTTGGGCCTGTTTGGCAACAGGATTGCCCAGATATACCGTCCCGTTCACTTTTACGGGCTGAACTCCAGCCACAAAAGTAGTACCTGGCCACACCCCGACATTCCCATTAATCGTGCCGCCAGAGGTGCTGGTAATTGTAGTACCGGCCAGAACCGCGAAAGAATCAGCCCACCCAAGGTTTACCGGCGCTTGACCTGCCACCGCATCTAGGTGCGGGAAAAACAAAACAACCGCAAGGACAAGGCCCATTTGCATCCATTTTTCCTTCTTGACTACCAGGAGCGACGTAGACATTGTTTTCATTGTGTTTCCTTTTTCTGTATTATGAGAGATTCCCGGCATCGCTTGGAGAGTTTTCCGGTATCACTTAATTGCTCTTGATTATTCTCTCTCAATACTCAATCTTTTTTTCTTCCCATAACCAGCAACACAATGCCACCTACAAGCGCAAGAGCCCCAACTATCGGCGGCAACGGAAGTGTTTTGGTTGTTTCTGCCGTCATTTGCAGCGGACCGAGATCAACAACTTTTTCTTTAGTCGTGTAAGTAATCCCTTGATACCCAAAGGCCACGACCCCCAAAGCAATAAGCATAATGGCAAGAAGTGTGGTTGTTCTCATTTGGCCCTACCTTTATAGTGTTAATTGGGTTTATGACCTAACCATCCCTGTCGTGTAACTGCCCACAAATCCGGGCAGCCACACGGTTAACAGAATTAGAGTAATCATCAATAACAGGGTAATCCTCTTACTAATAAATCCCCTGGCAAGCCGGTAAAATCTATCTGGATTACTCGATGGCTATAAGGATCTCTACGCTCTTCACGCCATTTACGTTAGACCTTTTATCATCCTACTTGTCACCCTTGTCCCTTCCTTTTCCATGCCCTCCCTTCCCTCCTTTTCCACCTTTTCCACCTTTCTGGTTTCCCTGTTGGTGCTGTTGATGCTGTGGTTGAGCCTGTCGGAATTGTTGACCGCCCCCATGTTGGTGCTGCTGGTGCTGTGGTTGAGCCTGTCGGAATTGTTGACCTCCCCCATGTTGGTGCTGTGGTTGAGCCTGTCGGAACTTTTGACCTCCCTCCCGATATTGATGTGATCGCATTCGGGGTTGTTGCAACCCTTCGACACCCCAGCTTTTATGCCTCTCCCAATACCTGCTCCTTTGCCAGGCGCCCCAGTTCTGTTGCACTTGATGGTGAGGTATTGGTACATAATTCCATTGATTTCCCCGCCAACGACGCTCCCGATAGTCATTCCTCCAGCCTGAGGGGATCCTCCTATAAAAAGAGGGAGTTTGTTGATAGTAGCTCCAGTCAGAATCATAGTGCCGCGATCGATACCAACCTCCTTCCCACGGCCTCCACCACCAACCACCATAAAAATAGATTTCCTCCTCTACGTCAGGGACGACATAAACATTCGTCTCAGGCAACACGACCAACTCGGGTGGCGCAACGAACACAATGGGTAGAGGCAGTGAAATGTTAACGCCTACATGTACCCCTGCCCTCATTGGAGCCGGCGACACAAGTACCAACGCCAAAAACGATATTCCAAAAAGTAATTTTTTCATTTTATTCACTCCTCCACGCATCGCTGTTTTTTCCTATTTTCCGCTCCTGATCCCCACGGACAGAAACCATAACACACCAGCATTACAGAGATTTATCATGCAATTTTCGGTCTTCCTTTCAATGCCCTTTTAAGTGCTCTATCGGCGGCAACTGCCTTTGCGATCACGCAGAAAATTGAGAATCTGCTCGGCCACAGCCAACCCCAAGGTCAGATTCGACAGCGAACGGCGCACCCCACTCCAGATATCCTGAACCTCGATATGAACCAGACGGCGGCGCAGGTCACAACATATAACCAAGCGGTTCTTGTCCTCCTGAATCTTTTTCAATTCTTGGTCGAGAAACATATCGTATCCTTTTTCAATTCGGCCAGGCTCTGATCAAAGGCCAGTGTTTTTCGTTGCAGGTGCCGGCTCAAGAAGCTAAAGACTACCACCCCTGCCAGGATGCTGACCGTTGCCGTAACGACAAGTCCTAAAAGCCTCCATTCAGGCGGCAAGACATACAGACCGGCCAGAACCAGCAACAGGAGGCCGAGCAGGGAAAAGACCACACCCATGCAGGCCAGGAGCAATGCCTGGACAAAACGGATCTTGGCCTCGCGC
The DNA here is from genome assembly GCA_903887485.1 of uncultured Desulfobulbaceae bacterium. Lineage (GTDB taxonomy): Bacteria > Desulfobacterota > Desulfobulbia > Desulfobulbales > Desulfocapsaceae > UBA2270. The sequence goes on along the minus strand of CAISPV010000011.1, from coordinate 16,291 downwards.
AGCTCCAGGGCCAGGAGCTGCAAACGATCCTCGATAATTTGGGTGGCTATCCCACCGAGCCGGCCGGCAGCCCCTGAGAACCGGGAAATGAACAACGGCAGTCTGTCCATGTTATTTCCTGGACATGAACCAGCCCAGGAGCAGGCCGGCAACAAAGGTGCCACCGATGGCATAGTATGGCTTTACATGAATAAACTCATCAGCAGTCTTAACCTTTTCCAGGAGCTGTGCTTCAAGCTGGCCATAATCACCCTTGGCTGAATCCAGACGTTCCTTCAGGGCGGCTCGGGCTGATTTGATCCGGTCATCCAGTTCTCCGGAAGTAGCGTCCACGAGCGCATGGGCACGGTCCATGATGTTCTGCATTTCCTGGCTTAATGTTTTGGAATTTTCGTTTGTGTTTGCCATGTTATATATTCTCCTCAAGTTTAATCTCTGCCTTATGGCGGTGCCACCGGAGCTCAATTTTATTCTTTGTTTTCGTCGCCCCTCAGATCCACACCAACATCTTTCTGATATTGACATCTAATCAATAAAACGCAGCGTTTCACGGGCGACTGGTGATCCTTTTCAAGGGTTGATTATAGTCGCCCCAATAAAAGCAGAATCACAATGATAAGCACTATCAGCCCAACACCACTGCTGGGCGCATACCCCCATGACCGGCTATGGGGCCAGACTGGGATTATTCCCAAAAGTGCTAATATCAGAATTACAAGTAAGATTGTGCCAAGTGACATGATTCATCCTCCTGTTAAAAATGCTGCCCAATCCAGAATAGAATGGTTTCAACCGGTAGTTTTGTTGATTTTGGCTTCAATCCCATCGGCGCATATTGTTGACTGTCAATTAACAACCTTCGATAGCCTTTTTTTTCTGGGATTTAATTTCCTTGGTTTTAGTTTCCTCAACGATCATATTATTGGACACGCTCTTTACACCATGAACGTCAGCCACGATTTTAGTGGCGAGATCTTTCTCGGCTGCGTTCTTGGCCTTACCGCCCAATTTGACCATACCATCTTTGGTCTCGACAGTGGTATGAAGGGCACTGGTCGAACGATGACCCAGCAATGTCGCCTTGACCAGGGCGGTGACAGACGCATCATCAATCAATTCGCCCACAGCATCCACCTTCTGACCCATCGTTTTTGCACCTGATTTCGGCGCGGCAGTTGATACAGTCATCTCATTTTTAACGGTTTTAGCACCTTCAACATCCTTGGTATATTCGGTGGCGAGATCCTTTTGGGCCTCACTGGTGGCTTCACCGCGCAAAGTGACGACACCATGTTCTGCAAGGACCTCAGTTCCGGTGGCGCTCAAATTTCGATGAAACAATAATGTCGATTTCACTTTGGCAATGAGCCACGCATCACTATACACAGCAGGAACTTCACCTTTTTCTTCCAGCTTATTATCCACGCCTTTAACTCCAGGCAGGCTCGCAACAGTCTCCTGGGCCAGTAATTTGTGGGATTCCCCGGAAACACTCCCCGTCAACGTGGCAACGCCATCCTTGGACTGAATTTTAATGTCATCGCCTTTGAGGTAGGTTTTGAACACATACGATTGTTTGGCAGACGATTCAATGCGATCATCTGTATCGGATGCAAACAGAGGGGCGCTGGTTAAGAATAAAGAGGCTACTGTGACCACCAGTGCGAAGCGATACGTTGTTTTTTTCATGTTTTTTTTACTCCTTTCTCTATTGTATTTTTTAGTTTCCGGAATACTGGTTCCGGCCGATTCATTTTTCTAAAACAACAAACAGAACAAGATTTCGCTCAATATCCTCCCTCATCCCAGTTGTTTATCTTTGAGCTAAAAAAGATATTTACAAGACCGCTCGCTACCTTCTGCGGCATCACCGCGTTCTCATAGGTTCCGTCAGCGGCTCATCACTGATGCGTTCATTGATGATGCTCCATGGTTTCCGGATTGGTGCGGTTAAGGATTTCTTTGGCATGGGTTGTGTCATCCATAGAGCCATGGGCAATCAGGACAAACTTGCCGGCTTTGAGCGCCGTCTCGTACAGTAAAATACTGTCCTTAGGAATTCCCAGGCTGTACAAACCGGCTCCAATCGCGCTCAATCCGCCGACCACGATGGCGCCTTCCATAGCCCCGACGATCCAACTGACCAACGGCCCCGCCACCAGAAGTGGTCCCAATCCGGGAATCCAAAAGAACGCTGAACCGAACAAAAAGCCCCACAGTCCGCCCCAGAATGCACCTGTTTTACCCCAAACCTTCATCCGGTCGCCGACATTGTAATAACCAACCACATGCTCATCGGTATGATAATCGCGGCCAACAATCGACAGCTTCTTCATATCAAAACCAGATTGCTGTAGTTCCTTGATAGCAGCCTCGGCAACTGTGTGCGATGGATAGATCGCCACGATATAATTATTTTTGCTCATAACCTTCCTTTCACAATTGTAAGTTTCATGGGCCTTTTGTAAGGATAACGACAATGGAGCACCAATGAGGAATATTGGTACCATTAGTCATTTCTGTCATTTCTCCTTTTCTAAAGCAATCTTTGTGCCATGCTCCTAATGCTCAGTGCCATGTCACCCATCGTTCTGATTTCAGGCATAATTAACTAAACAGGTTTTTTCGGGGATGCTATCAACAGCCATGCAGAAAGGGTCATATATAACCACCGGTTACATATGACCCTTTCTGTCCTCTTCCCTTGATGTTATAGAGGGCGGACGATAAGCAATTATAAGGCGGGCTGGAAGAAACGGAGATTAAATGAAGGAATATATAATGAACTCAACTTTCCGAGAGCCGAGGTAACTATAGTGGACCCCAGATTCACGACAGTAGTTTAAGCTGTGTGCAATCATATGGAACGAGAAATGCTCCCGCCACTATACAAATAACGTTTAATCTTATGAGTTGCGGTCTTGATAAAAGGTTCCCGATGCTCATGAATCTTGGTTAATCGTGCCGCCGGAGAGAGCTGCTCATTAAGCCCCTTGCGCATCTCCGCCAGCAGGCCGGCAATGTAGTCATACCGCTGAAGCCGCGACTGGCCTGCTGTTGCCGCATCAATATATTCATAATCAGGATAGACCCAGGCATCCAGACGACCATTATTTTCAACCACCAGGGACTCCACAACCCAGGGATTGACATTGATTTTGTGTTCAATGGCCTCTGGATAGACATTTTCACCATTGGACATGACAATGACATTCTTGGATCGGCCCCGGATATGCAGATTACCCAGTTCATCTATAAACCCCAGGTCCCCGGTGGCCAGCCAGCCATCAGCGGTGAGGACTTCAGCAGTGGCATCCGGATCATTATAATACCCCTGCATAACATTGGGGCCACAACCATAAATTTCACCGATACCAGTATGGGGATCGGGACCTACAATTTTTATCCTGACCCCGGGAACCGGTTTTCCAGTGGAGCCCACAACAATGGTTTTGTCGCCAGGAGGCCCACCTGCCAGCAATGGCGAACATTCAGTCAGCCCGTAGCCGATGAGATACGGAAAATCAGCATCATACAAAAACTGTTCAACCTCCGGGTTAAGGGCTGCCCCGCCTACCCCCATCAGTTGCAGATTCCCGCCAAAAAACTCCAGGAGCTTGGCCCCGATACGTTTATGGATAAATTTTTTCCCCAACCCAACCTTACAAATCAGGGACAAGACAAAACTCTTGCTGATCTTGGGGAGCACTCGTTTTTTATAAATTTTTTCCAGAACAAGAGGCACCACAAACATGGCATAGGGTTTTTCCTGACTACAAAGTTTCTGCAGGATAGCCGGCGTCGGTGCCTTACCGGCATAGGCAATCCTGGCGCCCCGCAGCAAAGGAAGGATAAATCCTAGTGTAAATTCATAGGTATGGGACAGGGGCAGGATGGAAAGAAAAACAGCGCCCGGTTCGACATCAATCATGGCAGAAGCGGACCTGGCATTGGCGACCAGGTTCTTATGACTGAGCATGACTGCCTTGGAATGCCCGGAGGTTCCTGAAGTATATAAGATAGATGCCAGGTCATCTTTATGGACCTTGGCAAAGACAAGACCTTCCTTTGCTTCTGCTTTTCCCCGCACCTCCATGGCACCGGCCAGACAGCCCGAAAAGGTTTCCACCGCAAGGAGATCGAGACTGGCCGCAGAGTCATCAAGCATAACAATCCGCCTCAAACTCTTGTGATGCAACTCATATATTTTTTCTATCTGCCGCTCGGTGGTAAAGAGGAGCGGCACCCGCATTTCATTGAGAATATGATGGACATCCGCCTCCGGCAGATCAGGCAGAATGGGAACAGCCACGGCCCCCAAGCGGACAATGGCAAAATAAGCAATGCCCCAGTTAGGGGAATTTTCTGCCAGAATGGCAATGTGATCACCTTTTTTGACCCCTTCCCTTGATAATCGTCCAGCGAGCGCGATGATCCGCTCATAAAAAACCTGATAAGTTATAGGAGGTTCAAGGGCCATTCCCACTGCCGGGAGATCAGGAAATTTCTTCTGACTAGCGTCAATAATATCATTCAAGGTCATGAGCATACTGATATCATCCGACATGAAACGCCCCTTCATAGTATATTGATATTACAACTATAATCACATGAATACCGGCAACACACCGAGACTATCAGCTTTTCATGATAACCACTCGATCTTACCTATAACAAACTTTTCGGTCAATCAAGAAGCTGCCATCAAGAAACTGCCAACCGGCACCAGTAAGCTTAGCTCATGTTTCTTTGGGGAAAAGACCATTTAATTTCTTGACAAGAAACAACGTATTATATAGAAATAATTAGGAGTTATAATTTGTTACAACTCTTCCTGTCCATCTGAACACAACCGCCGATATGATGAAACACTCACTGACCCCTTTCCTGCTGGCCAACCTGCTGTGCTGCTGGTTTTTTATCGGACTATCGGTCATGCCAGCAGCGGCTATCCCCGTGTTACATAATCACGCTAAACGACCGGTGGTTGCCAGCCAGAAACAGGGCGCGAGCAAAAAAACTATTCTCCACGAAATCAAGGTTCTCGGGAGCTATCAGGACATTTCTTCGTATAAAAAAAATATCGAAGCAGCCAAACCTGAAGCTGCCATTGCAGCACAGACAGTTTATGGCGCCGATTTCGATAGCGACACAAAGCAGAGTCACTCCCAAGGATCTAACAATCTCCAGAAGAAGATCTCGGCAAAAAGCGCCATCATCATGAATGCGGCCAATGGTCAAACCCTTTTTGCGGTTTCTCCTGACACCCCCCGCCAGCCAGCCAGCACCATCAAGATCTTGACCGGTTTGATCGCCATCAAATCCCTTGCCTCCAGCGAATCTGTCTCAATAAGCCCTAAAGCAGCCGACCAACCAAGCTCCAAGGTCTATCTTGAAACAGAGAAGCAGTATAAGGCCGATGACCTGATCAATGCGGTTCTGCTCTCTTCTGCCAATGATGCCAGTGTCGCCCTGGCCGAGAAGATTGCCGGTTCTGAGCAATCCTTCGCCCGGATGATGACCCTGCGGGCCAAACTCTGTGGTGCTCAGAATACCGTCTGCAAGACCGCCAACGGCCTGACCGCTGAAGGACAAAGCACCACGGCCCGAGACTTGGCCACTATCTTCAAACACGCCATGCAGGATGAACAATTTTCCCAGAGGATGAAACAGGTCAAGACCCATACTGCCGAAGGAAAACTGCTCAAAAATCACAACAAGGCCCTCTGGCAGATAAAAGGGGCGGAAGGCGGCAAGACCGGCTTTACCAATGCGGCCGGACAGACCTATGTGGGAAAATTCAAAAGAGGCTCCAAGGAGATCATCGTCGCGATCATGGGCAGCAGAACGATGTGGGCGGATCTCAAGGCATTAGTGGAATATGGCTTCTCACGACAGGCGTCAACGGTCGCCGAGGCCACCGAGGATCAGGAAAAAACAAGAATTGTTGCCGGCATCCCCGTGGCCAGCCGGCAACAATAAAATCAGAGAACACCCTTTTACGCGCGTTTCGCCTTCCGCCACCCATCCGCCTTCAAACGGGCAATCCGCTCAACGGCCCATGCATTAATGGCAGTCAAGTAGCCTCGGGGATCCTTCTCCTTCATAGCAATAATCCGTTCCCGCTCATCGGCAATATCCCTGGTCTCACCCGGATACATCTCGCGCCAGGTGACATACCCCTCATCAAAGACAAAACCAGGCTGCACCTGAGCCGGTTCCATACCTAATTTGGCAATGGCATACATCCGGGCCAGATCCATATCGTATTCAATAACCCATCCGTTATCCTCAACCATCCGCTCGTGCTCAAGGGCAACCGTCCCGGCACAGGACGGACAGAACAGGCGGTCAATAACCTCCTGACTCATGATATTATCACGCAGATGAAAAGAGGCATTTTGCTTTCCACAACTGCAATTTCTGTTTACTTCCTGACACATGACTGCTCCTCCATACTCTGGAAATTGTACACTGTATGGGCAACCATGATGCTATCATTTCAAGGTTCCCCTAAAGATATTTCCCACATTATGGCCCTTCTTCACCCCTTTGTAAAGAGACAATAGGATTCATTATCATTTTATCCCCTTCACTTCTTTGCCAGAAGGTAGGAGATAGCGGAGAACAAATCGCGAAATCGCGCATACCGCCAGTTGTTCTCCGCAGTAGCGCCGTTCTGCAAGCAGAGATGTCTCGGTTACTGCTTATTCCAAAAAGCATTCAAGTTGACACAGAGAAGGCAAGCGAGCGGCGACGAAGCAGTACCGGTAGTACGGTGAGGAGCCGCGCAGTGCAGCCGACGAAGGTGCCGGCTTGAATGCAAATTGGAATCACTTATCCGGGAAGATCTCCGGGTAGAGCTTGTGCGCGCATTCCGGACAGATCGAATGACTGAACTCCGCATTAGAGTGTTGCTGGATATAGGCCTCGATCTGCTGCCAATATCCCGTATCATCCCGGATTTTTTTACAGGAGGCACAGATCGGGATAAAGCCGCTCAGCAGCTTCACCTTGGCCAACGCCTCCTGCAGCTCGGCAAGAACCTTCGCCTTTTCGTTTTCGATCCTCTTGCGCTCAATAGCGTACCGGATGGAGCGGATAAGCATCTCGCCTGTGACCTGTCCCTTGACGAGATAATCCTGGGCTCCGGCGTTCACCGCTTCAAGACCGACCTCGTGATCCGCCAGACCGGTCAGCACCACAATGGGCCGATCCCGCGCCGCCGAGGCCAGCTTCTTGACGGTATCCAGCCCCTGACTGTCCGGCAGGCCAAGGTCCGAGAGGATGATGTCGAAGCCGCCTGTTGCTGCCTGACGGATCCCCTCATCCAGCCGGGTAACATGGTGGATAACGGCATTGTTACCCTCCACATCATTCCTGTCGGCCGCCTGCTCCTGCAGCATTTCCTGGATGAGAAACGCATCGGCCTGATCATCTTCAATAAGGAGAACCCTGATTACCATGGTGGCACCTTTTTTGTTCTGCGTTGTAATGATTACCGCCCGGAAATGACGGCCAGAAAATTCCCCGTAGCATAACCCGAGCTATTTTTTCTTCGACGGCATCTTGACGATGGTAAACCAGAACTCCTCAATCATGGCCACCACCTTGGTAAAGGCCTCGAAACTGATCGGCTTGGCGATATAACAGTTGGCCCCCAGATCATAGCATCTGACAATATCAGTTTCCGCCTCCGAGGTGGTGAGCACGACCACGGGAATGGAGCGGAGGGCGGGATCGGCCTTGATCTCCTGCAGCGTCTCCTGACCGCTTTTTCTCGGCATATTGAGATCAAGCAGGATGATATCCGGCCGCGCCGCCTCGAGGTAAGGTGCTTCTTTCCTCAGGAACCGCATGGCCTTTTCACCGTCCTCCACCACATGGAGCGTGACCAGCATCTTGGCCTCCTGCAGCCCCTCTTTCGTCAATTCCACGTCGCCGGGATCGTCTTCCACCAGCAGGATGTCTATTCTTTGCGGCTCAGCCATGGTTGTTCACCTCCTCTGTCAAATAATCTATCGTTCATCTTCCTTTCCCAGCGCCTGCGGCACGGTAAAGAAAAAGGTCGAGCCCTGGCCCGCAACCGATTCCAGCCAGATCTTGCCGCCATGCCGCTCAACGATCTTCTGGCAGAGGGTCAGGCCAATGCCGGTGCCAGGGTATTCCTCACGGGTGTGCAAGCGCTGGAAGAGCTGAAAAACCCGCGTGAAATGCTGCGGCTCAATGCCGATCCCTTTGTCACGCACCGAAAAAAGCCAAGCGCCGTCCTGCTCTTCCGCTGCCACCGCAATCTCAGGGGCCTGCCCCGGAGTGCGGAACTTGATGGCGTTGGCAATGAGATTCTGAAAGACCTGGCCGAGCTGCCCTGCATCCGCCATGACCGTCGGCAGTTCACCGACGCTGAGCCGGGCCCCGCTCTCCGTAATGGCCATCTCAAGATCCCGCTGCACCCGCGCCAGAAGCGCGTTGCAGTCAACAGGGGCAAGATCTTTCCCCTTGGTGGTCACCCGGGAAAAGGCAAGCAGATCGTTGATCAGGATCTGCATGCGCTGGGCGCCATCGACAATGTAGCGGATATAACTGTCGGCCTTCTCGTCCAGCTGGCCCTGATATTTCCGGGCCAGCAATTCGGTAAAGCTGCCGATCTTGCGCAGTGGCTCCTGCAGGTCGTGGGAGGCCACATAGGCAAAATGCTCCAGCTCCTTGTTGCTCCGCGCCAGGGATTCGGCGTATTGTTTCATCCCCTCCTGAGCCTGGCGCAGTTCGGTGATGTCCCGGAAAATGACGTAGAGGTATTGGTGCTCGCCAAGGGTCAAGGCCTGCACCGAGACCGCTACATTCCTGATCTCTCCAGACTTGGTCCGGTGTTCGGTTATAAAGTTCTCGCGTTTCTGCTGCTTGATTGCTTCGAGGTGGGCCTTGGTTTCCGCAGGCTGCTCCCTGGCCTCGTAATCCGACACCTCGAGCGCAGCGAACTCTTCCCGACTATAGCCCAGTTGCCGATGGGCGACCTCGTTAAACTCCACAGCCTTTACCGTTTCCACATCGACGAGCAAAATGCCGTCCGGCGATTCGTTGAAGATGGTGCGGTACCGCTGCTCTGCCTCATGGAGCTGAGTCTCGACCCGCTTACGCTTCACCATCTCCCAGGTGCTGCGCATGTAGAGGGTGAGCTGCCGGATATCATCCGCATCATAGGGTTCTTCCTTATTGCCAACCCCGAGGACCGCAACGATCTTCTCCCCATCGAAGATGGGCAGGCTCAGATGCCGCAACAGAGGAAAATGACCTTCGGGCACGCCCTTCTTCCTGGCCAGGTTCGGGTAATCATTATGCACCACCGGCTGCCGCTGCCGGATACAATCGGCCCAGATCCCAGCCTCCGGCAAGGGATAATGCGGGGTCTTGGCCGCCGTGCAGATCCCCATGACCGCCTCGGACCACTGAAAGAGACCCAAGGTCTGCTGATCTTCATCGAAAAAATGCAGATATCCGACCTTGCTGCGGGTCAACCGCACCGCCGCCTCCAGAGCATAGCGAATCAGCTCCTCCTCGATATCAAACTGCCTCTGACTGAGATCGAAAAGGACTGCCAACCGCTCTTCGTTCAGCTTCAGTTCCGCATTGGCGTACGACAGATCACCGGTTCGCTCCGCCACCCGCTTCTCCAACTCGAGGTTAAGCAGATGCAGCGAAGCATTACTCTCCTGAAGGCGCTGCGCCATGGTGTCAAAGCCCCGGGAGAGAACACCCAGCTCGTCCTTGGCCGAACTGTTGATCCGGCAGCCGAGATCGCCGGCGCTGATCGTGGCAAAGGCCTCGTTCAAAATTCCCACCGGCACCGAAAAGGCGCGGATAACCAGAAAGGCTATGATCAGCAGCAGGATAGTGATGGCCCCCACCCCCAACATGCTTACTCTCTCGATCTGCCTGGAGATTTCAATGGACTGATGGTGATTCAGGTCATGGAGGCTGCTTACTGCCGGAATGGCCACCGCCAGTTCCTGCAGGATCCTGGCGGTAATCCGTTCATGGAAGCTTCTACCCTGCTCGGATTGCCGTTCTCCTTGGCCCTGGCTGGGATGGGGGCCGTACTGATCAAAGAGAAAGCCCAGGTTCTTGGATGCCCGCTGAAGGCGAACCATAAGATCTTTTTCCTTGACCGTGTCAAAGAGCGCTCCCTGTTCCTCTAACTGTTTGCCCAGGAGCTCATATTTCTCCACCCACTGGACATGGGCGCGCTCTTCATAATAGAGATGATGTTCGTAGGTCAGAATGGCCAGATTGCTAAGGGTGACGCCTATCTCATCGGCAAGGACAGCCTTGTCATTGGCGCGGCCCACCTGACTGGTCGCCCACAGAAAGACCGCAGTCAGCACCAGCAGCAGGAGCACCGGAATAATACCGATCAGGATGAGTTTGCTCCGAATCTTCAATCTGGGCTCCTCAATGTTTGATAACTGAAACCGAATCCGCTTTGATGGCACGCAGATATTCCGGCAAGACAAGGTCCAGGTAATTGGGCATGCTCACCGGCACCTGGCCGCCGCCCCGTTCCGCCCACCAGCGGTACTGGTCCTCCAGATGGACAAAGAGAGGGTTGGTCAACGCTACCTCGATGATTACCCTGGCCCAGATATCATCAATCTCCTGGGCAGAAAGCCCGGAGGCCCTGGCCACCAGTCCCTTGGCTGCAACAGGATCGCTCTTCGCGTACTGCTCGGCCCGGACCAGGGCTTGCAAGACCCTGGGGGCCGCCTGGAGGTTGCGGGGGATATCGGGCCGGGTGGTGAGGATGGCATGAATGGAATTAAGTCCAGGCTCGGCAAAGACTACAGCCTTGTCGCCAAGGGTTCCGGCAGTGGCATTGACCATCCTGGTGGTCATGGAGAAGCCGTCAATCTCGCCGCTGATCAGGGCGGATGGAAAGACCTCCGAATCCATGAAGACCAGGACGACCTCGTTTTGCCCCAGGCCATGCTTCATCAGAAACAGGTCAAGGAAGAGATGGCCAAGAACCCCTTTTTTCACCCCAATCCGCTTGCCCTTGAGATCCTGGGGCCTGGCAATGCCATGATCGCGGCGGGCGATGATTCGGGTGGAATCATCATCCGACAAAAGCGTGGCCAGGATAGCGAAGGGGGTGGTTTGGGGATCGGCGAGGACAATGGGCGGCGCCCCGCTCACGGCAAAGTTGCACTCTCCTCTCAGCATGCCGTCAAAGGCCTGCTTGCCATCACCCAGATCCTTCAGGGTAACGGTGAGGCCCGCCTTGGCAAAATACCCCTGCTCCAGGGCAATTCGGGGCAGGATATCGGTGATGCTGCCGTGGCAGATAGTCACCGTAAGGGGCACGACCTGCACCTCTCTCTGCTTGCAGCCGACGGCCAGGAGCAAGAGCACAAGGCTGGCGGCAACAAACCAGCGGCACACTCCCGAAGCACGATTTTTCGAATGGTATCGTATGACCGGCCTCCTATTTTTCGAGCCTGACCCCATCCGGCCTTACCGCCCGTAATGGTTCAACAGACATCAGGTTGAGGAAGTTGGAAATGGGGCGCTGGCTGTCCCCACTCTGCAGCCGCGTCCACCGGGCCGTATCCTCCAGGCCCATCAGCAGAGCATGATCCAATACCAATTGATACTGATAGAACGCCAGCAGATGCTTGAGTTCCGCGGGGGCTACCTTCTGGCTGGCCAGGGCAACGGCCTCCGCCGCCTCGGGCCTTTGGTTGATAAGATCCTCGGCCTGGGCCACAGCCCGAAGAAACCGAGCCGCCAACTTGGGCCGCTTTGCCAGCAGACCGGTCGTGGATAGAAGCATAACATAATTTCGGTACAGGCCAGGGGCCTCCAGAAGAACCGCATTGGCCTGCAAGGCCTGCTGGGCCTGGACGATGACATTATTGGTCATGGCGATGGCGTCAATCTGACCGCTGGCGAGCGCTCCCAACAGCCCGTCGGATTTCATAAAGACAATGTCAGCATCCTTGGGGGTCAGGCCATATTTTGCAAGAAACAATTCCAGGAAATAGTGAGGGGCGGTCCCCTTGACCGTGCCGATCCGTTTGCCACGCAGATCAAGCGGCGTGACAATGCCCCGGTCGGCCCGGCCCACCAGGCGATTCAGATTATCCGAGCTCTGCAGGGAACAGAGGATCCGCAGGTCATCCCTCTTAGATGCATATTCGACCACCGGCGGCTCAGCGGCCGTGGCCAGATCGCATTCGCCCTTGAGCATGGCCTCCAGGGCATCCCGGCCCACGGTGAACTCCCGGATCGAAACCGCCAGCTCCTGCTCGGCAAAAAAGCCCTGCTGCTCCGCCACCAGCAGAGGCAGATGCATATTCGTGCCGCGGCAGAGCACGACCGGCTCCAGCGCCACCGGCGTCGCCTTGGGCGCTTCCTGCTGCTTACAGCCACCAAACAGCATCAGACCGGAAAGTATTGCCAGCAGAAAAATGAACCGCAGCCCTCTGCCCGGCCCACCAACCATGGCCCGGCCTTCTTTTTTTCCCCCAAAGAGATCAGACATGCACGTCCTCCATTTTTTGAGGCGGCGCTGCGGTAAGCTCCGTATCGGAGAGCAGGATCAGAAACTCCTCCCCGCCATACTCAACATTCATAGTCGTTCGGCGTATCTTCCAATGATTCTAAAATCATAGCCGAGCCCCTCATGGAAATCAAATTATTTGACAATCGTGACTGGCAGACGAGACCGTCTAAAGTGAACTGACCGTAAAATCGTTATTTTTTAAGATGGAACGGGAGGTGTCATGACAACCCCGATTGCCGGCGGGAGAGACACGAAAGAATTCCTACTTTTTCCCTCCGCGCTTCAGGGGATTCTTTCTGGGCGCGGCCAGCTCTTTCCCCCGTTGACCTGCTCCCAGCATCTGTCTTTCCAGCTGGCCGCGCTGTTCCTTCCGCTCCGACTGGTTGCGGGCAACCGGGATGGGCTGATTCGTGTCCCGATGCAGACCGGTGACATACATGGCCGTCGACAGGGTGCCGGGGGTGGGGGTGAAGTCCTGAAACTGCTTGACCGACAGATTCAGAGCCCGGAGCTTGCTGGTCATGGCCTCGGTATCTCGTGCCGTGCAGCCGGGATGGGAGGCGATCAGATAGGGGGTGAAAATGATCTTCTTGCCAATCCCTGCCGCCACCTTCCGGCAATGGTGCAGGAAATCAATGAGCTGCTGGTGCGACTCCTTGTGCATGAGGGCCAGCACCTTCTCTTCGGTGTGTTCCGGGGCGATCTTCATGGCCCCCGGGGTGTGGCTGCGGATAATCTCCTGCAACAGACGCGGGGTCTTGAGCAGCAGTTCCATGCGCAGCCCGGAGGAGATGAAGACATGGTTAATCCCTGCCATGCCGGAGATATCGTGAAGAAGCTTCAGGAAGGTCTCTTCATCCACCTGCAGATTGGGACAGATCTTCGGGTAGAGGCAATCGTGTTTGCGGCAGGAACCAACCTTGCAACTGGTGCGATAGAGATTGGCGGTGGGACCGCCGAGATCGCTGATGACACCGGTAAAGTTGTCCATACCGCTGACGATCCTGGCCTCGCGCAGGATCGATTGCGGGCTGCGACTGCTGATGATCGGCCCCTGATGGCGGGTGATGGCGCAGAAGGAGCAGTTGCCGGAGCAGCCGCGGACAATGGTCAGCGAGTGACAGATCATGCGGTAGGCCGGGATATCCGGGGTGGCCGGATGGGGTTTGCGGCTGTAGGGCAGCTCATAGACCTGGTCCAGCTCGGCCGTGGTCAGCGGCGGCGCGGCTGGATGCTGGATCAGCCAGGCGCTCTGCTGGCGCTGCACCAGCAGGTTCGGCAGACAGCCGCGGGCATAGACATCGACCATCCGTTCCGCCTCCATGAACAGCCGTTTGTCCTGCTGAATGGCCTCCCAGGAAGGGAGAAGAGAGTAGGTCTCATTGCCTGTCGGTGAAAGATTTGCGGGAAGATCAGGAAGGCGTGAGCGGAATTCCGCCTCGCTCAAACGCTCGCAACTGCCCGCAATCCCGCCAAGCCCCTGTCCCGCGGCCAGACGGGCAGCGGCCTCCACCACCGCCCGCTCCCCCATGCCATAGATGAGCAGATCACCCTTGGCATCGGTCAGCAGCGAGGCCCGCAGTTTCCCCTGCTGATAGTCATAATGAACAAAGCGACGCAGCGAGGCCTCGACCCCGCCCAGGATAATGGGCACACCCTTGCAGGCGGCGCGGGCCAGATTGGCATAGATGAGACTGGCGCGATCAGGCCGGCGCCGGTTGGTCCTGCCCTTCTCGCCGTCGCGCCAGGGGTTGCCGCCCGGCGAATAGGCATCCTCGGTGCGCACCTTGCCGTTGCCGGAATAATTGGCAACGATGGAGTCGAGATTACCGCCGCTGATCCCCCAGAAAAGACGGGGCGGGCCGAACTGGAGGAAGTCATCCAACCGGTCATAACGAGGCTGCGCCAGGATGGCCACCCGGTAGCCATGACTCTCCAGCAGCCTGCCGATCAGGGCAATGCCAAAGGAGGGATGATCGATATAGGCATCACCGCTGACCAGCACCACATCCACCTGGTCCCAGCCGCGCGCCAAACACTCTTCCCGCGAGGCAGGCAGCGGCTGAATGCTCCCGCCGCCCGGTGCAGACACAGGGGCGGCAGGCGATGGTCCCGCCATCTGCTTGATTGAACTGGTCGGCCTTACCAATTTGTTATCCGTCAACCCATTCTCCCGTTAAAACAGAAACATGCCGTAAGCAAACAAACACATAACGACACGAAAAAGCTCATCCCGACATCCAGCCCCCATAATAAACACTGAAGACAAAAGCCGCTTGCGATATCAATTAGCTCATCATATTTTTAATCCTCAACGACAAAAGCCGGAAAACATTTTAATATCACAACAAATGAGAAGAGCCTGCTGAAGAAATCTCCAGCAGGCTCTTCTCATTAAATCTTCACCTCGACCTTTTTTACATCAAGACACCCCTCGCCAACTAGTCATAGAAAAATAACTGCCCCATGCCCTTCCGTGCCAGGGATGACATAAAATGTATGACAATTTTCCACTCTGCCAGAGTCGATAATATACTGACCACCAGCCACCACGTTAAGCTTGCCACGTTGACGGACAGCTCCACCATCCACAGTAAAAATACCACCATTTTCAATGGTAAGATTAGTACAATTCATCAACAGAACCGAGCCGGACTTAATGGTCACCGTTCCGCCATTATGGACAATCATCTCACCAGCCTGTGCTTTCGGAAGAATCAGCAAGAGGCAGAAACACATGCCTGCCAGCACCCTAATTATTCGAAGTAACATATTCCCCTCCCCTGTTGCAGAAAGCTATTGTCTGGAAACCTTCTTCTCCAACTGATTTACAGAATTTTCCAGTCGGGCTATAGTCGCCTGCTGATCCTGCACCACCTTGGTCAGCACCGCCACCACATCCATGGTACTTATTGTTTTCCTACTTTTAGTGGCAACCAGATCCGGCACATCTTCTGCGATGAAGCCCAAAGACTCCTCATCTGGCGATGTTTTGTAACGAAACCGAACAGGTTCGAGGGCAGCCAGGGCTGTAGAAGCATCTATCGTCTCGAGAATCCGGATATCTTTTTTCAGGGAACGACTACTTCCTAATTCCAGATTACCGGTTATGAGGGCATCACCAACCACATGTAAGGTATGGGTTGGCGCCCAGGTGCCGATGCCAACAGATCCTGAATTTTTAAGAGTAACTGTATTGGTGGGAGTACCCGGTTGAATGCGAAAGGGAAGCTTGCTACCACCGGTCGTATCCCGGACAAAAAAATTGCTTTCATTGCCGGCCACATCCCAGACCTGTGGCGTCCAGCCGCTTGAGGCATCTTGGTCAAGCCGGACCGCAGGGGTATCACCCTGTACCATATGAAGTTTCAACACAGGTACAGACGTGCCCAGGCCAACCCGAGAACCTTTTATATAAAGTGAATTAGCTGCAGCCCCGGCTTCAATGGTAAAAGGACGCGTTACTGCGGTAGAATCCTCAACAGAAAAATACGAGACCCCGCCGGAACTACTGTCATTGATTAAAATCCGCCAGTCATTAGCAGGAAAACCAGCGGTTGCAGAAGTATCATCAAAATGAATCCGGATATTATTTTGGCTATGTTCCCTTTAAGTGTTGAAACTGCCCCAGAGAAATGGCGAGCAAAGACTCTGGTGAAATTTGGGGATGTTGCTCAAGAGAACGCCGCCACCCCAGATAATTCGACAGATACTTTGTGGCTACACCATGAA
>CAISPV010000010.1 GCA_903887485.1 uncultured Desulfobulbaceae bacterium | reverse complement strand
TGGTTTTCTTCCTTTTAGCGAGATCCATCCTGAGTATTATCGGCATGATGTCAGTGAAAAGACCATGCGTCTGATTGAACAGCACCAGTGGAAAAATCTGAATATTAATGAGGTGCTGGAAAGAGGCCAGGAGATGCTGGTCCAGATCGTGAAAGAAGAGGTGGGGAGTAAAGGGGCTAACATGACCACCTATCTCTCGCTGCCTGGGCGCTGTGTGGTGCTCATGCCCGGCTCTGATTCTGCCGGGATCTCCAAGAAGATCTCTGGTGAAGAGCGACGTTCACAGTTGCGCGAGATTATGGACAGTCTGGAGATCCCTGAAGGCATCGGCTGGATCGTTCGCACCGCCAGTGTTGACCTGACTGAAACCTCTTTGGCCAAGGATGTTAAGTATCTATTAAAGCTCTGGGGTGAGATCAAAGGGAAGGGGCAGGGCATGGACGGGGTTGGTCTGGTCTATCAGGATCATGACTGTGTGCTGCGGTTTCTCCGGGAGCATTTTGATCCCGAGATCAAAGAGATCCTGGTGGATGACCTGGCGGCTATGGAAAAGGTCAAGGATTTTATTGATCTGTTGCCGGACAAACAGAAAAACACCAAGGTCAGGTTGCATAAGGGCGCCCGGCCGATTTTCAATCAGTACAACGTGGAAGACCAGATCGAATCGATCTATCAACCCCAGGTGTTTCTGCCATCCGGCGGCTCCATCGTCATTGATCCCACCGAGGCCCTTGTGGCCATTGATGTGAATTCAGGCTCCACCGGCAAGGGTCAGAATTTTGAGGATTCTATCTTCAAAGCCAATATGGAGGCGGCAGCAGAGCTGGCCCGGCAACTCCGGTTGCGGGATCTTGGTGGTCTGATTGTGGTTGATTTCATCGATATGCGGAGTCAGAAGAATATTCGTGAGGTGGAAAGACAGGTCAAGGTGGCCATGAAACGGGATAAGGCCAAGGTGGATATCAGCCGGATCTCCAAATTCGGATTGATGCAGATCTCCCGGCAGAAGCTTGGCGCCCCCATTGAGGCCCTTAATTATCAGATCTGCCCGCATTGCCTGGGGCGTGGCGTGGTGCGCTCGGTAGAAACCCTGGCCCTCTTTTATCTGCGCCGGATCCAGACCGGTGCCAGCCGGAAGACGGTCGGCCGGGTGGAGTGTCATTTCCCCCTTGATGTGGCCCACTATCTCCTGAATAATAAACGTCATGAGCTGATTGATCTCGAAAACAGGCACAAAATTTCGGTGGATATTATCGCTGATCCTACCTTGAAACCGGCGGATCATGAGATCCTGTTCCATAAGGAAGAAAAAGAGCAGCCGATTAAAGAGCAATAGAACGATCCTTTATCCTTTACTAACGTTTTTTTTTATGGAACTGCATACTAAGGCAGTGATTTTTGTTGGTGAGCTGCGCAAATCGTTGCGGACGTTGGGAGTGGGGATTGTTGCCGTAACGGTCGTAATCTTTTTTCTCAGCCCTGATCTGCTGCGAGTTGTCCAAAACCATCTGGCAGAAAAGCTCTACTTTTTTACTGTGTCTGACCCGTTTCTGGCCCATGTGAAACTGGCAGCTTTTGCCGCCATTTATGGCCTGATGCCGTGGGTGATGGCCGTTTTCTGGCGGGCTATCGGCAAGCCCTTTGGGGTTGAAGGGGCCCAGTTATTCTTTTTTATTCTCTTTACCTCCCTGCTTTTTTATGCGGGGACGCTGTTCTGCTATTTTTTGACCCTGCCTTTTGGTATCAAGTTTCTCATTGGATATGGATCTGAACAGCTTCGACCGGTTATCTCTATCAGTCATTTCGTAAATTTTGTCACCCTGTTTCTCCTTGGATTTGGCACCATCTTTGAGCTTCCCGTCTTTATGGTTTTTCTGGTCAGGGTAGGGGTCTGTTCCCGCAGTTTTTTTGAAAGAAACAGGCGTTATACCGTGTTGATTATTGCGATTATTGCTGCGGTGTTGACCCCGACACCTGATGTTGTGAATATGGCGCTCATGGGTGTTCCCCTTTATCTTCTTTATGAGTCCGGTATTGTGATTTTGTTACTGATGCGAGTAAAATAAGAGGAAGTGGGGTACGGCATGGATGAGGGCGTTGTAGGAAAATAATGTTGCCATCGTAATGGCAACAACGTAAAATAGTTTAAAAAACGTTGTTTATTTCATAACGGCACCTTGTATGATCTCCGGCAGATGTAATTTGCTAGACGCCACACCAAGAAACAGCATTAAAGATTGCTGTTTCTTGGATGCGGCATAAGAGGCCGTTATAAAAAGAGCAAGAAAAGCTTTGCTCTTTTTATAACGGCCTCTAAAATTCTATCAGATGAAAACCATGTTGTTGGAGAAGTGCGGCTGTAACCCCTGTCTTTCCTGAGATTCCACAGGAGGGGCTGCCGGCCTTTAAGAAAATGGAAGTTACCTGCTGGCTCTGTGCCAACAGGAGGGTTTGCTCTGCCCCCTTGATAAATTGCGGGCTCACATCTATGCCGTTCCGGGTTATAACCCTTGCCTTTCCCGAAAGGACCTCATTGCCATCGCCGTCGATGAGGTCTGCCGCAGTTCTTGGGGTGGGGAGGCCTCCCATCTGTTCCGGACAGAAGGGAATCCATATCCCGTTCTGCAGGGATTGTCGGCATTCCTGGTTGGGCCGGGTTTGTCCGTCATAACGACTGCACAGGCCGACAAGACAGGCGCTGACCAGATAAATGGATGTTGGAGGCATAATGGGGAGATAATGGTTGCGTGCTCTGTTGTTCAAAAGGTATTACGAAATATCATTGCCTTTCTGACTCTTTCGTTACGCCTCCTTATGTCGGCCATGGCATGTCAATGTTAGGGTTATTATTGCCCGGCGGCTTAGATTTATTGGGAAGATCTTGATGAAGAAATCATATAAAATATCCATGTCGCCACTGCAGCAGAAGAAGTTCTATCGGATCTCCCTTCTGCTTGTTGGTATCTTTCTTCTGGCTCTCTTTTTTACTCCGGGTAAGGGCCTCTTCTTTCTGAGAAAGCAGAAAATGCAGGTTGCTGCCTTGAATGCGGAAAAACAGCAACTGGAGAAAAAGAATAATGCCTTGCGTGAAGAAATCAAGCGCGTGACAACCGATGTGCACTATCTTGAGGAAGTGGCCAGAGAACAACATGGTTTGCTCAAAAAGGATGAGATGGTCTTCGATTTTTCACCTAAGGAACGGAAGAAGCGGTAATTGCGGTTCCCGCTTCTTCCGTTTGGTGATTTATCTGTGGCCTGTAGAGAGATCACACGGATCCCTGGCGCCCTATGCTCAGGAAAAACCTGAACGGGAAGAACAACCGGACAGGGCGCCTGCCGGAATGGTTGTCCCTTTGGCCGGTTGGCTGCTGGTGGCCGAGAGGATTTTTTTGATGTTTGCGCTGTCACAGTGTTTACAGCGGATGCTGTCAATGGCAGAGGCAATAAGTACCAGGCTTTCAAATGTCTGGTTACAGTCATCACATTTGAATTCGTAGATAGGCATTTTTGTTCCCTCGGTAATTTTTAAACAACATAATAAAGTCAGAAGAGGATTGACGTGTTCTCAAGAAGTTCTCTTCTGGTTTGCTGCAAGGTATAATTTGTCTTTTCCGGATTTTGTCAAGGTGTCCTTGTTTGAAAAGAACGTGCCGACAATAAAGGTGTGAATGTGCAAGGATTTGAAATTATAAATGATATGCGGTCATTGCTGGCTTATCATCAGGCCTTGGGGATGGAAGACTATCCCCGGGATGCCGCAATTGTGCATTTTCTGGAGAGAACGGCCGAGACTGCCGTTGGGAGGCAAGTCTTGCCGCAACAGAAAAAAGTTGTTCCTCCTCTTACGCCTGTCGTTGCATCTGCTGTTGCGGAAACGCTTGAGGGTATTGCGGTAGAAATTGATGGCTGTTGTAGCTGTGAGCTGCATGTCAGGCGAGAGGTTCCGGTTCCTGGCAGGGGAACATCACAGGCCAGGCTTCTTATTGTTGGCGGGTGGCTGACCAGGGCTGAACAGGAAAAGCTGCCTCTGGATATGATATTTGGTCAGGAGGAAGATAAGATGTTGGCACGGATGCTTGCGGCGATCCATCTTGCGCCCGGTGATGTCTTCATCACCAACATTCTCAAGTGTGGTCTGCCCGAGTCCAGTCAGCCGGTTGCTGCCAATATCCATTGCTGTCTTGCCTATCTGAAGCGTCAGATAGCCGTGATTGCGCCCAAGGCGATCTGCACCATGGGTATTATCGCGACCAGAGCCCTTCTTGGTCTGCCGCACTCCCTGTCTCAATCACGAGGACGTTTTCATCTGTACACAGCGCTTGATGGGAGCCAGATCCCGCTTATGCCGACCTATCATCCCTCGTATCTGCTTCAGGCTGAAGAGATGAAGCTGAAGACTTGGGAAGATCTGCAACTCATTGAGAAAAAGTTGGCAGAGTAGCCATTGTCACAAAATAATGTCGTCATCTGGATGGCAGTCGCTTTTCATTCATAACTGTCAAAAACGGTATTGGAGTTGTTACGCAATAGTTGCTTCGTTCTCATTCCTATGAGAATGAAGTTAGGTTAGTTGTTTCTTGCTGTTATCTATGCTGCGACTGCCAGAGTGGAGTGAGGTCGCCTATTTTGTCTCTCAAGGAGAACTGTATGGTGCGTACAAGGAGTCCTCAATGGCTTTTGGCAGCAACCAGTATTGCATATCTTCTGATTGGTATTGAAATCATTATTATGATTTCTCCGTTTGCCCTTTACTTTTATGCCGTATATGGGCCAATTCTTAATTTCCTTGCATCGTTCCAACTGACCAGGTGGACTACCGAGTTCTTTCTCCCCCATATGGTCTTCCTTGATAATTCTCTTATTCTCTTTATCTCGTATCTGCAGGTTTTTCTGGTAATCGGCCTGGTGCTTTTTTTGAGTGCGGCGATTCCTCTTTATTGGGGAAGATTTACCAAAAAAGGTGTTGTACAGTTCAGTTTTTATTCAAAGATCAGACATCCTCAATATCTGTTTCTGGCTATATCAGGCTTCGGACTCATGCTCTATTGGCCTCGGTTCATCATTGTTTTCATGTATATTACGATGTTGTTTGTCTATTATTTTCTGGCCAGAAACGAAGAGTGGCGTATGCAGATCGAACAACCAGCGCTTTATGAATCCTATATGGCTCAAACTCCCATGTTCCTTCCAGGTGAGCCCGGAGGGGCGGCATACCGCCTATTTTTCGGTTGGATTACCCCCAGATGGGTTGGCCTTTTGACTGTGTATTTTGTGACCCTTGCCGGGGCGATGCTGTTGGCCATGGGGATCAGGATGTACACGATCAGCCATATTCATCCTGTTTATCAGGAAGGGCTTGCCTTGGTGTCCGTCTTTCCCCGGCCACCAGAGGAGATAAGGGACCTGTATCGTAAAGCGCGTATTGTTAAAGAAGTGGATGCGCTTGTTGCCATTCAGAAAGGAGCGAATCTGGTCTATGTTATGCCTGGAGATTTTTTTCTAAATGCCCTGGTAACGGATGAAGACCGACGATTCTCTGACGATATGCTTGAACGCTTCCCGGAGATTATTGAATGGCATCAGCATAAATTTAATGGAGGGCTGGGTAGGTTTTTCAAAATTTTTTATAACTTTGTCAGCTCGTTGGGATCAGTTCATACTAACTACGACGTTGAACGTCTTATCTTTGTAAGGGTCACGGATGCTCAAAACCGCTTGGTGCCATCTCAAGAGGTATTTGAAATGGGCCTTCAACGAACGCCGGTGTTATTGATTGATCTGGATGCCACAACGCATGAGGTAATGGCCGTGCTTTGGACCTCGGAAAAACATAAATGGGGGAAAATGCCCATGCCTACTTTTTAAGCCGTTGTAATAAATATTAACTACTGATTTGAATTGTAGCAGTATGATTTACTGGGATTGTCTCGCACTTTTGCAGGATAATACAAAATTTCTTAAGGAGGAGTGATCATGACCCAAGAGAACAAGAAAATTTGTCCCGTATGTCAGGGGAAAAAAGTAGTTGCAGGTACATGTGAGTGCAATGCGGAGTGGCGCGGCACTCAGAAGGGTGATGACTGGGAAGAGTGCCAGTGTTCCCCTGAACAGCAATGTGCGATGTGTATGGGCACAGGTTTTGTTGACACAGGTAAGAAGTGTGGTTCTTAGATCGATTTTTTGACGGGCATGTTGAGTCATTCCGGGAAAGTAGTTGAGCAATGTCATATTTGTAGAGGCCAGGCAGTTGAGATTCAATTCAGACTATAAGGGCGGCCAATTATGAAAGTACTGATCGTTTATTATTCCATGTATGGACACATTTACAAAATGGCAGAGGCGGCGGCAGAAGGAGTGCGGGCAGTGGAAGGCGCTGAGGTCGTGCTGCGGCGGGTACCGGAGACGCTTTCCCAAGATGTGTTGGAGAAGATGGGCGCTGTTGCAACCCTGGATTTGCAGGCGCAGGTCCCGGTCTGTACTGTGGAAGAACTGGGGACCGCGGATGCCATTATCTTCGGCACCCCCACCCGGTTTGGCAACATGTGCGGGCAGATGCGTCAGTTCCTTGACAGCACCGGGCAGTTGTGGATGAAAGGGACGTTGGTGGGAAAGGCAGGCAGTGTCATTGCCAGTTCCAACACCCAGCATGGCGGCCAGGAAGCTACGATTCTGAGCTTTCATATAACCCTGCTCCATCAGGGGATGGTGATTGTCGGACTGCCGTATTCGTTTCAGGGTCAGATGAACACCAGTGAGATCAGCGGTTGTTCGCCGTATGGCGCCTCGACTATTGCCGGTGCTGATGGCAGCCGCTCACCCAGTGCCAATGAGCTGGCAGGAGCCCGTTTTCAGGGTGAGCATGTTGCCAGAATTGCCAGGAAGTTGTCTGGCAGATAATATACAAGGAGCAGTTACGAAACGACCTTGCCTTCTTGATAGCATTCCTGCCATCAAGAAGGCAAGGTCGTTTTGGTTAGGAGGTCGCAGGTGTTTCCGGCTGCGGGAAACGGCGTTGGATAAAGGCCGCTTCCTCTTGCCTGGTCTGGACTACCCCGTCAAGACGGGCGGTCAGCAGTTCGTTGAGAATAGCCTTGAATTGCGGCCCCGGCGGATAGCCCATGGCCTTGAGGTCGGCGCCAGTTGTCTGCGGTCTGGTCTTACGCAGGTCGGTCACATAAAGGGAAACACCTTGCTTGATCTCGTTTTTTCTGGCGATGGCCATAAGGTAGAGAAGCCCAACGTTTGCGAGTTCTTTCAGAAGCCAATAGAGCTCGGAGCGGCCTGGATTTGATCGTCGGTAGAGAACATGGGAGATCTTGTCGGCGTTGAGCTTCTGCTGGATAAGAAACTCGCTTATCTTGGCTGGGAGTCCAAAGCGTTGACAAAAGGCCGAGAGTTCGGCGGTCTTGGAGCGGCCCATGATGGCCAGCAGATAAACCTGCCAGGCTGGACATGGTGTGTCAAGATAGAGCAGGTGAAACCAGGAGAGGGCCTGCCCGGCCTGGGTCAGGATGTGGTTGAACCGGCGATCAATCTTCAGGTGGGGTTTCAGGTCTGGCCATAAAAACTGGAAGAGCTTGAATTCTGCCAGGCGGTTGATGGCGGGCAGCGGGTTTTCTTCGGAAAAGATCAGCTTCAGTTCCGTGAAAAATCGTGGGTCATGGGCCTTGTCAAAGAGCTTCATCTTGACGGCGCTCTGGATCAGGCGGCTGGTGTGGGCATCGATTCTGAAATCCATCCGTTTTTCAAAACGAATGGCCCGGAAGATACGGGTCGGATCTTCGACAAAACTGAGATTGTGCAGGACCTTTATGGCCTTCTCTTTCAGGTCGCCCTGGCAGTTGAAAAAATCGATCAGGGTGCCAAAGCGTGACGGGTTGAGCTGGATGGCCATGGCGTTGATGGTGAAATCGCGGCGGTACAGGTCAAGCTTGATGGAAGAGAGTTCAACCGTGGGCAGGGCCGCCGGGTAGTCGTAGTATTCAAGTCTGGCTGTGGCCACATCGATCCTGAGGCCATTTAAACTCCAATCAGGCAACCGGATCATGGCGGTGATAAATCGCTCATGGACCTTGACCTGGCCGTTAAGTCGTTGCGCCAGCTTTCTTGCAAAGATAATACCATCCCCTTCCACCACAATATCAAGATCAAGGTTTTTGTTCTGCAGGAGCAGGTCACGGACAAAACCGCCGACGGCAAAGGCCTTGAAGCCAAGTGCTTCGGCCACCTCACCAATGGTTCGCAGGAGGGTGATAGCTTCTTGGCCCAGGCTTTCAGTGATCAGCGGGTTCAGGTCTTTGGTTCGTCCCTGAGATTGCGGTTCGGCCTCGTGCATCAGATTTTTGGGCAGATGGGCTGGATCGTTGACCAACATGTTCAGCAAATCGGTTTGGGTGATAACCCCGACGAGCTGTTGGTCCTGAATGATGGGAACCAGGCGTTGTCTGCGTTCGATGATCAGCTCTTCAATGTCAGAGAGTGTTGCGCTCAGGGGAAGAATTTCAATGTCGCCGGTCATGTATTCGCTCACCGGCAGGTGGCCGAGTGCATGGTGAATGGCCTTTTCTATAACCCGCCGCGTGATGATGCCGACAACCATTGTGGTTGGTTGCGGGAGTTGGGTCTGGTCGGTTATCACCACCGGCAGTGTCGTGATGTTGTATCTGGTGAGCAGGATGTGGGCCTGGTTGATACTGGTTTCGGCCGGCACGCTGATGACGGGTTGGGACAGCATCTCGCGGGCGATGGCCTGAGGGCGGATGTGCCGGTGCAGAATGCGGATCAACTTGTCCTGGGCCTCGATCAGGGTCATGTCATGGATGGTGGCGGCGGCGGCGGTGGCATGACCGCCGCCGCCAAAATCCCGTGCCACTGTTCCGGTATTGACTTCCGGGATGCGGCTTCTGCCAATCAGATAGAGGCGTCCATCCATGGAGACGAGGGCAAAGAGGGTGTCGAGGTCCTCCATAATCATGAAGCGGCGGACGATCAGGGCAAAGTCATCGACATATTCAGGGAGGGTCAGAGCGACCACCACGACCTCGATCCCCTGGATAGTGTAGCTGCTTGCCGTCTCCATCAGATCGTGCAACAGTTCAACCTGGCGGGCAGTGAGGTCGTAGGTGATGAACTGGGAGATAATCTCCAGCTGGGCCCCTTGTTCGAGGAGCCAGGCCGCTGCTTGCAGGTCGGCAGGCCTGGTGGTCAGGTGCGTCAGTGAACCGGTGTCTTCGTAGATGCCAAGGCCAAGGATGGTGGCTTCGGAGACTGAGATCGGGATCTGTCGTTCCTGAAAGATCTGGGTGAAGAGGGTAGTGGTGGAACCTACATCTTTAACCAGTTCCAGATCCCCCTTCATATCTTCCTGGCTGTCGGGGTGATGGTCGAAGAGGTGGAGCGAGAGGCCTGGATTGTCGAGGCAGGCGGCAAAGGCGCCGATGCGTTTGGCATTTCGGGTGTCGACGACGATGAGCCTGGTTATCGCCTTGAGATCAATATGTTTTAATTTGGCAAAGTCATAGCGATTGGGCAGGGTCGCATTGATAAAATCCCGCAGATTCTTCTCCTGTGATCCGGGAAAGACCATGGTCGCGTCCGGGTAGAGTTTCTGGGCGGCAATCATGGAGGCCAGACCGTCAAAGTCGGCATTGATGTGGGTGGTGATTATCTGCATGGCCCCAGGTTCATGGTCAATGGACAACAGAAGTTATTTCGTAGCGGCTTCTTCAGGAGCATCTTCTTTCTTGCGTGCGGGAAGCGAAGAGAGGATCACCAGGCAGGCTCCGGCGCCAATGACCGCAAGGTTGGCTACGGCTGAGATCCCATGCAGCTTCCGGAACTGGACACGCAGGGGATGATCAGGAGGAGTCGTCGTAAAAGAGGGGATCTCCTTTTTCAGCGCGGCGGCTTTCGGTTCGATGATAAAGACCTGGGTTGCGGCGATGGTCAGCATGACAATAAGAATAATTCCGGAAACAATGGCGCGGCGGCCTTTGGTAAGCAGCAGGCAGATGAGCGCGACCACGCCGCAGGCCAGTCCCCAACGGAAATATCCGGGGAAGAGGACGCCAACAATGCCACCGGCTATATCGCGGGAATAGGCCTTGAAGATGATGGGGGTCAGGACAAAGGTAAACAGGGACGCCCCGCCCAGCCAACAGGCAATGGCAAGGTGATAGATGATTGTTGCAATGTGCATGTGTAGTTTTCCTCCGATGCGTTATTCAATAAAAAGATCTCCTTTTATCACCGTATACTTCTCTCACTATACGAGTAATCAGGTTCATCCAGCAAGCTTTCATCCACGGGGGTGAAATTTTTTATGGAGTTCTTTCAGTCTGTCCTGGTCGATATGGGTGTAGATCTGGGTGGTGGCGATGTCGGAATGGCCAAGCATGAGTTGCACGGAGCGCAGGTCCGCGCCATGAGTCAGGAGGTGGGTGGCAAAGGAGTGACGCAGCATGTGCGGGGAGATGGATTTGCTGATCCCGGCCGCCCGCGCCGCTTCCTTGATGATCTGCCAGAAACGGAGACGGCTCATGGCGCTGCCCCGGTTGCTGACAAAAAGGGAATTGCTGCGGCGCCCCTTGAGGATCAACGGTCGTGCCGTCTTGAGGTACTGCTCGATGACTTCCCGGGCCGGGGTACCAAAGGGGATGAGTCTTTCCTTGTTGCCCTTGCCGATCACCCTGACAAAGCAGGAGGAGAGATTGCAAGCGGCAAGAGGAATAGAGACCAGCTCGGAGACCCTCATCCCGGTGGAGTAGAGGAGGTGCAGCATGGTGTAGTTCCTCTGGATCTGCGGGGTGAGCGTGGCCGGCGGGGTCAGGAGCCTGATCACTTCGCTGAGGGCGAGGGCTTTGGGGAGTTGGCTGCCAATCCGTGGAAGATCAATGGCGGCAAAGGGGTTGTGCGTGGTTATGCTGTTGGCCTGTAAAAAACCAAAGAAGCTCTTGAGGGCTGAAACCCTCCTGGCGTTACTGCGATTCGAGAGGTGTCGCGTGCTGCACTGTTCCAGAAAGGTGTGAAGGGTAGCATTTTGGATCTCGTCCAGCGTTGCAATTCTCTGCTGTCCAAGAAAGATAAAAAAAAGGTTGATATCAGCTTGGTAGGCCTGAACGGTGTTGTCGGCAAGGCGTTTTTCAGTGATCAGATAGCGGATGAAGAGCGATCTTGCGGATACAAACTGCGGGGGGATGGATTTTCGGGAGAGGGTCAGGTGATGTGCTGGAGGCTCTTACGTCAAGAGAGGATTAAACGCCTGGGCAGATATCTGCTCCAGGCGTCACTGATCTCTGTGGTGAGCCTACGCCCTTCGTGTGCGGTTGAATTTCCGAAGCTTTCTGCGGGCCTCGGCTTGTTTCCGTCGTTTCATGATGCTGGGTTTCTCATAGCATTCACGACGTTTCAACTCTCTTTTGATGCCATCGATCTGCAGCTTTTTCTTCAGTTGTCTGATGGCGTATTCAATGTCTCCACGAACTTCAACTTCTATCATTTAGGGCTCCAGTGTTTAGGTATTTAGGTTCGAGGAAGAGGCTGGCTGGTGGCATTTCCCCGATATTTTCAAGTGGCTCATTTCTGAAAAGAATCTGCATCTATAAAAAGAACTTTGCCTTCTGTCAATGGATTTTTCCAAAACAGCAAGAGAATTAGGAGCCGTCAGTAAAGGACTTGTTACTTGATACCTCTTTCGTTACAGCTCCTTATGCCGTTCTGGCCATTCAGGTGGCCATCTTATTTATTTACAGCGGTTGAGGCGGGGACCTCCTGCGGAAAGATCTTCCCGGGATTGAGGATGCCTTGCGGGTCAAAGAGATTTGTCAGTTGTTTCATGACCTTCAGGGTGGTGTCGTCCAGCTCCAGGGGGAGAAAGGAAGATTTGGTGATGCCGATGCCATGTTCGCCGGACAGGGTGCCGGCCAGCTCGATGACCTGCCGGAAAAGGCGCTCTCTGGCAATCTCGCCTTTGCGCCGTTGCTCTTCCTGGTCGCGATCCAGCATGATATTGACATGGATATTGCCATCTCCCGCGTGGCCAAAGGTGAGGATGGTAAGCTCCAGCTCCTGGGCCAGATTTTCGGTAAAATTGACCAGATCAGGGATCCGGGTGCGGGGGACGACTACATCCTCGCTGATCTTGTGGGGGCTCAGTTGAAAGGTGGCGGGCGAGATGGATCTTCGGGCCTGCCACAGTTCCTGGCGCTCTGTTTCGGTGCTTGCCTGTCTGATGGTACATTGGGGGGTTGTGTTCAGGAGCTTGTGCAGGCGTTCTGTCTGTTCCAGAACCGCGCTTCTGCTGCCGTCAACCTCGAGCAGGAGCATGGCCTGAATATCGGGAGCCGGTGGCTCCGGCAGCAGTTTTGCGACCAGGATCAGCGCGGTCCTGTCCATATATTCCAGGGTGCAGGGATGGATATTGTGGTTCAGGATCTCGGCCACCAGCGCAGTTGCCTCGGGCAGGGAACGGGAGCTGATCAGAAAGGTCTCCTTGTGTTCCGGCAAGGGGATGAGGCGGGTGATGATCTTGGTGATGACGCCTAAGGTCCCCTCCGAGCCAATGAACAGCCGGGTCAGATCGTAACCGACCACCCCTTTTTCAGTGCGGGTTCCGGTGGTCAGGATCTCGCCGCTCGCCAGCACCACTTCCAGGCCAATGATAAAATCCTTGGTCACTCCATATTTCACGGCCGAAGGGCCGCCGGCGCATTCGGCCGCATTGCCGCCCATGGTGCAGAACTTGAGACTGGCCGGGTCGGGTGGGTAAAATAAGCCAAGCTTTTTCACCTCTTCCTGAAAATCCCCGGTAATGACACCAGGCTCGACGATACCAATCTGGTTGTTCCGGTCGATCTCCAGGATGTGGTTCAGGCGGGAGCATGCCAATACCAGCCCGCCCTGTACCGGCAGGGAACCGCCGGTCATGCCGCTGCCGGCGCCTCTGGCCACCACCGGAAAGTCATGGGCGCTGGCCAGACGCATCAGCGCGGCAACCTGGGCCGTGGACTCAGGAAAGGCCACGACCTCAGGGAGGAAGGTCTTTCCGGTGCCGTCGTAGGAATAACAATGCAGATCCTCAAGGCTGGTGGTACAGTTCTTCCGGCCAACAATATTGGCAATTTTTTTGATAATATCTTTATTCATATACGGTAGAGGTTCTTGCAAAAGTACCATTAAATTCCCTCCCCCCTGGAGGGGGAGGGGTAGGGTGGGGGGGAGTAGCCATGAAATCATCATGTTGCATGCTTCACCCTCCCCCTAACCCCCTCCCGTCAAGGGAGGGGGACATATTTGGAAGAGTTTTGCAAGAGGCTCAGTATATAATAGCCGAGTCTTGAAAAAATGAAAGCCTGATTGCAGGCGGATTGGCTCAAGGGTATAATCTTGTCTTGTTTTATAGGCGACGAGTGATGGGTGAAAAAGGAGAATAGCTGTGAGCGAAGAACAGAGAATACGGGTGGCATTGCTGGCGGGTGGCCGTTCAAGTGAGCGGGAGGTGTCATTGAAGGGTGCGCTTGGGGTTGAAAAGGCCTTGGATCCCCGGAAATTTAAGGTCACGCGCTACGATCCGGCAACGGATCTGGCCCTTCTTGCCCAGGATGCGTCGTCCATTGATGTCGCCTTTATCCTTCTGCATGGCTTGTATGGTGAGGACGGGACAGTGCAGGGCTTCCTCGATCTGCTCGGTGTGCCGTACCAAGGATCCGGGGTGCTGGGCAGCGCCATGGCCATGGATAAGAATGTGGCCAAGATCATGTATCGGCTGCATGGACTGCCGGTGGCCGAGTGGGAAATGGCGCGCCCGGAAGATGTACAGTCGCCGGAGCGATTGCTGGAGCGGCTGCATCTGCCCCTGGTGATCAAGCCGGTACGGGCCGGGTCGAGCATGGGGATGTCCATTGCTATGACCGTGGAGGAGCTGGCAACAGGGATCAAGGCTGCCTATGAGCATGATTCTCAGGTCATGGTAGAGCAGTTTGTCAAAGGTCGGGAGATTACCGGCGGCGTTCTTGGTAATGAGGAACTGACTGCCTTGCCGCTGGTGGAGATTATTCCCAATAAAGAGTTCCTTTTTTTTGACTATACGGCCAAGTATCAGCCGGGGGCCTCAAGGGAGTTGTGTCCTGCCCCTATCAGCGAGGAGCTGCGCGAAAAAGCGCAGCAGTTGGCTCTGTCCGCCCATAGGGCTCTGCAACTGCGCGGCTATTCCCGCACCGATATGATCCTCACCGAAGAAGGTGGCCTTTATATATTGGAGACCAATACGATCCCCGGTATGACCCCCACCAGCCTTCTCCCTCAGGCGGCAGCTGTTTATGGGCTCGACTTTCCAGCACTTTTGGAGCGTCTGATTGAACTGGCACTTCAGGGGGCAGGCAAGTAATGGGGAAAAGATGCACGGTGTGTCGTGAAAACTGAGCAGTTTGGTAACGTAGAGAGAAAAGCAGATAGAATCGATCATCATAAGTGGTCAGGAAGAGAGGATTCGGCTTACACGAAATTCCCACTTGTATTATGTTGAAATTACAGCATTCTTTCTTCGAAAGATTTTTATTTAGTGCAACTTTGTGCCAGTCCATTGTGCCGATATTTGTACCATTTTAACCAAGAAATAATCAATCTTTGGGGGCGCTAAATATTCTTTCCATACCTTGCATTTTCAAATAGGCGCTTTTATAATGCAAGGTATGGAAAGAATTTATCAAAAATTGCTGGCGGATCTTTTGACCTTATTTCCCTGTGTGGCTGTGGTGGGAGTGCGTCAATGTGGCAAAACAACTCTCTTGCAGCAACTTCCCGCCCCATGGCAACTCTTTGATCTGGAAAAGGGAAGTGATTTTGAAATCATATCCAGGGATGCAGATCTTTTCTTACGCCTCAACCCTTCTCATGTTGCTATTGATGAGGCTCAACTCTTGCCTGAACTGTTTGCAAGTCTTCGAGTTGCCATCGATGCCGACCGAGACAAACCCGGAAGATTTATTGTCACGGGTTCCAGTTCTCCTGAGCTTATCAGTTCTATTTCCGAAAGTCTTGCTGGACGAATAGCCATCATGGAGTTGGCCCCCTTTACATTTGCCGAGACACAGCAGAGTATAACACCGGGAATAGCGAGGCTGATCGCGGGTCAAGCATCTCTTCAGGACTTTCAAGCCTTGCAGATCCCAAAAAATATCATTCAGAATCAGTATGATTACTGGTTCAGGGGAGGATACCCGGAGCCGTGGATGAAGAATAATCCCCGATTCACAAAACTGTGGATGCAAAATTATGTGCAAACCTATCTTAATCGTGATATTCAGCGACTTTTTCCAGGATTAAATCGACAAAAATTTATGCTTTTCCTGCAGATGTTAAGCAGTCTATCTGGAACCATCATCAATTACTCAAACATTGCCAGGGCCCTTGGTGTGTCCCAACCCACAGCCCGAGAATACATCCTTATCGCGCATGGTACATTTATCTGGCGTCATATTCCACCATACGACAAAAACGTCTCCAAGCGTATCGTCAAGCACCCAAAAGGATATCTGCGTGATACAGGACTGTTACATTTTCTTCTCCACTTGCAGGGAATCAACGATCTTCTGGCTCACCCTGGAATGGGACAATCCTGGGAGGCTATGGTGATAGAAGAAATATTGCGTGGGTTGAATGCCCTGGGCGTCTCGTATGAATATTACCACTATCGAACCAGTGGTGGTGCCGAAGTTGATTTGATCCTTGAAGGAGAATTCGGCCTGTTGCCCATTGAAATCAAATATGGCCAGAAGGTTGTGGGGCGAGAGTTGCGTGGAATCAGGGATTTTATCAAGGAATATAAATGCCCGTATGGAATTGTCATCAACAACGATGAATGCGTGCGATTGTATGATGAAAATCTGCTTGGGATCCCTTTTGCATATTGTCTTGCCAGCTAAGTAACTTAAATGATCGGCCGAACTTCAAAAGGATTGAGGTCAGGTCTTGCAGGTCTTGCAATCAAGCATCGGCCTCTTTCACTTTTGTCTCACAGTCAAGATTACAGTCGCATAATGAACGCCGAAACATACCGGTCCATCTCGCAGAGGAAAATATCCTCGCGATGATCTCCGCGTGAGGTCACATGGTAGAAGCCACCCGCCAGTTCTATTCTCAAAGGTCTTGCCATGAATTTATTATAACGGATCAATTGCACTGGAATGCAAAACCTGTCCCCCACCTGTGTGACCCCCACCTGTGTACAAGTTCTCGTTCAAGCACTATGTACTTTTTTGTGACACTTTTTTGTATGTATGTGACATTTTTTTGTGCAAAACCCCCACCTGTGACACTTTTTTTATGTAACATTGGGTCATTAAACCCAATAATATTGGGTTTGCCATCGTTCATCAGTTGGCCAATTCACTTTTTTAAAAAAAATATCCTATGACACATAAGTGCATCACGTCTAATTGAGAATTCCTGTCATTTTATTGGCACAAAAATTGCTAGCAAATAATTCAAATATAAATCCATGAAAATGCCAAACCTGTCGTAAGGCAGGGACGGAAAGCCACGGGTCCATCACAAGCGCAAGTGGATAGCCGGGTTACCTGATATCGGGTAGCCTGCAAGCGCATGTGGATAGCCGGGTTACCTGAATATCAGGTAACCCGGCTTTTTTTTGCCAAAATTTTAAATATCGGAAAGCTCTATTTCATATCAATCGAAAGAGAATCTAACTGAGGGGTAGTTCTCTTTCGATGACTCGCTGATTCTTTTATCAAGTTAGAGGGTCGTGTCAAGAAAAGCGACCAGATAACCGAGTTCGGGGTAGTTTCGAGGCAACGAGGCATGAGTGTGCAAGCATTTTTCTGCAATATGCTCGTTTTATGAGCAAATCTTTAACAATTTTATAGGAGGGGTTTATGATGGGTTTAAGAAAATCCAGGTTTATTTTGGCAGCAGTAACGCTGGGGGTCTGTATGGCGGCTCCGGCATGGGCTATCACCACCAATCTGACAAATGGTGCTGACCTGGCGGCCGCCATCTCAGGCGCAACCGGCGGCGATACCATCAATCTCGCCGCAGGAACGTATTCGATTACGTCACCACTTTCCATAAATACACCCAACCTCACCATTAAGGGTGCGGGCGCCCACGTGACGAAAATACTGAATGGCATGGCCTCTACAGCCAATCCAATATTCATGGATATTCCAGCAGGCGCAACCGGCTTGATCATCAAGGACGTAACCATTGACGGCAACATGTCTCAGTACTTGAGCTGGCCGGCGAACTCAGGCACAGACCACAAGCCGTTCTATGGCGTCAACATGTCGGGCACCACCAATATTTCGATTCAGGATGTCACGGTTACCGGCTTCGGAAAGTCCGGCGTCAACCTGAACGGGGCTGATCACGTTTCGCTTGTCAACATCACGTCCGTGCAGAATGGTGGCGCCGGTGTTTACATGATGGATTCGCAAAATGTCACTGTGAAAAATATCTACACGGAAGATAACCAATGGGGCGGCCTTGGTATTGCCGTCTTTGGAAAGTCGTTTCCTATACCTACTCCTTTGAATGTGATAGTCACTGGAGATAACCATTTCGGCGAGAGCGGCTTTGGCAAATCGGGAATGTATGTAGAGTCCGGGAATTATGCCGGAGGCCTGCCGGCCGCAGCCGCGTCTCCTCTCGAATATACGGATGCAACACCGAGCGGTACACCGCTTACATGCGCTAAGGATGTTTGCTACCAGGTTAAAGATTTTGCATACGTTTCCGCTTTCTACCAACATGATGCAGATTGTTATCATAGGGGTTTCTTCAGATCAGCCGCTGATGCAACTGCCTTTAAGGTCGCCACGGGAGGCATTGTTGGAATAGAAAATCTCGCCGGCGGGGTAGCATTTAGTGCCATGTTTTCTGGCCCGCAGGGTGCTGCCGGATCCCAGGGTGCTGCTGGACCCCAGGGTGCTACCGGATCCCAGGGCGCTACCGGACCCCAGGGTGTAGCGGGTAATGATGGCGCTCCTGGTCTTAAGGGTGATACTGGATCCCAGGGTGCTATTGGTCCTCAGGGTGTAGCGGGTAAGGATGGCACTAACGGTCTTCAGGGTGCTACCGGATCCCAGGGTGCTATTGGTCCTCAGGGTGTACCGGGTAATGATGGCGCTCCTGGTCTTAAGGGCGATACGGGCCCGTCCGGCGCGACTGGCCCGTCCGGGACCTCTTCATGGACCGATGCTAGCGGCAAGGTGACAACCGCTCAGAATGTTGGAATCGGAACAGCAACTCCAGGACACAGCCTTGACGTGCAGAATGCGACTGGTGGCAAGGTCTTCAGCGTAGAGACTGGCACCGGAAATGATTATAAGATGCAGGTCATGGGACACACAGGGGGCTCCTCTCACGCCCAAATCACTACCGGGCTGACCAATAGCCGAATGACTGTTATGGCGAGTGATCCAGCGGATTATGCCCCTCGTATCGCATTTATTGGGCCAAATGATTATCAGGGTCTATATAACGGTTGGGCAATGTTTGATTACGGTTCATCTCTTTTTAATTTGCCAGATGCTAAATTCAGTATACGACATATTTCACCAGGCCCAATTTTCAAAGAGATGTTCAGTATCGTCGGAAATCAAACTGTATCATTCCCAGTTGGCAATGTTGGTATCGGCACGACCGTACCTAACAGCAGACTCCAAGTAAAAGGTTATTTTCAATTGGACACCGTCAGTGGCATCCCTCCTTCAACAGATTGCGATGAAGCCGTGGAGTATGGGCGAATGAAAATTGACCCCACTGCCAACGGCACACTTTGGATTTGTACTCAAAATGGATGGAACGGAAAGTAACCGTTCAAAGGCATAAGACTACAAAGAGTGAAGCATTCTTACGGCGAAGGCACATCTGCCAACAGAGGCAGATGTGCCTGTATTAATTTAACCAACCCCATTATGCACATTGCACTTAAAAAGCCACAACACTTCATTTTTATTAAACAAAAGCTCGTTTTTGCGATATAACATGTAATCATTCAGGCTAGATCTCAGAAAAAGGCTTGCATTCCCACTTCGAGTGGCTTAGGGGTTTGTACGTTGTTCATGAAGCCTCCTTCTCGTGACTTTCATCGGACCACGAACTCGGAGGCTTCTTTGATTTGCCGAAATCGTCAAACTTTTGTTGTCGACCGGCAAAGCCGGGGGGGTCACCCCTAAAGAAATCAAACGATTACTACAGCCAACAGGGCAATTCAAACAAATTCAAACGGCCCCACAAGGAGTTGTTTTCGTTACTGAATCAAAAGCTAACCCTATTTACTTGTCTAGGACCCTGCGAATCGATCTGGCTATAAAAATAGCATCACACTGGTTCCATTGACCATGTCTCAGACTGATCTTCTCGGTATGATACAAGCCAATCTTTATTTCTTCTAATGAGTACAAAGTGTACCCATATGCCTCCAGGTAGCGCCAGATTTCCCAAAGTAGAGGTTGGTTCTGGTATTTTTTAATAAAAACAGCCTCAATAATAATTACTTTGGCCAATCCCGATTCAAGTAAGGCCTGAGCGTCACCAAGTGCCGCCAATTCACCGCCCTGAAGATCAAGTTTTAAAACGTCTACCTCTTTGATTCCCCTCTTTTCACACTCCTCATCGATCGTAAAGACATCAACAATAGTTCCGCCCTTGAGGAAAGCCTGTTTGGGGTAATAGGGCCTCAATTCTTCCACGGGTCTAGGCAGCAATGAGTTTGTGGCTGAGCACGGGCCCCTAAAGAATTCAGCCTGACCTTTTTTGGCACCAAGTGCCGCCTTCACAATTTCAATCTGATCGTGAAAGCCAATGTTTTTTTGAGCACACTCCCATGAATCTGAATCAGGCTCAAACGATAATATATTTGATGTCGGAAATTTGTTGATCGCACAACTGGCAAACTCGCCAAAATGACATCCTCCATCAATGATCCACCCCCCACCATCAGAACTGGGCAAAAGGCTTACTAACTTTTCAACAATTTCTAGCATTTCCACTGATTCAACTCCCTAGTGTCATGTCAAGTGGCAATTGACGGATAGAGGCGTGCCAGTTTGATTCTGGCCTTATCTCTAGTAAACTGCCAATTCACAACCGACTTTTTATGGGTCATTCGTAAAATAGTTGAGATTCGACAAACATCGGTAACTGTATGAAAAAAGCATCGAAATCAACATACCCTGTCAACTTTTTGTTTACCCACAGAACTGTGACAGAAGAGAGGTGACAGCCAGTTTTTAAATGTCACGGATCTTTGAAAACACACTGCCTCGAAGTAGATCAAAGTACTTGACGACGCCATTTACAGTTCGTAATTACTTTTTTCCCTTCCCATTATCACAAATGTATCTTTCGTATGCTTCTACAACCTCAGCGGAATCACCTTCCATCTGCGTAACCCCGTCCTCGATCCAAACCGCTCGATTGCAGAGATTTTTCACTGTGCCCGCACTGTGCGAGACAAGAATAATACTTTGATCTGACAGAAGTTTCTCCTTCATTACTGCAGTAGATTTTTCGCGAAACTCAACATCTCCAACTCCCATCACCTCGTCGATCAGCAGCACATCAGGATTCAATTCCAAGGCTACGGAAAAGCCTAACCGCGCGCTCATTCCAGTAGAATATGACTTTACCGGCCTGTCTATAACTTCTCCTAATTCTGAAAAAGCGATGATCTTGTCGAGGTTTTCTTCTACATAATTCCTGTCGAATCCGAGCATCATGCCACTCAACACCACATTGATTCGACCGGACAGTTCCGGGTCAAACCCGACCTGCAGAGACAACAGGGCAGTGCTGGCATCATTGTTAATAATTTCCCCTGTATCTGGATGAATAATTCCACCCAAAAGACGTAGCAGAGTTGTCTTGCCAGCCCCATTCCTACCGATGACCCCAAGGGAGTCACCATGGTGGAAATCAAAGGAGACATCTTTAAGCGCTTCAACATAGTCGCGATTAAAGAGAGATCTGCGGCTCATGAATCGCACGCCGACATTCCGGACTGAAATAAGAATATCCTTACCACTCATAGCACAACCCTTGGATAGACGTGATCAAACTTTCGTATCACCAGTGACATGACAAAGATAAACACCAGAGATAATACAACTATAATTATAAGCGCCTGCCAGTCAGGCCACTGATTATAAAGAAGAATATTCCTATAATTTTTCAGCAGATTCGCCATGGGATTCATGTAGAAGAGGTTTAGATGCTTATCCAAAATCACATCCTCTACCTTAAAAAATATCCCGGAACAGAAGAAAAGCATCTGCAACCCCATACTTATCAAAAAACTCAAGTCAGGAAGAAAAGGGACGACAGCAGCAACCAGATATGCACAAGCAGCAATTAAAAGAATTTGGGTAATAAGGAGTAAGGGTAAAGCACTCCAAGACCAGGAAGGCTCAATACCAGCAAGAACTAAAAACAGAAGAAGCAAGGCAACAACCACAGTCTGTTTCACGGCATCCTGACATATAACAATAGTCGGCAAAACAATCTTGGGAATATGCACCTGCATCATCAATCCCTTGTTCTGGCTTATACTCCCCATGGAATTTGTAATGGTCTTAACAAACCAGAGCCACGGGATAAGCCCTGTCAATAAAAAAATAGAAAAATTCTCCGTACCACGCGCCAACAACATACCAAAGACAAAATAGTACACCAGCATATGAAGAATCGGCTCAAAAATCCACCAGAGATAGCTGAGGTAATTCCGCGCTGCCTCAGCTCGAAGATTGGCAGCAACCTTTAACTGGATAAGTTGAATATAATGTTTAAGACTTTGTTTCTTTTTCATATCTTTCTAAATAAGTTCAACAATCAAAATGTAGCAGTTAGGGTAATGGCTTATAGCTAAAGCTATACAGGTTTGTTTCTTAACAAAAGATAATTTTTCTCCCATCCAACACTCCGTATTTCAGATAATGGAAAAGGGGGTTCATGCCTGCCTTCTCTACCGCCGGATAGGCCTCCAAATAACGCCTGGTACTGAATTCAGGATGCGGATCCTTACCTGCCCATCCAGCCAAACATAATGTAATGCAGCAAAGGGTTCATGCCTGCACGATAAACTTCACGATAAGTATCAAGATAAAAAGCCGAATCGAAAAGCGGATTTGGGTTTTTACCCTCCCAAGCCCCATAAAGCAAATAGTGTTCAGCCGGCGAGTCTGTTTCAGGGACCTGATTTTTGTAATAGCCAGCAAAAAACATCCCTGACCGAATAAGCCTTCGCAGATTGACATAAAAAGCAAGACTGAAACTTACACCCCGTGGTGGTGCAAGATCTAGATCCTTCACCATAAAGTTGCGCTGCACCGGTTCTCCATCTACAAGTTCATCTTTCCTGTCCGAGGAAAATTCAAGAATATTTGTGCCTCGCCGCATGCTAAGCGCAACAGGATCTACCCTACTCTCGTTCCGACCTGCCTGGACCGTGCTGATCAATTGCCCGTTCAGGCTCAGGTTGACATGGTTATCCTCGAGCATTGACATGATAGAAAAGGAAATTTCTCCCCTTCCGCTTTTGCCTGTCTTAAGATGCAGAATACCAGATTGTGAGGACCAACGCTGCCAGTCAGAAAAATCCTCTTTTACGGCCTGCCACCCAGGGCCGAGAACTATTTTAGTTGGGTCCGGAGGCAAAGAAGGTCGTTTACTTGCCTGCACAGGTATAGACTCTTGAGGCTTTTGCTCTTCAGTTAGGGAAGTAGGCTGTTTCCTAGATAATTTTGAGAGGATGTTGGCGGCAATGCCTAATCTGTTTCTATAATATTCGGCTAAAGCGTCTGCATTTTCATACGCAATGACAAGCCTCCCCGATTGAGGATCTTCCTTCAACCCGGCAGAACAAAGATTTTTTTGATTTAAAAGTTTCATGAATAATTCCCGGCGTTCAGATGGACTAACCGTGGCATCGATCTCCGCTTTATACTCCTCCCACCGTTTTTGAGAAAGTTGTCCTTCGTGTTTCCGAAAAGTCCCAAGCGGCCAGGGGAGTTGGAAATATTGGGTTTGTTGGGCAAAAACACGCCAGAGGTTCCAATCGCCCGCCAACTTAAAACCATCAAATACTCCTTCCTCGATGGCTTTATCCCAAACCGCTTTTCGGAAAAAGGTCCCTTCCTGCTGGACAAAATCCCAGTGCAGGCCATCACACAACCCGTGCTTGACAATCTCACTGGGTATGATTCTTTCAGGCATTTGCCATGTTTTCCGATCCTCATCAAATACTGCGACTTTTCCCCCCACCCACCATACTTCTTTAAAATGGAATTTTAGAATATGCGCGATATTGTCGAACGCGAACGGCAGGAAGATATCATCTGCATTTATCCAGGCCATGAATGCAGTGACCGGAATTGACATGGTTGCGAAACCTTTTTGTAAAGCATCATACATGCCCTGGTCTTGTTCACTTGCAAAAGTGAACACAACGTTTCTGCAACACAGGGGGAAAGAATCTTTTGCCAATCGTTCCTTCCATTGTGCAAGTTTCTCCAGTGTGCCGTCCGTAGAACCACCATCCTGAATGTGATAGCGTATACAGAATCCACCTGCCTGACTTAAAACGCTTATAATTGTCTGATCGATGGTGCCTGCAGCATTCATGCAAGGCGTGACTATATAAATAACCGGCAATTGCCGCTCGCCAATATCACCGTCAAATACTTTACCCCCCAAAGATTTTCGAGCTGCTTTCCATCCTGCTTCACGCATTTTCTGGATCTTTTCTTTGAGATCTTTGGTCAAAGAAAACTCAACGAAACCAGTTATAAGTTTTTCCTGTAAAGGGACAAGTATGTCGGAAAGATGATCGACGTCATCCATGGCCACATCGTGACTTCTAAAAAGTACTTGCGAAACGCCATCCCAAAATGCGTCCCGACAAAGCATTTTTT
Organism: uncultured Desulfobulbaceae bacterium; assembly: GCA_903887485.1. Classification (GTDB taxonomy): domain Bacteria; phylum Desulfobacterota; class Desulfobulbia; order Desulfobulbales; family Desulfocapsaceae; genus UBA2270. Next base: position 16,644 of record CAISPV010000010.1, on the reverse strand, counting down.
GTTTTGCCCGTGCAGTCGGAATAAAATGCCGAACCGTCAGCGCAGGCGAGTAAACAAGATCGTAGCCCAAGGCTTTCATTGCATCATTTGCGGCAAATTCCTCCTGCGCCAAGGGAAGTTTACGTTTACGCCCCAGGTGGGGAGGAAATCCTCCGGCTGCTCGCAAAGCCGTGGTACGGTAAGCTGCATTGGCAGTCAAAAGCCACTGCGAAGCATTATGATCAATAAATATATCCTTATCACCCCCCCAGTTTATGAGGCCAAGGGGAGGAAGGAGGTCGTCGTCCAACCAGGCCGGTCTTTGTGTTTCCCAGTTGGGTTCAACTCGTCCTCCAATAACGCCAACTCCTTCTCCATGTCGATCAAAGGCTTTAAGTATGTTTTCAGCCCAGTCTGGAGGAACCAGGCAATCGTCGTCGGTGAATGCCAGAAATTCAGTGCTACATTTATCCATAGCCACTGTTCTGGCATAGCCTATACCACAACGATCGGTAATAATATATTCTAGATTGTCAAAGCCCACGAGCGAATCGCAAAAAGCTCGTGATTGATCAGGTTGAAGGGAGTTGTCAATGACAATGATTTTGAATTGACTTTGAGGCAATGTCTGATTTTTTATGTTCTCCAAACATTTCTTCAACCAATCAAAACGGCGATAAGTACAAACTGCAACAGAAATAAAGCACTCTTTATTGATAATCATTTTAAACTTTCCTGTTTTTTCGCCAAATAAGGTTATAGCTGCTAGGCTGTCCAAATTCTTCATAAGACTTGTTTGTTGTATGCACCCACGTCCTTTCGTACTCTTTTTTAGACATAAAATATAAATCCTTATCCGCGATAATTTCAGAAAAAGCAATTAACTCTGTGAGCATCGGTTGAATATTAAAGATATGTTCGATTATGGGATGCCTCCAACCAGGCATAACCATGTCAATGAGATGCATTGAATACGCACCTGGTCGAAGAACTCTGTTACAATCTGCAATGATATCATTAAATATTTTTTCGTCATCCCATGGTACATGTTCAAGGACTGATATGGAAAAAACGAAATCAAAATAGTTGTCCTGAAGATCCTTATGAAACTCTCCAATATATCCATCTACCCAAGTATAGCCTAAATGGTCTGATTCAGGTTTGTCTCTAGGCCCATTACCTATCCCTTCATATTTATCGAGATTCCAACATTCGTAGTTATTCTTGAAAAAGTTTAGAATACGCGAATGCCCGCCTCCAATCTCTAACAACCTTGAGCCTTGGGGAATATTTTCAGAGATAAAAGCTAATATAACAAGATCCTGATAATATTTTAGCTCTTCAGTAGACTGGGGGAAAATCTCACCGTATTTAATTTTTAAACGGTTAAAGTGTGTTTTTTTTGCGTATGAAAAAGAAGCTATCGGAATGCCAGCAATGGTCAATGTCGAATTTTCAGAGATAGAAATTGATGTTGGCACTTTATATAATTTTTTTTCCCTAGCCGCTTTAATTGATGGATCTGCAGAACTCTGCTTACACCACTTTTGGTAAAATCCATCAATTTCTTCCTCAGTATAAAAATGCCTTACCATCTTGCTTGAATAAATTTCGTCTAACACTTTTTTTTCAAATCGAATTTCTTTTTTAGCTTGATGGTAGGCTTCAGCGTAATCCTTTTGAGAAGCGATGTTCGTACTGGGAAGCTTTACATCAGGAATACCCAGGAAATCTTCTATTGCCATTGGGAAAATTCGCGGTAAGTCCTCAAAGCGGTAAACAAGGACCTCTACATTGCCTTGTTTGATGATCGTGTACCCTTTTTTAGTGTCGAAATCATATTTGAACACATCAACTCCGAGTGAATCTCTATAATGGAAGTCAAAATGGCTAATGTAATAATTCGCCACATTCAAGACTGCAGATTCCATTTCTTCTACTTCACCTTGATGAATTTCGAAAACTCCAGAAAGCCCACCTCCGATTAGCTCACGCACTCCGGCAATAAATTTCCATTGCAATGTATCCCCATGGTTGAAAAAAACCTTATTTAATGCAAGTCCTATTGCTGCCTGAGAGTGCGGCACTTCGTAGGGAAGGGCAAACTTTTCAATAAGAACTTCGTTGATTTGGTGAGCATGGTAGACTTGAGCTGGAAGAATTTCTGCGGGAAGATCTTTCAAGGCCTTACAGATAGCCCTGCTGGCCACTTTGCCCATGGTGAGCACAGGTATGACCCAGTCTCCCTTGGCCGCCGGCCTGTCAAACTCAACAAATGCACAACGACTGGACCAGGATTCGTTTTCATCTTCGGGAAGAAAAAAAAGTTCGCCCCTATGTAGCAAATCCTCGGCATGGCCAAGCCTAATGGCATCCTGTATGGTCCATTTTCGCCGCAGTTGGTAGCCACGCTCCTGTTCGAAACGAAAACTTTTTTGATAATCCGCAGGCATCTGTGCAACCAGATGATCTAAAAAAGCGAAGTTTTCCCTGCACCAGTAGCTCGGCCGAATCTGTTCGGTAAAGGTTTTAGCTTTCATGACGTGCGAGAAAACACCAAGCACGGTGTTGATCTTTTTTATCGAATACCTGGCGGCTGCCTCCAGCAGGAATTCAAGATCATGCTTGTCATCATTCTCCAGGCTGAAGGGCACGGACTCCTGTACCTCGCGCCGGTAGAAATAGCCAATCGGGTTGACACAGAAGGCATTGGGTGCCCAGTGCTTGAGCATCTTTTCAAGCTCGAACTCCGGGTCGTTGATCCATGTGGTCTGGTTATGCTCAGCGACCACTTCCACTTTTCCCATTACAAAATTTTCGCCTGCCTTAAAATGCGGCAGGACAGCTTTAAACGCGCCAGGGAGATAATAATCATCGGCATTGAGATTGCCGATGATAACACCGTTAGACATGGCAAATGCCTTGTGCATGGCATCTACCTGGCCATTGTCCGGTTCGCTGATCCACTTCAGATGGGGATATTTCTTGAGAATATCCACAGTCCCATCAGTGGAGCCACCGTCCGCGACTATGTGCTCAAAGTCTTTGCATTTCTGCTCCAGAACGCTTTCGATGGCCTGCTCGAGTGTGTCAGCGCTGTTATAGGATGGGGTTATGATGGAAATTTTCATTTACTTATTCTCCAGTGCCTTTCGGACCTGCTTTGCGATAGCATCAGGATTTACATTCATTTCCTGGGATAATTTGTTTAAATACTCATGTGCTTTTCGCACCAGGGTAAAATCAGAAGCCTTATCCACTGCATCCTTGTAAAAGTAATAATAAAGCGGATAGTCATCGCCCAGATATTCCCTGACAGCAGGAAGTGCATTTATCAGGATAGGCGTGTGGCTGGCGATGCAGTGCAAAAGGAGATCCGGAGAGCTGACATCATAGTAGTGAACAAAAGCAATATTTGCACAAAGATGTTTTTCATACTCCCTCGGGGGCAATTCATCTGAAACGGTAACAGATTTATCCATATGGTCGAAAAACATCATGCGCTCTTTCAGATGATCCCGCTCAGCAGCAAAAACAGTATCCATCCCCTGTCCAGGATTACGAATCCACAATTTGCTGTAATCCGACTCCGGTAAAAGATGAATGGCATGCATCCGACCAAGCCACCAGCCTGACTGGATTATTTGCTTGTTCTTATTGGCCTCAAAAGCTTCCCATGACCATTTGTTTGCTATCTTGGGCAAGGGATGTTTCAGGGCGATGATTTTTATCTCTGTCTGGCTAGCAAGAGATTCTGCATAATCTTCGGAGTATGTGAAAATTACTTTGCAACGCTTCCCTGCCCTTTTCCAAGCCGTGGATGCAAAAAGATTTTTGGTGAATGGTTTATATACTTCGGTATTGATCATCCATTTTGGAAATCTTGACGGCACATGGGCTATTGCAGTCCATTGCCCAACAGGTGGTTTATTCCCGGCTAGAACGGCTGACTCTAGTTCAGGAACAAATTCAACCCCTACAGCCTCCACTTCCTCACGGATTGCTGAAGACAAATGTTCCCAGTTAGACCCCGACATAATATGTGGTTGATTTGGACCAATAGTGTCACCATCACCAATAGAAACTTGGCCACGAGGAAGAACTTCTGGTTTATTTTTCTCCTCTTTTAGAGAGGGCAGAGGCCCTTGTTCTTCTTTAGGCGGACAAACAGATGTTTTAGTAAGGGGTCGAAGGCTTAAAAGTTGTCTTAGGGTTCGCAAAAGTGGCGGAACGGATCTTTCTTCCTCCAGCGTATATCTGATAATTTCATTAACACGTTGCTGCTCGTTTAACTTTCTTGTCACTTTGTCATTTGTCTTTCTCGTTTCTGCCAGCTCATCATCAAGCCCCTTTGCTCGCTTCTGAGTGGTTGCAAGGTCTTCATCAAGACCCTCGGCTCGTTTCTGGGCGGCCGCAAGGTCTCCATCAAGACCCTCGGCTCGTTTCTCGGCGGCTGCAAGGTCTTCATCAAGAACCTCGGCTCGTTTCTGGGCGGCTGCAAGGTCTTCATCAAGACCCTCGGCTCGTTTCTCGGCGGCTGCAAGGTCTTCATCAAGAACCTCGGCTCGTTTCTGGGCGGCTGCAAGGTCTCCATCAAGACCTTCGGCTCGTTTCTCCACCGTAGCCAACTCACTCTCAAGGCCCTCCGATCTTTTCTTCTCCGCAGCCAACTCACTCTCTAGGCCCTCCGATCTTTTCCTCTCCGCAGCCAACTCAATCCCTAGGCACTCAGCTCGTTTCTCCACCGTAGAGATACCCAACTCCAAAACACTAACTCTTTTTCGGATCTCATGGGTAGTTTCAAAACTCTCTTTTGAGCTATTGTACATATCATCTATCAACTCGATGACTTCCACGAAAGAACTGTTTTCAAAAACTTCCGGCATGTCATTCAAATAGCCTAGTTTTATCATTTGCTTATGACTGCGAGACCAAAAGAAGCAGTGCTCACTACGTGTTATAGAACTCCTCCAAGAGTCCGTCTTACCACTGGCAAAGAACTTGCTGCTCACCGATGTCAATTGTTTGAAATTCGGGATTACACCTTCTTTTGCTTCAAGTCCCAAAAAAGAGAAAACTTTGTTCACATGCTCAACTGGAGACCCAATGAGATCTTCAAATTTAACTGTAAAAAAATTCTCTGGTCGTTCAGAACCTACAGATGCCCATCTGTCAATGTGTTCATGCCAAGCACCAAATTCGTGTTTACCTGCAACCACATCTGAAAAACTCAATGGGTCATTTTCAAATTTTGATGAAAAACGTGAAAGAGACAACGATGCCTCACGTCCATCACGAACGAGGTAAATTATTTTTGAATTGGCAAGGAGATCTTCTGGGAGGTGATGCGTTTTTACAAAATAATATTCATCCTCTGCAGCCATTCTTTCCAGGTCCCCTTCCTTAAGAATATGATGCCCTACGACTGAGGAAAGTTGCTTGTTTGCACCAATATCCTTCATGTCATTGTATATTGAGTATGTGTCGCATTTCAAAAAAGAGTGAAGTGCAATCCGCATGAATGTGTTTCCGGATCTAGGATATGAAGCAAGCCAGACAATCATTTTTTCTCTCAAAAAATTATTTTCAAAAACACAACAACAATAAACGTGACGATTTGATCTTCACGGTCATTACACGCCTCTAAGCAACATTCTACTTTACTTATAAATTAAGTCTTAAAGCATAGGTCATCTTTTTTGCTGCTGTAAAAACTGCCGCAAATTAACCATAAAAGGCCAAGCTAAATACCACTTAAGCGGGATATGTCCTGTATGTTTCTTGACAACCGCCATTGCTTCCGTGTAATGGGCCTTACGCTGTGATGCGGTTTTTGTCTCTCCATGCATAATGGTTGCCGCAACATCTTGCCTCACATATCTGAAATTCCCATACGCTTTATAAATTCGCCACCATAAATCATAATCAAGGGCCATGTGCAGGTTTTCATCAAGTCCGCTGACTTTTTCCCATACGTTCCTTCGCATGAGGGTTCCGGGCTGACAGATGAAACAATAATTCGCTAGCAGCCACGGCCAGAAAGGAGCTGTCAGATAGTGGGCAAAAGTGCTGCCATCCGGTCTTGCGGTCAGGCATTTACCGTATGCGGCTGGGCTTTGTGGAGCCTCTTCCAAAGTATTACAGAGGATGCCCAAACCACCAGGCAAAAAATAATCATCTGAATTGAGCCAGCAGACATAAGGAGCCTTGCCTTTTGCGATACCTTCATTGATTGCAGCCGACTGCCCATCATCCGGTTCACTCCGCCACCAGGTTATTTTCGATTCCCATTTTTTGATGATCTCCACAGAATTATCTCTTGAACCACCATCAAGGACAAACACCTCCACAGGAATATCCTGAGAGAATATGGATTCCAATGCCTTATTGAGGAACTGACCCTGGTTAAAAGAGGGAACGGCTATGGTAATCAACGGTTCAGTCATATTTGATTAGTCCCGCCTTCCATAAAAGTTCACAGACTCGAGCTTTCAACAAATAAAAAGCAGTTCCCAAAGCCACTCTATATTGTTTTAAATAATTATCTTCACCGAATCTTTTTCTGCCTAGATGTGGAGTATAGCCCAGGCACCTTTTTCGCAACCTTTGCATCTCAGCAAAACCAACATCATTGATCTGGGCAGATGTCTTCTGCCCAGCATGGACACGAAAAAGTCCAAGAAAGTAAGGCAGCCTGACAAAACGTGCACCAGCATCCCGGAATCGCAGCAGAAGATCCCAGTCCATGGCAAACTTAAAAGACTCATCAAGTTTTTTGCCAGCTTTTTGCCACAGCGACCTTCTCCAGAAAAGTGTCTCCTGGGGGATGAAATCTGCCCATGTCATGACCTTATCGTCATGCTTTGGCACTATCCAACGACCGATGTCTCTATCTTCCTCATCAATAAGAATCCGGTGGCCATATACAGCATCAACATTTTGGTAGTGAGCAAAATAGGCTGCAACACGGTTAAGCGTTTCTGGCATAAGCATGTCGTCGGAATTCAACCAGGCCATTATTTCACCGGAGCTTTGCGCAAAGCCTCTGTTGAGAGCATTTGTTTGTCCTGAATCCTGCTCACTGCACCACCATTTTATGTGCGCAGAGTATTTTTCAATTATCTCTTTTGAACCGTCATCAGAGCCACCGTCAACAACGATAAGCTCCAACGCCGGGTAGTCCTGACTTAACAGGCTTGTAATCGTTTTTTCAAGATAAGCGGCTTGCTTATATGAAGGGATAACGATTGAAATTCTCGGAGTATCATTTGGCAACGCAGAACGCGTTCTGTTTTTTGCAAGATTCCATTCCCTGGGCGGATATTGGGCCCCGAACTGGACAAAAGAGGGCTGCAGGAATCTGGTTTTCCTCCCTATAAAAGCAAAAGTATGTTCCCAAAATGATAAACGTTTTTGTCCTATACTATTCCTCATCTACTCTTTATCTATAACAGATAATCCCGATTCTTCATCATTTCCTTTTCTCTATCTTCACTATTGATTTCAAATATTTCAACTAAACACAATGAATAAATTTATGCAATTTCAATGCCGTTTCAATGATGGACATGCCTCTGTCAAACCACGAACAAGACAAGTTCCCAAAACTGTTGGCAAGAGACGTTTATTGGACTTACCGAGGGTCTTTGCTTGAGAGGATTGGCGGTGGCAAGAGCAGACTTCTGGCTCCGGCCTATCCCCGCATGGGCGATATCACCCACACGATAACGTGATTAACCCCTGAAAAAACATACTCTTTTTCAAAATAATCCAATAAATTCTGACACCATGCTGAGTTTTGAACGTATGAATATGTTGTGAATAAAAGGAGTTACCACAAAAAAAAAAAGACAAATTTCAATAGATAGCGTACCTTGCACTTAGGGTTCACCTTAGAATACCCGATTAATAAAATAGATGAAGTTTTTTTGAAGTCTACGCTTATCTATGAATCCATCTGACAAATCAGATTGTTGCGAAATCATCAAGGCTCATGACAGGCAAGCATCTGAAAAAAGACAACTAATGAACAACACCGTGCCAGAAAACATTTTCACAACCATGACCGCCGCCGGATGCGGCCCGTTACTGGTGGTTATTCCTGCCTGGAATGAAGAAAATACGGTGGATAAAGTTGTTACTGCAACCAGGAAAATACTAACTTCAGATATTGTCGTGGTGGATGATTGCAGCTCGGATCAGACCATCAAGAGTGCCAGGAAAGCTGGAGCACGGATTCTGCCTTTGCCCTACCATCTGAATTCCTGGGGGGCCATGCAGACTGGTATTCGCTACGGTCTGAAAAATGGCTACCGCTGCATTCTCACCCTGGATTCTGATGGTCAGCATCTTCCGGAATCCGTTCCCGCCATGCTGCAACCAATTATTAAGGGTGAGGCAGATGTCGTCATAGGCGCATGTCCCGAGCGCGGCAGCAGAGGCAGAAAAATTGCCTGGGCCTTCTTCCGTATGCTGACCGGTCTCAACTATCAGGATCTTACCTCCGGCCTGCGAATCTATAACCATAAAGCCATAAAGCTGCTGGCCTCCAAAGAAGCTACCCTGCTGGATTATCAGGATCTGGGCGTATTACTGCTGTTGCGTTCATCCGGTCTAAGAATTGTTGAAGTGCCGGTTATTATGGAATGCCGGGAAAATGACAAATCGAGAATCTTCAATTCCTGGCTCATGGTGGGAAAATATATGTTCCAATCCATTATTCTCTGTCTGGCCAAGACAAAGCGGAGAAGCAACCTGAAATGCCATGAGTAATCTTTGTGGGGAAACCCAACAGCTTCGGGTTCTTCATCTCGGTAAATTTTATCCACCCTATGCCGGAGGTATAGAGAATTTCCTCGGAGATCTTCTCCCGGCTCTAGAAAGATCCGGAGTACGGACAGGGGCTCTGGTTCATGCCCATAAATCCAGAAACAGCGGGACAACACAGGAAAGTATCGCCGCTGATACTGCCGAAAGAATCTGGCGGGTTCCCTGTCTGGGCAGTCTTCTTTATACACCGGTCAGTCCTACTTTTCCTTTATGGTTATCCAGGAAAATCAAAGAATTTCGTCCCCAAATTCTCCATATCCATCTGCCCAATGTTTCACCCTTCTGGGCCTTGGCTGTTTCGGCGGCACGGAAAATCCCCTGGATCATCCACTGGCACGCCGACGTTGTTCCTTCACGCATTGATAAAAGGATGCTGATTGCATACAATTTTTATCGGCCTTTTGAACAGAAACTTCTGGCCAACTCAAAGGCAATTATAGCAACCTCCACACCGTACCTTAACAGCAGTAAACCACTGCAACCCTGGAAAAATAAAGCCCATGTGATTCCTCTAGGCATTGATCCGGAACGTCTACCCCTCCCGGATAAAGAAACGCGCGTCTGGGCAGAAAATTTATGGGGAACAAGCAAATTCAGAATACTATCTGTGGGCAGGCTGACATATTATAAAGGGCATGAAATTCTGATCCGGGCCATGGAAAAGTTGGAAGGCAGTAGAGCCTTGATTCTGGGTGAGGGAGATCAGCACGATAAGCTGGCTGCCCTGATTGCCTCACTGGGAGCAGGTGATAAAATTTCACTGGCAGGAAAACTACCGGACATAAAACTACACGCGCTACTGGCAAGCTGTGACTGTTTCTGTCTTCCATCGGTAGAACGCACTGAAGCCTTTGGTCTGGTTTTACCAGAGGCCATGCGTTTTGGCACGCCGCTGCTGGCCTCCGACATTCCCGGTTCAGGTGTAGGCTGGGTAGTTGAAAATGGGAAAACAGGGCTCCTCGTTACTCCCGGAAGTGTGCAGGAACTAGCTGCGAGTTTAACTAAGTTGCGGGATAACCCCGAACTTCGTGCTACAATGGGAGCAGCCGGCAGTTTAAGCTTTAAACAGCGTTTTCATATAGACAGCGTAGCCGAAAAAACAGCAGTACTGTACCGTAACCTGATACATTGATGGCGTCGTAAACTCATCGCCTACTTTGTTGCTAAAATCTTACAGATGAACCTGTTGGTTTAAGTGCATATTTCTTACCAGGGAGAAAACCGTGATTTCATATCATTATACATCAACCATTATAGCAATAATCATTGCCTTTAATATTCTCTTTCTTATCCGCAGAGATATCCTCCATACCCGTTATGCCCTCTGGTGGTTTGTCGTGGCAGCCCTGGTTATGATTGCAGGAATTTTCCCTAAATATATTGATGTGGTGGCCGGATTACTGGGCGTCAGCTACCCTCCTATTCTGGTCATTGTCTCCGGCGTGGGGCTGATACTGATAAAGATGCTCAATATGGATTTTGACCGCTCCAGCCAGGAACAAAAAATCCGCCGGCTGGTGCAACGACTAGCCATTCTTGAAGAAGAAATCAACACCGTTAAAGGATCACAAAACTCTAAACTCCGGCAGAGAACATGAATGCACTTAACAAAACATGGTTGCAACTCACTATCCTGGCCTTTAGTACCATACTATTTTACGGCCACACCCTGGATGTCCCCTTTTATCTCGATGACTACTCCTCTGTAATTGACAATCCGGCCATCAGAAACTTTGACATCCAAGCGATGTGGCAATACGCTCCACTCAGAATTTTAGGCACTCTTTCCTTTGCCATCGATTACTCTTTTCATCAACTGCAGCCAGCCGGTTATCACATCACAAACATTTTAATCCATCTCCTGGCGGGACTTGCTGTTTTTATTTTTTGCCGGGGCATCATTAAGACTCCAGCCCTGCAACGTCAACAGGTAGGACAATACATCTCCAGGCTACCCTTTGTTGCTGCCCTTATTTTTCTGCTTCACCCTCTACAAACCCAGGCAGTAACGTATATCGTCCAGCGATTGACCTCTCTGGCCGCAGCATTTTACCTGGCTTCTCTTGCCTCGTATGTCTGGGCCCGGCTCAGTTCGAACCATTCTCTAAAAGCTCGACTGCTGGTTGCTTGTGGAATATTCGGCCTTATGGCCTTTTTTACCAAACAAAACACCATCACTCTCCCTCTCGCCATCCTGGCTATGGAAGCAATACTCTTCCAGACGAAAGCCGGGAAACTTATAACATCCATGTTGATCACTGCCGGCATCTTATTGGGCTTCTGGCTGTTCTGCTCTCAGCTGCTCGGCTATGATCCGTTTTCTCTTGCAGCTCTTGACCGGCTGACCAAGGAGACAGAACAGATATCAAGGGGGGATTATTTCATCAGCCAGATACCTCTGCTCTGGCAATATATCGCTCTCTTTTTCTGGCCCAAAGGGCTGCATCTGGACTACTGGTCTCCACTTTACCAGAGTATCACCCCTCTCATCATGGTTGCCATGGCTGCCCATGGTTTGGTTATTGCATTTGCTGTCGCGTTTTTCAGGCGTCTGCCGATTCTTGCCTTTGCTATCATCTTTTACTATATCACCCACCTGGTAGAATCAGGCTTTATCCCTATCAGGGATCTCTTCTTTGAACACCGCGCCTATCTGCCTGACTTCGGTCTCTGTTTGCTGGTGGCATGGATTCTGACCGTTATTGTACCCAAGTACCTGAACATAAAAATCTCGATCGCCATTGCAGCGATGCTTTTTCTGACCCTTGGCGTGACAACCTGGCAACGAAACAATGTATGGAGAACTCCGATGGGGTTCTGGACAGATTGTGTGAAGAATGATCCCAACAATTATCGGGCACTGGGAGAGCTTGGCAAGCATCTGCTTATCGAGCAAAAATACCAGGAAGCCTACACTGTACTTGATCATTCCCTCAAGCTTCAAGACAAAGACAAACTCTCTTTTAAGGCCGACAAGGGCGTTGCTGTCAACATGGTGACAGCCCTGCAGTATACCAAGGGAATTGATGCTGCCCTTGAGTATCTGGATACCATTCTTGATAAAGAAGACGAACCACAAAACATGGCAAAATTGCTTATAAACAAGGGCAAGATGCTGATGTCACAAAACAGGCTGGATGAGGCGGGAACATGTTTTACGAAAGCACTTGAACTGGATAAAACAGACCGCCTTAATTATATAACCATGAATAACCTGGGTGCTATTTTTGCCATGAAAGGAAATTTCACCGAAGCTGAGAGGCTTTTTACAGAGACCCTCAGGTTGGAACCGGGATACCAGCAGGCAAAAGAGAATCTGAACCTTTTATACAGACAAAGAGAGTACAGCAATAAAAGCAAAAACTGATCACCACGGAGGTATTTGACAATTGACTTGACAAGGATGGGATGATTTGTCAGCGAGAGCAGTATGCTTAAAGGAGGCATCGGCGTACGCTATTGGGATTATCGTGATGAAGTTTTTTTCCGGTATGTCACCGGAAATGTCATCGTTGATGTTGGCTGTGGTGAGAAAAAAACCTCTGTCTTCTTTGTACCGTTGGTTTGTACCGTTCGAAGAAAAAGGTTGTTGAAATAAAAAAACTATTGGTAATTTCAGATACTAACATTGCGAGTGGTCGGGAAGAGAGGATTCGAACCTCCGACCTCGGCGTCCCGAACGCCGCGCTCTACCAGACTGAGCCACTCCCCGAATGTGTTGTTAAGAGTACAATAATCAGTAAACGAATATAGTTTGCTTGTCCTTGTGTTTCAATAAGGAAATGTCAAGTTCTGCCTGTTCTTGTCAGTTCTTATATGTGTCCAAAAAACAGAGATTTTGCTTGAAATTGAGCAGTTGTTAAAATTCAAGGGCAAACTCATAGGGCAGGCCTGATTTGTCAAAATGTTTTAATATCTGCCGCAGGTCATAGAGGCTGGGGACTTCGAAAATCAGCTCCCAGGCAGGAGTTGGGGTAGGGGATTTAGAGAGTGCTATCAGGTCAAGGATTTTCATTTCTGCCGGGGCTACGCCGGCGTACATCATCATCTTCTGACGGGTGGCGGCCATGATGACCAGGGTCTGTTTTTGGGCGACAAAGGTCTCTTTTTGCTTCCACCGTACATAGACGATATCCTCTCGCTGGAACTCAATTGTTTGCAGTTTCGGGCAATTCATGCTGTGTACGGATAATCCTCGCTCGCTGAGCAGGCCATAGAGCCGGGCGTCAGTAGGGCTTGGTTTGCAGCAGGCTGATATCTTGACAAATGCCGGATCAAGAGTAGTGAGCTCTATGGTATTAAAGGCCCCGGTTGGCCGGACAAGGGGAGAGTTTCCGGCGTAGAACACGGTTTTGATACGTTCGATAAATGTGGGTAATCGCAATCTGCCCTCACCAATTTGAACATAGAGTTCCCCAAGGCTTTTCAGAGAGAAATGTTCAAGTATCTGCTTGAAATCCGGCCGGTCCAGGAGATCAACCGGTAGGCCATAACGTGGCATCTCCTGGCTGACCACTGAAAGTCCAATCTCCTGGGCAACCTGCTGACTTCTAATCTTAAATGTTTTTGACAGTTCGGAGCGGGCCCGGGGTGTCTGGCAGAGCTCAAGCATTTTCAGGTCAAAGTAGATTGGGTGGTCAGCCCGGATAATACGTACCGTGTCCCCGTCCTCTAAAACAGTATCAATCGCCCCCCGTTTACTGCCAATCATGGCGCCAAGGCAACTGTGTCCGATATCGGTGTGGACGTGGAAGGCAAAATCAAGGACGGTGGAGTTGACAGGAAGATGTTTTAAGTCACCTTGGGGGGTAAAGGTGGAGATCTCCTTTTTGCCGCTGGCCGCAATAACCTCACGGTAGGAGACGGAATCATTTGAGGCCAGAATGTCAAACAACTCCTGGATCTCACGGATAAATCGGCGCTGGTTAGAGCTTTGTGAACTCCAGCCTTTAAATAGGCCACGTTGCGCCCTACGAGTCATATCCTCGGTGCGAATCTTGAAGAGAAATTTTCTTCCTTTGATATTGGCTTTGGCATGCAGGGACTGATAGCCTGTGTCCTTGGGGCTGGCGATAAAGTCGCGGATCGTTCGGGGGATGGGTGGAAAAATCTGATTCAGGATTCCCAGGGCCTGGTAACAGGCGGGAGCGTTCTCAACCACAATAAGAATTTCAACGGGATTATCTATCTGTTTGCGCAAGATATGATTAGTGGCATCATAATAGGCCCAGAGTCCTTTGGGGCGGACGGTGACCTTGCAGGTGAACCAGACATCTTCGGCCTTCTTTCTGAGTTGTTGAACAATGTCGAATACTACCGGCTCTTGTTCGATCTGTTTGATCTGGCCGATAAGTTTGGCGCTTTGTTTGGGGAATTTATAGGAAAGAGCCAGATTGAACATCTCACGTTTCAGGCTGAACAAGCCAAGCACGGTGGCAAGTGGGGCATAGATATCAATGGTTTCGTCGGCAATCTTCTGCCTTTTGTGCTGGGGCAGGGCGCTGAGGGTCCGCAGGTTATGGAGCCTGTCGGCCAGTTTGACCAGCATGACCTCGGGGCGTAAGGCGGCCCCGGAGAAGATCTTGCGATGGATCATCTTGGAATGTGTCTGTTTGTCCCCGGTAAATTGGGTGATCTTGGTGCAGCCTTCGACGATGGCCTCGACATAATGGCCGAATTTTTCTCCGATAAAGCCAATGGTGATTTCTTCGACATCCTCCACGGTATCGTGGAGCAGGGCGGCCGCCAGGATCTCCGGGTGGGTGATGTCCATCTCGTCAGCCAGAATTCTGGCGACAGAGCAGGGATGCATAATGTATGCATCGCCGGAGCGGCGCCATTGATCGTTATGGGCCTCAATGGCAAAATCCAGGGCCCGCCAGAAGACATCAGCCGGGTCATCACCGAGCAATTGCCGCATCTGGGTGCGATATATTTCCAGATCAAAAGGTATATTGTATTGCATATGGCCCAGTCTATTATAGTTGATTTGTTGAGAACGGATGTGACCTGCAAGGGAAGACGATTGTTAATTCCTTTGCCCGCTGTCAGGACTGTGCTATTATAAAAAATACCTGATTGCTCTGGTTGTCAGGTTGAAGGCTATGGATGGAAGCGAATTTTAAAAAGAGAAATATTAAATAAGCTTACCAAAAAATAACGGTCAGGGGAAAAATAAATATCAGTTATGAGAAAAAAAAGAAAACATTTTCCGAGAAAGCCGGCAGACAGGCGGCATGGTACTCAATCTGACCGGGAATCACCACGACAAGATAATTCACTGGAGCGCGACGTTCTGGCGTGTGTGTATCGTAGTGAACATGCTGTTTCGCAAGCTGATATCGTTGCGGAGCTCGAGCTTGAAAAAGGTGCGCAGAAGGAATTGGCCGTACTCCTTGCAGCGCTGGTTGAACAAAAAATCCTGAATCATACCAGTAAGGATCGTTTTTCGCTCGGCAAGCAAAACAACCTGGCCACAGGAGTTCTTGAGCAAAACCCGCGCGGTTTTGGTTTTGTCACCGGGCTTTCTGTCAGGGCTGGTGGTGTCGTTTATACCCGGGATCCTGCGGTTGAGGCCTTTCGTATGGGTTCTGCCCGTCATGGTGATACGGTCCTTATCCGAGTCAACAAGGTCCGTCAAGATGGCCGTCCTGAGGCGGAAGTGATCAGCATCCTGGTGCGAGGTTCCAATCGTCTGGCCGGATTTATCTCTTTTGAGCAGAATAAGGTCCGGGTAATCCCTGAAGATCCCCGTTTTCCTTTTTCCGTTGTTATTGATGGCACTGTCCCTGAGGATGTAAAGGCGGGAGATGCTGTTATCGTTGAGCTTGCGGATGGTGCTGACGCTACTGAAGATAGTGGCAATCTCCGGGGCAAGATCATCGAAGTCCTTGGCGACCCGGATTCGATTGATGTCCAGATGCGGTTGGTGATTGAGAAATTTAAACTACCCCATAGCTTTAGCGAACAGGCCAGGCAGGAGGCGGCGCAACTGCCGGAAGAGATTTCCGAGACGAAAGGCCGGGAAGATCTACGGGAGATTCTGCATGTCACCATAGACGGAGAAACAGCCAAAGACTTTGACGATGCTGTGGCCGTTTTAAAGACGAAAAAGGGGTTCCGGCTCTATGTCTCCATTGCCGATGTCAGCCACTTCGTGCGACCAGGAACCGCCCTTGATAAGGATGCCTATGAGCGGGGCACCTCCATTTATTTCCCCGGCAGGGTTATCCCCATGCTGCCGGAGAAGATCTCCAACAATCTGTGCAGTCTGATTCCCGATCAGGATCGACTGGCCTTTACCGCCATTCTTGATTTCGACCGGCAGGGAAACACCGCCAAGAAGCGCTTTATCAAGTCCATTATCCGTAGCCACAAACGCTTTACCTATACCACGGTTCGGCAGATCCTCATCGATAACAACCAGGAGGTGCGCCGTGAGCACAAACCCTTCCTCACGCCTCTCAAGTGGGCAGGTGAGCTGGCGATAATCCTCCAGCAGCTCCGTAAAGATCGGGGGGCCATCGGATTTACCCTGCCGGAACCGGATATCGGTCTTGACGATACCGGCAGAATAAGCACCATCGGCAGGGCCGAACGGAACTTTGCCCATCAGATCATTGAGCAGTTCATGCTTTCGGCCAATGAGGCGGTGGCCGAGACCTTTACCGAGCACTCGGTGAATGCGCTTTACCGGATCCATGAGCGGCCTGATCCCATAAAGGTGCAGGAGTTTACCGGCTTTGCCAAGACCCTGGGGCTCAACCTTCCTAAACATCGGGAGGATCCTGACTGGTTTGGTCAGGTTCTGGATATGGTCAAAGGCAGCCCCAAGGA